>JBMFXC010000082.1:5469-11206 GCA_049964655.1 Acidimicrobiales bacterium
GCCGTGTCGACACTGTCGACCTGCCCTCCAGTCGACCTGCCCTTCAGTCGACCTGTGCTCTTGCGCCGTGCGCGACGTGAGGTCGGCTCAGCGCTGCCCGGTGAGCCTCCAGGCGGCCGGCAGGAGCCCAGCGGCCAGTGCGGCTTTGAGGGCGTCCCCGACGAGGAACGGGGTGAGCCCAAGAGAGATCGCCTTGGCCGGCCCGACGTGGAGGCTGACGGCCAGCCAGGTGACGCCCACGCCGTACATGACGACCTCGCCGGCGACCATGGCCGGCACGGACTTCCACAACGACCGGTCGGCGCCCCGCTCGGCCAGCCGCCCGCACAGGGCGGCACAGAAGAAGAAGCCGACGATGTAACCGAACGACGAGCCGACGTACCCGCTGGCGTGCCCGGCAAACCACGGTACCCCGGCCACGCCGGCGACGGCGTAGAGGGCCATGGCGGCTGCTCCTCGCTTCCAACCGAGCGCCGTGCCGGCGAGCAGTACCCCGAGGGTCTGGCCGGTGATGGGCACCGGCGTGAAGGAGAGGTGGACCGACACCTGGGCGAGCAGTCCGACCAGCCCCGCGGCCCCGACGACCAACAGCACGTCGCGCACGAGCGTGCCCGGCAGCAGGTCGGCGAGCACCACTGGTTCCTTGCGTGGCAGGGCGACGGCTTGCGACATGGGATGCAACTCCTCCTCGGCAACGGCCTCGGCGGCGGCGGTCAGCCCCGCCCGTGACCGGCCGACCTTAGCAAGCCGAGGTGGACGGGGTACGTGGAGGGCCACCCTCCGCGCTCGCGGCCGGTGGCCCGGTGCGGGAGGATGTCGACCGTGGACGTCGCTGACACGCTCGCCTTCCTGCTGGGAACCTGGGACATCCGGCGCGTCGTCGAGGACCACCACCTCGGCTGCTCCGGCTCCTTCACCGGTACGGTGCGCGTCGAGCGCTCCGCCGGGGACGCCGAGGGCTCGGCCACCTACCTCGAGGTCGGCGAAGTGCGCTTCGGAGCCCACCGGGGCCCGGCTCGCCGGGTCCTCGAGCTCCGGCCCCGGGCCGACGGCGCGGTCATGGTCCACTTTGCCGACGGACGTCCCTTCGTCGACCTCGACCTGAGCGGCGGTACGTGGCACGCCGTCCACGACTGCGCGGCCGACTCCTACGAGCTCACCACCTCGGCACAGAGCCCGACGCTGCTCACGGAGCGCTGGTGCGTCCGAGGACCGACCAAGCGCTACGACGCCCAGGCCACGCTCGTGCGCCTGTACTGAGCTCCTGGACGGAGCGCTTGTCCCGAACAGCCCGACAACAGCAACCGGGGCATAGGCGCAGGGCGACTCCACCGGCATCCCGGCGACGTCGCTCGACGAGGACGCTCAACCCGAGCGTCGCCGTTCCTCGGGCTTCTCGGCACCGGCCCCCTCCGGCCCGAGGGCCGGATGAGGGAGGATGCCCGGCCCCCATGGTCGCTGGCTGACCGCGGGCCACGCGCCCGATGGCGGAGCGCACACCTGGAGCACGCCGGGCCGTACCCGGATCGTCAACTCCGTGACCTCGCCGACGTGGTCGCCATCGAACTCGACCGGCAACGGTTCGTCGAGGACGATCCGCACCTCGCGGCCCCTCAGCGTGTGGGCGTGCGGCGAGCGATGGGCCCGTCCCCGGAGGCCGTGCCAGGCGACGCTCAGCCACTGCAGAGCGCCACGGGGGGCAAACACGAGCACGTCGAGTAGCCCGTCGTCCGGGCGCGCCTCGGGGAAGAGGGTCATCCCGCCGCGCAGGGTGCCGACGTTGCCCACCAGCGTACCGACGGCGGCAGCCCGGACCGTGTGGACGCCATCGACCGTCACCTGAAAGCGCCGCCGCGACGCCGAACGCAGGGCGCGTCCGGCAGCGAGCACGTAAGCCAGCCAGCCAAAGCGCCCCTTGGCGTCCTCGTCGGTCTCGCGCACGAGGGCGGCGTCGAAACCGACGCCGGCGATCACCGTGAACTCGTGCTCACCGGCATCCAGCACGTCGACCCGCCGCCGAGCCGGAGCAAAGGCCGCGTCGAGGGCGCCGTCGGTGTCGAGAGGGACGCCCAGGTTCCGGGCCAACAGGTTGCCGGTACCTCGTGGCAGGACCGCGAGCGCCGCACCCGAACCAGCCACCGCACGGGCGCAGGCCGTCACCGTCCCGTCACCACCACAGGCGATGACCACGTCGGCGCCACGGGCCAGCGCGTCCCGGGCCTGGCCCGTGCCAGGGTCGTCGACGGTAGTGTCGAACCGCAGCGGTGGCGGCGCTCCGGCGAGGGCAGCGCGAAGCCGAGCCCGGGCAACCACGGCGTCCGCGTCGGGGACCTTGGTCGGGTTGACCACCAGGGCAACCCTCGGCCGCGCCAGCTGCGAGCTCACCGGGGCTCCGTCCGTGTCGTCGTGACCGTCCTCACCAGGCCTCCTCCGCACCAGCACCGTAGTGCTCTCCTCGCCGCCCGCGACAGTCCGCCCCCGACGGCCCCCACCCGCACCCCTTGCCCGATCGAAGCGGAACGGCCTTCCTGCCGCGGTCACCACCATCCCTCTCCCCCTCTCCGCAGCGCACCTGGGAGTAGCCTGAGACGACCGTCTCTGGCAGGTACGCACGGCAGCCAGGGTCGCACTCAGCGCGCATGTCTTCTCCTCCTCCGACAGGTCAGCCCCATCCGGCGACGTCATGGCGAGCGCGCGTCGCTGGGTGGTGGGCGAGCACGGTCGCCGCCGTCGGCCGTCGCCCGAACCGTGGCCGAGACGGCGACTGGAACCGGCTCAGGCGTCTCCTCGGTGTCGCCGTCGTCGTCGTGCTGGTGGCCAGCCTCGCCGTCGAGTGGCCCAGCGAATCGCCGTCAGCCAACGCCGTCGGCGATACCACCCAGTCCGGCGGTCACCCCGGGGGCGGCCCCGGCAGCGACGCCGATGGAGCCCTGGCCGACCTGCCGACACCTCCCGTACCGGTCACGGACTGCCCATGGCTCCAACTGGCCATGGCCGACGGGGCCTCCCCGGCGACGTTGGCACGCGACGTCGTCGCCCGGATGACCTTGACCGAGAAGCTCGGCGAGCTCGTCCTGCGGGCAGTCGGACCCTACGAGAACGTCGACAGCGGCGTCGGTCGCCTGTGCATCCCCTCGCTCAGCCTCCAGGACGGTCCGGCCGGCCTCGCCTACCACGACACGGGGGTGACCGCCCTTCCCGCCCCGCTCGGCGTCGCCGCCTCGTTCGATCCGTCGCTCGCCCGGGCCTACGGGACCGTGCTCGGTTCGGAAGCACACGCCCAGGGCCTCGACGCCGTGCAGGGACCTAACCTGAACCTCGACCGGGTGGTGTGGAACGGCCGGGCGTTCGAGGGCTTCGGCGAGGACCCCACCCTGGCAAGCGCCCTCGGCGTTGCCGAGATCGACGGCATCCAGGCGACCGGGACGATGTCCGACGCCAAGCACCTGGTGGCCTACAACCAGGAGACCAACCGCGGGGCGCTCGACGCCGTCGTCCCCACGAGAGCACTCCACGAGCTCTACCTCGCTCCCTTCAAGGCTGCCGTGACCAAGGCGCACGTCGCCTCGATCATGTGCGCCTACCCGCGCCTCGATGGCACCTACCAGTGCGAAGACCCGGCGCTGAGCCAGACACTGTCGAGCTGGGGGTTCACCGGTTTCGTCCGTTCCGATCTCGGGGCCGTCCACAACCCGGCGACCGCGCTCGCCGCCGGCACCGACCTCTTGAAACCCAGCTCCATCCCTGCCCTTGCCGCCGCCGTGCACCACGGGCTCGTCACCATGGCGACCATCAACACTGACGTCGAGCGCGTCTTGACCGCGCTCTTCGCCTACCACCTGGTGGGTCGGCCAGTCGCCGGTACGCCAGGGAAGCCTGTCGACACCCCCGAGAACGCTGCTGTCGCCCTCGATGCCGCCGAACGCTCAGCCGTCCTGCTGCGCGATCAGGGTGGCGCCCTTCCCCTCAGCCCGACGAAGACCCGCTCGATCGCCGTCATCGGCGCCGCTGCCTCGTCGGTGCCCGTCGCCGAGGGCTTCGGAAGCGCACACGTCCACGCCCCGTACGTCTCCACGCCGCTGGCTGCCATCCGTGCCGCTGCCGGCCGAGCAACCCGGGTGACGTTCGCTGCGGGTGCCTCCACCACGCGACCGCTCCCCGACCTCCCGACGGCAGACCTCGTCCCCGCATCCGGAGTCGGCCACGGCCTGACGCTCACCGTGTCCCACGCCGCCACCACGGCCACGCCCCTCCAGGCGGTCACCTCGACCGCCCGGGCCGTGCTCGTCCCACAGCCTCCCGTCGCCGTGCCCCAGCCCTCGCCGTCGCCCGAGACGCTCCACCCCCGGGCCGGCGCCGGCAGTCCGGTGAACCCGGCACCGGAGGGCTCCCAGCAAGGACCAACGGGGCACGGAGCCCTCAGCCCCGGTCTCCGGCACCGGCTGCCCGGCACGGCGTACGGGTCGATGGCCGGCGGCGGCACCCGTATCGAGCTGCCAGCCGGGTGGGGACCAGCCGCCGTGACGTGGACGGGGACACTGACCGTGCCGCGCTCGGGGCTCTACGACCTGTCACTGGCCGGCTCGGGCGCGGCCACCCTCACCCTCGACGGGGCCCCGGCGGTGAGCGACCCGGAGAACCACGTCCACGGCATCTGGTCCCAACCCGTCACCCTGGTCGCCGGGCACCACTACCAGCTCGCACTGCGCTGGACGCCGTTGGGCGGGGGAGTGACGACCGCGAGCGCGCTCCAGTTGGGCATGGCCTACGACAGCGGAGCCATCGCCCAAGCGGCGGCCGCGGCCCGACGAGCCCAGGTTGCCGTCGTCTTCGCCGGTGACTTCAACGCCGAGGCGTTCGACCGTCCCAGCCTCTCCCTCCCCGGCGACGAGAACGCGCTGATCGCCGCCGTGGCCGCCGCCAACCCTCGAACGGTGGTCGTCCTCGACACCGGGGGTCCGGTCCTCATGCCGTGGCTCGCCTCCGTGGACGGGGTAGTCGAGGCGTGGTACCCGGGTCAGGCCGACGGGCAGGCCATCGCTGCCGTGCTCTTCGGGAAGGTCGACCCCTCCGGGCACCTTCCCGTCACCTTCCCGACGTCGATGGCGGCCTCCGGCATCGCCACGGCATCCCAGTGGCCCGGGGTCGGGCTCACGTCCACCTACAGCGAGGGGCTCGACGTCGGTTATCGCTACGACCACGCCACTGGCACGGTGCCGCTGTTCCCCTTCGGCTTCGGCCTGTCGTACACGACCTTCTCGCTCAGTGGTCTCACCGGCACCTGGACGGGGACAGCCGAGCGCCTCACCGTCACGGTGGCCGACACCGGCACGCGACCGGGCACGGCGGTACCCCAGGTCTACGTGACCCACCCGGCAACGGCCGGCGAGCCACCGGCGGAGCTGGCCGCCTTCGCGACGGTCACCCTCGACCCAGGCCAGCACCGCACCATCACCCTCGACGTACCGGCGAGTGCGCTACGCATCTACCAGGGCAGTGGCTGGACGACGGTACCGGGCACCTACACCTTCGGTATAGGACAGTCCTCGGCGAGCCAGCCACTCGCCGTCACCGCGTCGGTCCCCTGACCCGTCACCGGCACCCGTCACCGGCGGGCGGGCGGAGCACCCCGACGAGCTCGACGTGCGCGGTCATCGGGAACAGGTCGAAGACTCGTACGCCCTCGAGCCGCCACCCGGCATCGAGGAGGACGCTGGCGTCGCGCGCGAACGTGGCC
>JBMFXC010000083.1:0-11179 GCA_049964655.1 Acidimicrobiales bacterium
CTGGTGCCCACCCGGCGGTGAGCGCCCGGCTGGTGCCCACCCGGCGGTGAGCGCCGCCCCGTCTCGACCGGGCGGCGGGGTCAGTCCGATCCGGTGATGAGCGGGGCCAGCTCGTCGGCGAGGACGCGTGTTGCTTCCAAGGTGGCGGGAACGAGTGGGGGCGCGACGGTGGCACCGCAGAGCTGGTGAAGCGCCAAGGCCGCCTTCCACCCGGCCGGGAACCCGGGTCGACGGCAGGCGAGGACGATGCCGATGAGGCGCTCTTGGAGGGTGCGAGCCGCCTCGTCCTCTCCGTCGAGGATTGCCCGGTAGAGGCTGACCACCATGGCTGGGACGAGGTTGACGGAGGCGGCGATGGTTCCCGCTGCCCCTGCTGCCATGCTCGCCACCAGCAGGGTGTCCGACCCGGTGAGGAGCGAGAAGTGCTGTCGCCTGGTGGCGACGGCTGCCGACTGGAAGTACTCGAGGTCCCTGCTCGAGTCCTTCATGCCGATCACCTGTGGATGCGCCGCCAGCTCGCCGACGACCCGGACCGGCAGGACGACCTTCGTCATAGCCGGGATGTTGTAGAGCAGCAACGGGATCGGCGAACGTTCGGCAACCTCGTCGAAGAAGCGGAGGATGCTCGCCTCGGAAAGGGGGTAGTAGAAGGGCGGTGGCACCAGTGCCGCAGTCGCCCCGGCTTCGGCGTAGGCCTCCAGGTCGGCGAGGGTGTCGGTCGGCGTGAGGCTCACCGTCGCCGGGATGACCGGCGTGGGCGGCGGGGCCAGGCCGACGACGGCGGCGGTGAGCTCGGTGCGGAGCGCCCGGGAGAGCAGAGGGCCCTCGCCGGTGGACCCGGCCGGACAGACCCCGGAGGCGCCGGAACCGAGGATGTGGTGCACCAGGCGGGCAAGGCCAGCATGGTCGAGGGCGCCGTCCTCGGTGAGCGGGGTGGCGAGGGCAGCCAAGACTCCGTTCGCCACCGGGGCCTCCTCGCCGGTCTTCGGGCAGCCCGTTGGGCCATTCGTGCCAGCGCTCCGGTCGTCTGGTGTCGAGTGCATGCTCACGAGGAACCGTCCACGTGTGCGCCCGTCGAGCCCGTCTGTCGCCCGGCGGCCGGCGGCGGCGACCCAGATGCCGGTGCGTCGGGTCGGGTGAGGGCGCCGAAGGTGGCGAACGGGTCGGGCGCTCGGGACAGGCTGCGCCCGCCGTCTACCACCAGGATGGCTCCGGTGACGAAGGAAGCCGCGTCCGAGGCCAGGAACACGCAGACGTCGGCCACCTCTTCGACGGTGCCCATCCGGCCGAGGAGGGTGGGCGCCGCCCCGGTCGGATCACCGCTCGCCGCTAGGGCGTTGGCGGTGGAGCCCGAGGCGATGGCACCGGGGGCCACCGCGTTCACCCGGATGCCATACGGTGACAGCTCGACGGCCAGGGCTCGGGTGAGGGAGACGATGCCACCTTTGGTCGCCACGTAGCTGACGTAGGTGGGCACGGGCAACGTGGCCTGGATCGCCGCCAGGTTGATGACGACGCCGCACCCGCGGGCCGTCATGGCCGGGGCCACTGCCTGGCTGAGGAACGCGGTGGCGGTCAAGTTGGTGGCGACGATGCGCTCCCACTCCTCTTCGGTGACGTCGAGGAACCCGTGCCGGCTCCCGTGGTCGGCGGCGTTGTTCACCAGGATGTCGACACCGCCCAGGCCATCGGTCACCTCCTCGACCAGTCGGTGCCGTTCGTCGGGGCGAGCGATGTCGGCCACCACGGCGAGCGCCCGGCCGCCGGCGGCGGTGATGGCTCGGACGGTGGACTCGGCGGTCGCCGCGTCGCGGTCGACGACGCCGACCGAAGCACCCGCGCCGGCCAGGCTCCGGGCGACGGCGGCGCCGATGCCGCCACCCGCCCCGGTGACGAGGGCGACCCGGCCGTCGAGCCAGCCGGCCATCGAGGGGGCTGGAGCGTCCGGGGGGCTCACGTGGGCTGCCGGGGGATCGGGGCGCCGCGGCGACCGACGAGGAAGTCGAAGTCGGCACCGCGGTCGGCCTGGAGCACATGGGACCGGTAGAGCTGCACGTAACCTCCTCCGGGTTCCTCCGGCGGCGGGGACCACCGTCTCCGTCGCTCGGCGAGCACGTCGTCGGCGACCTCGAGCCGAAGGGTTCGGCTGTCGACGTCGAGCGTGATCCAGTCCCCGGTCTCGACCAGTGCCAGCGGTCCCCCGACGGCTGCCTCGGGGGCCACGTGGAGCACGACGGTGCCGAAGGAGGTGCCGCTCATCCGCGCATCGGAGATCCGCACCATGTCGCGTACGCCCTGGCGGACCAACGGACGGGGAAGCGGAAGGTTGCCGACCTCGGGCATGCCCGGATAGCCCTTCGGCCCCGCGTACCGGAGGACGAGCACGTCGTCGGGGTCGATGCCGAGGTCGTCGCGGTCCATCGCCTGGTTGAGCTCTTCCACGGTGTCGAACACCCATGCCCGTCCCCGGTGCGACAGCAGCGCCTCCGAGGCGGCGGAGAGCTTGAGCACGGCGCCGTCGGGGCACAGGTTGCCGTGGAGGACGACCGTGCCCCGGCCCGGTGGGAGGAGAGGCTGCTGGCGGCTGGTGATGACCGAGCGGTCGTAGCACGGTGCTCCGGCGAGCTGCTCCCCGAGGGTGCGCCCGGTGACCGTAACGGCATCGAGGTGGAGGAGGTCGGCGATCTCGGCGAGGACCGCGGGCAGTCCGCCGGCGGCAGCGAACTCCTCCATGAGGAACTCGCCGGTGGGCTTCAGGTTGACCAGGGTGGGGACGTCCTTCCCCAGGCGGTCGAAGTCGTCGAGCGTGAGGTCGACCCCGGCGCGTCCGGCCATGGCCAACAGGTGGATGACGGCGTTGGTCGACCCGCCGATGGCCACGTTGGTCCGCACCGCGTTCTCGAAGGCCTGGCGGGTGAGGATCTTGGATGGTCGCAGGTCTTCTTCGACCATGGCCACGATGCGCCGGCCGGCCAGGTGGCCATAGACCTTCCGTGCCGCGTCGACCGCCGCGACCGCGGCCGACCCCGGCAGCTGGAGGCCGAGCGCCTCGGTGAGGCACGCCATCGTCGACGCCGTGCCCATCGTCGTGCAGTGCCCGTTGCTGCGTGACACGCACGCCTCCGACGCCACGAAGTCCTCGGGCGTCATCACCCCGGCTCGGACGTCTTCGGAGAACCTCCACAGATCGGTCCCCGATCCCACGGGCACCCCACGGAACCGCCCGTTCACCATCGGGCCCCCCGTGACGACGATGGCCGGGAGGTCGGCGCTGGTGGCACCCATGACGGCGGCGGGCGTGGTCTTGTCGCACCCGGTCAAGAGCACGACGCCGTCGAGGGGATTGGCCCGCAAGAGCTCCTCGATCTCCATGGCAGCCAGGTTCCGGTAGAGCATGGCGGTCGGTCGCATGAGCGTCTCGCCCAGGGCGAGCGTCGGGAACTCGAAGGGGAACCCTCCTGCCTCCCACACCCCTGCCTTGACGGACTGGGCCAGCTGGTGGAGGTGGGCGTTGCACGGAGCCAGGTCCGACCAGCTGGCGGCGATGCCGATGACCGGCCGTCCGTCGAAGAGGTCGTCCGGGAACCCCTCGGACTTGGTGTGGGAGCGGTGGTAGAAGCCGAGCTTGCCGGTGGCCCCGAACCAGGCGGCACTACGCAGTGCGGGCATGTCGGTCCTCACAGGCCGATCGACAGGTAGCGCGTCTCGACGAACTCCTCCAGGCCCTGGTGGGCACCCTCGCGACCGAGGCCACTCTGCTTGACGCCGCCCATGGGGGCGAACGCCACCGACGGGAGTGGGTGGTTGCACCCGAGGATGCCGACCTCGAGCCGCTCTGCCATCGACCACAGCCGGCTCGGGTCACGGGTGTAGACGTAGCCGGCGAGGCCGAGCTCGGTGTCGTTCGCCCGGGCGACCACCTCGTCGTCGGTGTCGAAGGGGAAGACGCCGGCGACCGGGCCGAACACCTCGGTGGTGGCGAGACCGGCGGTCTCGGCCGCACCGAGCAGGAACCCGGGGCGGGTGTAGCACGGGCCCGAGGGGACCTCTGGAGCGTCGCCCAGCCAGCTGGCTCCCGAGGCCAGCGCCTCGTCGACCAGGGCGGTGACCGCGTGCACCCGGTCGACGTCGATGAGCGGACCGACGTCGGGGTCGCCCGGACCGAGCGGGTCGCCGACCGACAGCCGAGACGTCGCCGCCGCGAGGCGTGACGCGACCTCGTCGAGCACGGACCGCTCGACGAACACCCGGTTGGCGCCGATGCACGACTGCCCGTTGTTGCGGAACTTGGCCACCAAGAGGCCCTCGACGGCAGCGTCGAGGTCGGCGTCGGCGAAGATGATGAACGGCGCGTCCCCGCCCAGCTCCAGTGCGCACCGCACGACCCGGTCGGCTGCCGTCGCCATGAGCCGCGACCCGACCGAGGTGGAGCCGGTGAAGGTCACCATCCGAACGGCCGGATGGGCCAGGAGCGCGTCGGACTGTTCGGCAGCCGGCCCGTTGACCACGTTGGCGACGCCCGGAGGCAGCCCTGCGTCGTCGATGGCCCGGAACAGCTCGAGCACGGCGAGCGGCGCCTTCTCGGAGGCGCGGGCCACCACGGTGCACCCGGCGGCGAGCGCAGGGGCTACCTTCCGGGCCTGGATGGACAGGGGGAAGTTCCACGGCGTCAACGACGCGACCACGCCGACTGGCGAGGTGACGGTGAGGTGGCGTCGCTTCGGGTCCTCGGGGGTAAGGACCGCACCGTTGGGCTGTCGGGCGGCGTCCGCGAACCAGCGGAGGTACTCGGCGGAAAAGCGCGTCTCGCCGACGGCCTCCACCACGCGCTTGCCGGTCTCGGCGGCGAGCAGCCGGGCGACCTCCTCGGCGCGCTCGTCGAGGAGGTCGGCTGCCTGCCGGAGGAGGTCGCCTCGACGCCGGGCCGGCCAGGCCGCCCATCCCTCTGCTGCGGCACGGGCGGCGTCGGCGGCGTCACGAGCGTGCTGGGCGCTCCCGTAGCTCACCTGTGCGATGGTCTCGCCGGTCGCCGGGTTGACGACCGGCAGCGTGGTCGCACCGTGGGGGTGCAGCCACCGGCCCCCGATCCACATGGGGACGACCTGGCCGGAGCCGACGAGGGAGGCGGTGTCGATCACCGGCTGCTACGCGCTCCGGTAGAGCTTGGTGATGACGTACTCACGGTGGCCGATGGCCTCGGCGGCGGTCAGACGGCCGTTGATGGTCCGGTCGATCAGCTCCATCAGCCGGTCCCCCGCTTCGGTGAGGCTGTACTCCTGGCGAAGCAGGCCGGAGACGTCGAGGTCGACGTGCTCGGTCATGGTGGAGGCGGTGAGCGGGTTGGCGGTGATCTTGAGGACCGGCTCGATCGGGTTGCCGATGATGTTGCCCTGCCCGGTGGGGAAGAGGTGGATCACCGCACCGGCCGCCGCCATGAGCGTCACGCACTCGGCGGCGGCGGAGGAGGTGTCCATGAAGTTCAGTCCGGGTCGGGTCGGTGGACAGGCGGGTCCCAGGGCGTCGACGACCGGCACGGTGCCCGTCTTGGCGATGTTGCCCATGGCCTTCTCCTCGATGGTGGAGAGCCCACCGCGGATGTTGCCCTGGGTGGGTTGCGAGCCGAGCAGGTCCACGCCGGCGGCCACCACCGTCTCGTAGTAGTCGTCGAAGAACGCCTGGAACTTCGCCCGCACGACGTCGTCCACGCAACGGGCGGCGATGAGGTGCTCACCGCCGGTGAGCTCGGTGGTCTCGCCGAAGAGCACCGTCCCGTTGGCGGCCACCGTGCGGTCGACGGCCTCGGAGGTGGTCGGACAGGCCCCGAGCCCGCTCGTGGTGTCGGACTCCCCGCACTTGATGGACAGCATCACCTCGTGGCGCTCGACGGGCACCCGGTGGAGCTCGCTCGCGTCCTGCATCAGCCGAGCCGTCTGACGAGCCCCTTCGGCGATGGTCTCGAGGTCCCCGTGGCGCTCGATGGACAGGCGGACCACTGGCTTGCCGGTCTTGGCGACGCCGTCGGCCACCCGATCGGTCCAGGCGGGTTCGATGCCCACCACGACGACAGCGGCGACGTTGGGGTTGGCGCCGGTGCCGATGAGCGTCCGGAAGGTGAGCTCGAGGTCTTCCCCGAACTGGAGCCGCCCGTAGGAGTGAGGGATGGGGAGCGCTCCGGGGACGAGGCGGGCGATGCCCTCGACAGCCGCGTTCGACAGGTCGTCCACGGCCAGGACGACGACGTGGTTGCGGATACCGACCCTGCCGTCGGGCCTCCGATAGCCGGTCAGTGCCGTGGTTGCCATTTGGTGCTCCTGATGTTGTGGACGTGGACCAGCTCGCCCGCGTTGATGGCACGGCTGGTCACGCCGATCGGCTGTCCGTACTCGATGACCTCGGAACCCGCTCCCAGGTCGACGAGGGCGACCTTGTGCCCGAGCGGGATGGGCTCGGTGACGGTGACCTCCCGTTGCCCTTCTCGGCCGAGGACGGCGAGGGTGGCAGTACCCGGCTCGACGTCCCGGACGGCCACCGCGACGGCGTCGTCCGGTTCGTGGGCGAGGAACGCCAGGTCATGTCCCACGGGGACTCCCAACAGGCTGGGCCGGATCGACTGGTGGCACGGTGACCTCCTCGTAAGGTATGACCTCTTGCCAGTCAGGCTAGCCGAGTGCCCTTGGGGCTTCAAGGGGTTGTCTTGCCACCGCGAGCTCTGGTCACCCCTCGGAGTCCAGCGCCTCGGCGTGCTCCCGCACCCTGGTCAGGGCCGCCTCGCGGGCACCGAGGATGTGGGCCGCGGCAGCGGCCCGGGCCGCTTCGGGATCGCGCGACCGGATGGCCTCGAACAGCACCCGGTGGTCGTGACGAGACTGCTCGACGCGTCCGGGAATGGCCAGCGTGGTGTCCATGCCGGAGGCCAGCATCTCCTGGAGGATCCCGAGTGTCTGGAGGAGGAAGCGGTTCTTGGCCATCTCGACGATGCGGAGGTGGAACGCGGCGTCCAGCCGGCCGAGCCTGTCGAAGTCGATCGGCTCGCGGCGCGCCTCCTCCTCCGCCTCGAAAGCGGCTCGGAGCGAGTCGATCTCCTCCGTCGTGGCGTTGGCGGCCGCCCAGGCGGCAGCGGGCACCTCGAGCACCTGGCGCATGGCGAAGAGCTCGGCCAGGGACACCTCGAGGTGGGCGAGCCTCGAGCGGATGGTGTCCCCCTCTCCCTCGCCGACGAAGACCCCCTGGCCGTGCTTGACCACCACGCGACCGTGCGCCTCGAGCGTCTTGACGGCTTCGCGGAGCGCCGGCCGGCTCACACCCAACAGGCGTGCCATCTCGCGCTCCGCCGGAAGCCGGTCGCCCGGCTGCAACTGCTCGGCGACGATGAGCTCTTCGATGCGGGCGACGATGCGGTCGGCGAGGCTGCCCGCTTCCTTGATCGGGCTCCAGAGCGAGTCCATCGGCCTCCTTCGGCGTCGAGGCGCAGGGCACCGCGCCCGTGCCCGCCGTGCCCACCGATCGTTGGCTGGACGGCGACAGCGCTCGCCTGCTCTGGTTGCCATCATAGCCCGAGACCTGTAGGTTGGTAAGAGGTCATATCTATTACCGCTACACCGCGGCATCCGGTCACGCCGGCGTCCGGGTGGCGTCCCGACCTCGATGACGAGGTCATCCGTGGGTCGGAAGGGGGAGGGCACGTGGCAACGGTGAGCCTCGATCAGGTGACCAAGGTCTACCCGAACGGCGTCGAAGCGGTGCACGAGCTGGAGCTCGACGTCGCCGACGGCGAGTTCATCGTGCTGGTGGGACCGTCAGGTTGCGGGAAGACCACGGCGCTCCGCATGGTCGCGGGGTTGGAGAGCATCACGGCGGGTGAGCTCCAGATCGCCGGCCGGGTCATGAACGACGTGCCCTCCAAGGATCGCGACATCGCCATGGTGTTCCAGAACTACGCCCTCTACCCGCACATGACCGTGGCACAGAACATCGGTTTCGCACTGAAGCTGAGGAAGCTGCCCAAGGACGAGATCGCCCGAAAGGTGCGTGAGGCAGCGTCGATCCTGAGCCTCACCGACCAGCTCGACCGGAAGCCGGGGCAGCTCTCGGGCGGGCAGCGCCAGCGGGTGGCCATGGGCCGGGCGATCGTCCGCGATCCCTCGGTGTTCCTGATGGACGAACCGCTCTCGAACCTCGACGCCAAGCTGCGAGTCCAGATGCGGGCCGAGGTCTCCCGGCTGCAACGGAGGCTCGGTGTCGCGACGCTGTACGTCACCCACGACCAGATCGAGGCGATGACCATGGGTGATCGCGTGGCGGTGATGCACTCCGGCGTCCTCCAACAGTGCGCCGCTCCCCAAGTGCTCTATGCCCAGCCCGCCAACTTGTTCGTGGCGGCCTTCATCGGTTCGCCGTCGATGAACCTCTACGAAGCAACCTTGTCGGACGACGCACAGGCCATCCGACTCGGTTCCCAGGCGGTCACGCTGCCGGCCGACTCCCAGCGCACCCGTCCCGGTCTGGCGTCCTACCGCGGCCGCACGTTTGCCGTGGGCATCCGTCCAGAGCACCTGAAGCTGGCCGGTGCCGACGAGGGGGCGGCTCGGCTGGCGGCCGACGTCGAGCTGGTCGAGGCGTTGGGGCCCGAGCTGCTGGTGCACTTCCGGCTGGACGCCACCCAGGTACAGGTGGGCGGGGCACTTTCCGAGGACGAGGACCTCGGAGACCTGAGGATCGGCCCAGCCAGCCGGACCACTTCGGCCGGGGTGGCCCGAGTTCCCCCGACCACCGCCGTCCGTGTGGGGGACCAGATCGCCTTCGACGTGGCTACCGAGCACCTCCACTTCTTCGACCTCGAGACCGGAGCCGCCATCGGGGCGTGACGGCTCCGGGGCAAGCTTCGGGCAGGCGGTCCGTGCCCGCGGTCTGGTCGGAGCGCTACGACCCCGAGGTGGAGCGGCGTTCCCGGTGACGACGGATGCGGGCATCCAGCTCTTCGAGGAAGGCGGCCAGTGCGCCGATCTTGCTCTCGACCTGGGCACGCAGGTCCACGAGCACGTCGTCGGCCTCGTCGAGGAGGTGCTGTTGGTCGTGGTCGGCGCTGTTGCGGAACTGTTCTCGCAAGGCGCGCAGGCGGTCTTCGGCGGTCACGATGCGGCGGATCTCCTCGAGGTTGAACCCCATCAGGCTCTGCAGCTCGCGGATGCGCTGGACCCGCTCGACATCGGCGGCGCAGTAGTGCCTGCTGCCGCCCGGGCGGCGGAGGTGCGGAGTGAGGAGCCCGACCTCCTCGTAGTAGCGCAACGTGCGCTCGGAGATGCCCAAGCGGCTGGCCACCGTTCCGATCTTGAGCAGCTCGTTCGGCTCCGGGCGGTCGGTTGGCTCCGGGCGGTCGGTTGGCTCCGGGCGGTCGGTTGGCTCCGGGCGGTCGGTTGGCTTCACGGCCACGGTTGACGGCTGGTCGGACGCCATCGTCTTGCGGGACGCGGGCTGGCCCGATCCGGAGCGCTCGTCCGCCGGTCGTCCGGTGCTCACGACGCGCGTCGGCGGCGAGACCCGCTACGTCGTTTGGCGGCCACCGAGCCTCCGGGTTGTTCCAACGAGCGTGCTGCGGATGGAGCGCCCACCAGGTCGTCGTTGGGCTGGCGGGTCCCGTTCGTGCCCACCAGGTCGCCGTTGGGCCGCTCACCGAGCTGGAGCGCGGTGACGACCGTTCCGGGCTCGTCGTCTGCTTGCTTCAGCTCGTCACCCTCCACGTAGTGGTACTTGCCGCCACGCAGCCACGAGGCGACAGCGGCGATAGCGCAGGCGATGGCGGCGAAGTCGAACGCTTCTCGTAGGCCGTTCATGAACGGTTTCGACACGAGTTTGGGGAAGAAGCTCCGCCCGGTGAGGTAGGCGGCGTGAGCGTGGGACAGGTGTCCGAGCGCGGGTCCGAGGAGCTGCGCCATGGGGTTGTAGCCCAAGAAGGCGGCGAAGAGCGCCCCGGTGGGCGGCAGGTGCGACACCTTGGAGGCGGCTGCAGCGGGGACGCCTTGGGCGACGAGCCCGTGGTAGAGGCTGCCCGGCAGACCGCTTGCCAGTCCGGTGATGATCAGGGTGAAGAAGATGCCGATGGAAAGCACCATGGCCGAGTTCTGGAAGGTGGCGGTCATCCCCGAACCGGCGCCGCGCTGGTTGGGCGGGAGGCTGTTCATGATGCCGGCTCGGTTCGGCGAGGCAAACAGCCCCATGGCCAGCCCGTTGACCAGCAGCAGCAGGGCAAACCAGAGGTAGGAGAAGTTGGCGGGGAGCAGCTCGAGGAGCCCGAAGCTCGCTGCTGCGGCGATCATGCCGCCGGTGGCGAACGGCCGGGCTCCGAAGTGGTCCGACAGGTAGCCCGACATCGGCCCGGCGATGAGGAACCCGGCGGTGAGCGGCAGCATGTAGATGCCGGCCCACAGCGGGGTGTTGGCGAAGCTGTAGCCGTGCTGGGGCAGCCAGATGCCTTGGAGCCAGATGATCAGGATGAACATCAGTCCGCCCCTTCCGAGCCCGGCGAGCAGGCTGGCTACGTTGCCGGCGGCAAACGCTCGGATCCGGAACAGCGGCAGGCGGAACATCGGGTTGGCCACCTTGGTCTCGATGTAGCCGAAGACCCCGAGCACGACGATCCCGCCGACGATGGCGCCGATCACCCACGGGTTGGTCCAGCCCATCGAGTGCCCGCCGTAGGGCTCGATGCCATACGTGATGCCCACCAGCACGGCGATCAGACCGACGGCAAAGGTGACGTTCCCCCACCAGTCGATGTGCGAGGCAGTACGTACTCCTTTCTCGACCAGCTTGAAGTAGGCCCAGAAGGTGCCGAACACGCCGAAGGGGACCGACACCAGGAACACCAGGTGCCATTCGACCGGACCGAGCAGTCCACCGAGGACCAGCCCGAGGAACGAGCCGCCGATGGCAGCCACTTGGTTCACTCCCAAGGCGAGGCCTCGTTGGTGGGGTGGGAAGGCGTCGGTGAGGATCGCCGAGGAGTTGGCGAACAGCAGCGCTCCGCCGACGCCTTGGAACACCCGCATGACGATGAGCCACAGCGCCCCGGCCGTCCCGTGCATCCAGGTGACGGCCAACAGGATCGAGAACACGCTGAAGACGGCGAAGCCGAGGTTGTACATCTTCACCCGGCCGAACATGTCTCCGAGGCGCCCGAAGC
>JBMFXC010000084.1:0-11039 GCA_049964655.1 Acidimicrobiales bacterium
GGCTCGTCAGCGGAGGAGCGATCGGGCCCGGTCTCGGCAGAGGTCATCCCCTAAGTATCGACCATGGCGTCCGCGGTAGGTTCACGGGGTGGTGGACGGACGTCCTGACGTGCCGGTACAGGTACCGGCGAACTGCGAGCTCACCCTCGGGATGCGGTGCGTGGACAAGGCCGTGCCGGGTCGGACGGTGTGGACGATGCGGGCAGACGAACGCTTCGCCAACCCGGCCGGCGTGCTCCAAGGAGGGTTCCTCGGCGCCATGGCCGACTCGGCGATGGGATCGGCCACCATCACCTACGCCCGGGCGGCCGGCCGACGGGTGCTTGCCTCCAACGTCGAGATGAAGACCACCTTCATCGCACCCGCCCGCGTCGGTTCGGTGCTCGAGTGCCGGGCGTGGGTGGTGACGGGCGGCCAGCGAGTCGCCTTCGCCGAAGCCGAGATCGTCGACGACGCCGGTCGCCTGGTGGCCAGGGCGAGCTCGACCTACCTGTTCAGCGAGCGCGGCAGGAGGTAGCCCGCCTTGTGCCGCGGCGCTCGGGCTCGCGCTCGGCGCCCGTCGTGTCGCGGTGGCCCACGATGCGCACGATCTATAGTCGACCCGTTCAGGGCCGGGTCGGGTTGGCCCGACGGTCCCGGCGACGACCACCGCGACGAACGAACGGAGCCCTGTTGTCAGGTCGGACGCAGTCGAGGCGGGGAGGACGGGTGGGCGACCGGACGCGCACGGCCGGCCAGGACGTCCTCTCCCTGGTCGTCGAGTACGCCAAGCAAGAGACGCTCGAGCCGCTGAAGGGCCTTGGGCGGTTCGTGGTCTTCGGCGTTGCCGGTTCGGTCCTCGGTGCGGTCGGGCTGGTGGTCTGCGCCGTGGGACTGCTCCGGCTCCTGCAGGGAGAGACCGGCGGGACGTTCGCCGGCAATTGGTCGTGGGCGCCCTACCTGCTCTGCGCGGTGGTGGTGCTGGTCGCCACCGGGGCGGCGATCGCCGCAGTGGGCCGGGGTACCTCACGCCGCTCCGGTGGAGGACACGGCAACAAGGAGGAACGGTGAACCGGACGGCGACCGACGTGGGCCCTATCACCCGTGACGACCTCGAAGCCGGGTTCCGCCGTCTCCAGGGCGAAGCGGCGTCGGAGGTGACCTCGGCGCGATCGGGTTTGGTGACCGCCGGCCTGGCCGCCGCGCTGGTGGCACTCGTGCTCGCGTACCTGGCTGGCCGACGCCGAGGGCGGTCGCGGTCGGCCGTCGTCGAGATCCGCCGGATCTGACCGGGTGGGTCCCGTGACCAACCGCCTGGCTCGCTCTGCCTTCCGGCGGGCGCGCCGAGGCGGGCACCCTCTCTGGCTGGTCCTCGCTGCGGCGGCGTGGACGTTGGGCCGGGCGCGCCGTCCGTCGTCCCCGACGTACCGGGCGGTCGTCCGCCAAGGGAGCGACCTTGTGGTCACCGTCCGGGCCCCCGAGGGACGGCGACGCCGCCGGCGCGCCGCCCGGTGAGGGCAGGACCGGGGACGCTCCGGGGGCACGGGTCCCTGGCCGACGGCGAACGGGTCCTGCTCGTCGACGCCAAGGACCGGCGCTATCTCGTCACGTTGCGAGCAGGCACGCGGTTCCACACCCATGCCGGCATCGTCGACCACGACGACCTGATCGGCCAGATGGAGGGGACGACGGTGTCCGGGTCGACCGGTCGTCGCTTCTTGGTGGTGCGACCGACGCTCGCTGATGTCGTGCTGAAGATGCCCCGTGGGGCCCAGGTCGTCTACCCGAAGGACCTGGCCGTCATGGTGTCGTCGGCGGACATCGCCCCCGGAGACCGGGTGCTCGAGGCCGGCGTGGGCTCCGGAGCGCTGTCGATGGCGCTGCTGCGCGCCGGCGCCTCGGTGGTGGGCTACGAGCTGCGCGAGGACTTCGCAGCGCGAGCTACGGCCAACGTGGTGGCCATGGCCGGAGAGGGGGCCCCCTATCGCGTGGAGCTGCGCGACGTCTACGCCGGCATCGACGAGGTGGTCGACCGGGTGGTCCTCGACCTTCCCGAGCCGTGGCGGGTGCTGCCCCACCTGCCCGGTGCGCTCCGCTTCGGTGGCATCGTGTGCGCCTACCTGCCCACCATCAACCAGACGGCCCAGCTCCGGGCTGCGCTCGACGCGGGCCCCTTCGGTCTCACTACGACGGTCGAGGTGCTCCACCGGACCTGGCACATCGAGGCCCGCTCGGTGCGGCCGGACCACCGGATGGTGGGCCACACCGGGTTCATCACCACGTCCCGTCTCCTGGCGCCCGACCCCCAAGCAGCCGGCTCACCTGGGGCACCGGAGGTACCTGGGGCACTGTCCGGGCTGCCCGACCCGGCGGTGGGGCCGGAAGCTGACGGGGCCGGAAGCTGACGGGGCCGGAAGCTGACGGGGCCGGAAGTCGCCAGGCAGGTCGTCCTGCCCTCGGCCGAGGGCCCGTTGGTACCCGAGGGGCCTGGCAGGTGGGGCCTGGCAGGTCAGGTCTGGCAGGTGGGGCCTGGCAGGTGGGGTCTGGCAGCTCGTCAGTCGCGCTCGATGAAGATGCACTCGCCGGGGCACTCCTCGGAGGCCTCGACCACTGCGTCCTCGAGCTCCCCGGGCACCGCCGCCATGCCCGCGGCCCCACCGGGGTCGTTCTTCACGCTGTCGCCGTCCTTGACGTAGGCCAGGCCGTCGTCGAGGAGGGTGAACACTGCCGGGGCGATCTCCTCGCAGAGGCCGTCACCCGTGCAGAGATCCTGGTCGATCCAGACCTTCATCAGTACGCGTCTCTCCAGAGTCGGCCCGACCGGCACCACCGTGCGCGACCGGGTGCGTCGTCAACGGGCGGTCGGCACCGGTGGGAGGCGCCTCCGACCCAGGCGGACCGGTCACCCATGACGCATGCTAGCCGCGACCGAGGCAAGCCTCCGTTTTGGCGCACCGGCGAACTGGGCGGCGAGGTGCCCGGGGTCGGGGCCACGCAGCGGGGCCGGGGCCGCGATGGGCACCGGAGCGGATGCGAGGGCAGTAGGGTCGCGCCAGGAGGCCCGCGGTCGCCCGACCGGGGTGGAAAGCGTGCCGCGTTGAGCGGGTGACGTCGGAGCGAAGGGGTGAGTGCGACGACTGACTTCGGCGACAGGGGAGACGGCAGGAGGCGAGGTGGGCTGGGCGGAGGGCACGACCAGGACGCCGAGGGCCTGCGCGCCCAATTGGAGGAGGCCGAGTCGGAGATCGCCCTGCTCCGACGCCGCCTGCAGGACAGCCCCCGGCGCGTCCAGGCGCTCGAGGAGCGGCTCCTCGAGGTGAAGGGCCAGCTCGCCCAGGCCGTCTCCCAGAACGAGAAGCTCACCTTCACGCTCCAGACGGCCAAGGAGCACATCGCCAACCTGCGCGAGGAGGTCGAGAAGCTGACGCAACCGCCCGCCGCGTACGGCACCTACCTCGGTGTCAACGACGACGGGTCGGTCGACGTGTTCTCCGGGGGGCGAAAGATGCGCGTCTCCCTCCATCCGGACCTCGAGCCGTCGAAGCTGTCGCGGGGCGACGAGGTGGTCCTGAACGAGTCGCTCAACGTGGTGCTCGCCCGACCCGGCGAGCGGTCCGGTGAGGTCGTCGTGGTCAAGGAGCTGCTCGAGGACGGCCGCCGCGCCCTGGTCTACGGCCGAGCGGACGAGGAGCGGGTGGCCGAGCTGGCCGATTGCCTGGTGGGGGCGCGGCTTCGGGCCGGTGACTCCGTGCTCATGGAGCCTCGGACCGGTCTCCTGGTCGAGAAGCTCCCGCGTCCCGAGGTCGAGGAGCTGGTGCTCGAGGAGGTCCCCGACGTCACCTACGCCGACGTCGGCGGCCTCGACGCCCAGATCGAAGCCATCACCGACGCCGTCGAGCTTCCCTACCTGCACCGCGACCTCTATGCCGAGCACCGCCTGCCGGCGCCGAAGGGGATCCTGCTCTACGGCCCGCCGGGCTGTGGGAAGACGCTGATCGCCAAGGCCGTGGCCAACTCGCTGGCGAAGAAGGTGGCCGAGGTGACCGGCAACACCAACGCCCGCAGCTACTTCTTGAACATCAAGGGGCCGGAGCTGCTGAACAAGTACGTCGGCGAGACCGAACGCCAGATCAGGCTGGTGTTCCAGCGGGCCCGGGAGAAGTCCGAGGAAGGCGTGCCCGTCATCGTGTTCTTCGACGAGATGGACTCGCTCTTCCGGACCCGGGGAACGGGCATCAGCTCGGACATGGAGTCGACCATCGTGCCGCAGCTCCTGGCCGAGATCGACGGCGTCGAGGCCCTCCGCGACGTGATCGTCATCGGTGCGTCCAACCGCGAGGACCTGATCGACCCGGCGATCCTCCGTCCGGGTCGACTGGACGTGAAGATCCGGATCGAACGACCCGACGAGGCCGCCGCCGCCCAGATCTTCGGGCGCTACCTGACGGCAGACCTGCCGCTCGACGCCGACGAGGTGCGTTCGCTCGGCGGTGGGGACGCGGCCAAGGCGGCCTCGGCGATGATCGAGGCGACGGTGCAGGAGATGTACCGGACCGACGACGACAACCGCTTCCTCGAGGTCACCTACCAGAACGGCGACAAAGAGGTCCTCTACTTCCGCGACTTCTCCTCGGGGGCGATGATCGAGAACATCGTCCGGCGGGCGAAGAAGCTAGCGATCAAGCGGGCCATCCGGGGCGAGGGCCGCGGCATCCGCACGGCCGACCTCATCGAGTCCATCCGTCAGGAGTACAAGGAGAACGAGGACCTGCCGAATACGACCAACCCGGACGACTGGGCGAAGATCTCGGGCAAGAAGGGCGAGCGGATCGTCTACATCCGGACCCTCATCAGCGAGGACCGCGAGACCAAGGGCGGTCGGTCGATCGAGCGCGTGGGGACCGGGCAGTACCTCTGACCTGCTGGCTCGGACCACGGCAAGCGAGCCGGCCACGCGGGTGCCCGGCTGCCGTCGCGGATGCGGGCTGTCGCCCGCTCCGGCTCGGATAGGGTCGAGCCGTGGCCATCCCCAAGGTCTGCGGGATCGAGACGGAGTACGGCATCCACGTCGTGGGTGGCGATCCCAATCCGATCGCCGCGTCGTCGGTGCTGATCAACGCCTACCTGCAGGAGGTGGTCCGCCAGCGCACCGGGTGGGACTTCGAGGACGAGTCGCCGGGCAACGACGCCCGGGGAGCACCGGGGCCTGACGCACTGCCCCCCCAGGTGGAGACCCACCTGGTCAACGCCGTTCTGACCAACGGCGCCCGCTACTACGTCGACCACGCCCACCCCGAGTTCTCGACGCCCGAGTGCGCCGACGCGCTCGAGTGCGTCCGCTACGACCGCGCCGGTGAGGAGATCCTGGTGCGGTCGATGGAGGCGGCGGCTGCCACCGTCACCGACGGGCGCACCTTCGTCGTCTACAAGAACAACTCGGACGGCAAGGGGAACTCGTACGGGACGCACGAGAACTACCTGGTCGACCGATCCGTTCCCTTCGACCGTGTGGTGGCTGCCGTCACCCCCCACTTCGTGACCCGCCAGCTGTTCACCGGCAGCGGCAAGGTCGGTGCCGAGACGGCCACTCTCGACGGCCACCCGGTCGAGTTCCAGCTCTCACAGCGGGCCGAGTTCTTCGAGGAGCCGGTGGGCCTCGAGACCACGCTCAAACGCCCGATCGTCAACACGCGCGACGAGCCCCACGCCGATTCGCGGCGGTACCGTCGGCTCCACGTGATCGTCGGCGACGCCAACCTCTGCGAGGTGGCCACCTTCTTGAAGGTGGGCACCACGTCGCTGGTGCTGGCCATGCTCGAGGACGACGCCTTGGCTCGTCGCCCGCTCGGTCTCGCCAATCCGGTCCGGGCGATGTACGAGGTCTCGCTCGACCGCTCCCTCGGTCATCCGCTGGCCCTGGCCGACGGGACGACGGCCACTGCGCTCGACGTGCAGTGGGAGCTCTTCGGAGCGGCCCGCAAGTACGCGGACGAGCGCGGCCTGGCCTGCATGGGCGACGAGGCGGTCGGGGAGGAGGTGCTCCGGCGGTGGGAACAGGTCCTCCATGCCCTCGAGACCGAGCCCACCTCGCTGGCCCGGCAGCTCGACTGGGTGGCCAAGTTGCAGCTCATCGAGGCCTACCGGGACCGCCACGGTTGCGGCTGGGACGACCCTCGCCTGGCGGCGCTCGACCTCCAGTACCACGACCTGCGTCCGGCGCGCTCGCTCTTCGCCCGGCTGGACACCGAACGTCTGGTGACCGCCGACGAGGTGGCACGTGCCGTGACCGAGCCACCGCGACGTACCCGGGCGTGGTTCCGAGGCCAGTGCCTCAAGCGCTGGCCGGACGCCGTGGTCACCGCCAACTGGGACTCGCTCGTCTTCGACGTCGGTACCGACCCGCTGCGGCGCGTCCCTATGATGGACCCTCTGCGGGGGACCGCCGAGCACGTAGACGAGCTGTTGCAGGCGAGCACGAGCCCAGCCGACCTGCTGGACCGACTGAGCAGCTAGTGGAGAGCAGACCATGGCCGAACGAGAGCTGAAGAAGAAGACGGCGAGCGACCGCCCCGAGGAGGCAGTGGAGGACGTGCCTGCTGCGTCGGCCAAGGGCGAGAAGCTCAAGGCCGAGCTCGACGACCTCCTCGACGAGATCGACGAGGTGCTCGAGGACAACGCCGAGGAGTTCGTGCGCAACTACGTCCAGAAGGGTGGCGAGTAGCCGCCGTGACGCTCCCGATCTTCGCACCGTTGGACGACCCCGGCCCGGACTTCGCCTCCCTGCTCCGGCGGGTGCACCCGCAGCGGCGTGAGACGCCGGTCGTGCCGGAAGCGGCCGCGGGCACCGTTGCCGTGCGCCACGGCACGACGGTGGTAGCGCTGCGCTTCGCCGACGGCGTCGTCATGGCAGGAGACCGGCGGGCCACCGAGGGCCACGCCATCGCCCACCGGACCATGGAGAAGGTCTTCCCGGCCGACCGGCACTCTGCCGTGGCAATCGCCGGGGCGGCCGGACCCGCCGTCGAGATGGTGCGGCTGTTCCAGACCCAGCTCGAGCACTACGAGAAGGTCGAGGGTGTGGCCCTCAGCCTCGAGGGCAAAGCGAACCAGCTGGGCCAGATGGTGCGCGAGCACCTACCCATGGCCATGCAGGGCTTGGCCGTCGTGCCGTTGTTCGCCGGCTACGACGTCGGTCGGGGCGTCGGTCGGATCTTCACCTACGACGTCACCGGCGGACACTACGAGGAGACCGAGCACAGTGCCACCGGCTCGGGTGGGCGCGACGCCCGGACGACCATCAAGCTCGGCTACCGCGACGCCATGGCCCGCGACGACGCGGTCGAGCTGGCCATCGAAGCCCTCTACGAAGCCGCCGACGAGGACTCGGCGACCGGGGGTCCCGACCTGGTCCGGGGGATCTATCCCCTGGTGGCCACCGTGACCGCGGCAGGGTTCGCCGCGGTCGCCGAGGAGGAAGTGGCGGCACGGTTTGCCGCACTGATCGACCGGCGCCGAGCGGAGGGCCACCAGCCATGACGATGCCGTACTACGTGGCGCCCGAGCAGGTCATGAAGGACCGGGCCGAGTACGCCCAGAAAGGCATCGCCCGGGGACGCTCCCTGATCGCCACCACCTTCGACGACGGGGTGCTCATCGTGGCCGACAACCCGTCGAGGTCGCTCCACAAGATCAGCGAGATCTACGACCGGATCGCCTTCGCCGGCGTGGGCAAGTACAACGAGTTCGACCAGCTGCGCGTCTCGGGCGTTCGCCACGCCGACACCAAGGGGTACGCCTACAGCCGCGAAGACGTCGACGCCCGCTCCCTTGCCAACCTGTACGCCCAGTACCTGGGGCAAGTCTTCACCCACGAGATGAAACCCCTCGAGGTCGAGATCCTCGTGGCCGAGCTGGGCAACGAGCTGCGTCCGACGCAGCTCTACCACGTGGCCTACGAGGGGACCATCACCGACGAAGACCGGTTCGCCGTCCTGGGCGGGGAGACCGAGGTGATCGGCGAGCGGATGGGGGATGCCTGGCGTGCGGACTGGACGCTGGGCGAGGCGTTGACGGCAGCCGTGGCCGCCCTGGCCGGACCGGAGCGGACGCTGAGCGGCGAGGGGCTCGAGGTCGCGGTCCTCGAGCGGGGCAACGGACGGCGGTGCTTCCGCCGCCTGAGTGCTGGCGAGGTCGACGCGCTCCTCGGCTGAGGTACCACCGTCCCCGGAGCGGGTGTCCGCACGGCCGTGGCGGGGCGGCGGTACCGTGTGTGGACGATGGACAAGCGGATCTTCGGCCTCGAGAACGAGTACGGCGTCACCTGTGCGCTCCGGGGCCAACGCCGCCTGAGCCCGGACGAGGTCGCCCGGTACCTGTTTCGCAGGGTGGTCAGCTGGGGCCGTTCCTCCAACGTCTTCCTCGAGAACGGCGCCCGCCTCTACCTCGACGTCGGCAGCCATCCCGAGTACGCCACCCCGGAGTGCGACGACATCGCCCAGCTGGTGGTGCACGACAAGGCCGGGGAGTGGATCCTCTCGTCGCTGGTGGACGGGGCCGAGGCTCGCCTGCGGGAGGAGGGGATCCGCGGGGACATCTACCTGTTCAAGAACAACACCGACTCGGCGGGCAACTCGTACGGCTGTCACGAGAACTACCTCACCAGCCGCCGGGACGACTTCGCCCACTACACCGAGGTGCTGATCCCCTTCCTCGTGTCCCGCCAGATCTACGCGGGGGCGGGCAAGGTGCTCCAGACGGCCCGGGGCGCCGTGTTCTCCCTGAGCCAGCGGGCCGAGCACATCTGGGAGGGCGTGTCCTCGGCGACGACGCGGAGCAGGCCCATCATCAACACCCGCGACGAGCCCCACGCCGATGCCGAGAAGTACCGACGCCTCCACGTCATCGTCGGGGACTCGAACATGAGCGAGTACGCCACCTACCTGAAGATCGGCACGACGAGCATCGTCCTGCGGATGCTGGAGGACCCCCAGACGGTCCTGCGCGACCTGACCCTCGAGAACCCGATTCGGGCCATCCGTGAGATCAGCCACGACCTCACCTTCCGTCGACCGGTCCGGTTGGCCAACGGGCGTGAGATGAGCGCCCTCGACATCCAGTCGGAGTACCTCCAGCGGGCGATCCGCTTCCGCGACCGCCAAGGGCTCTCCCCGCAGGAGGACCGGGCGCTCGCCATGTGGGAGCACTGCATGAAGGGCCTCGAGACCGACCCCTTCGGCCTGCATCGTGAGTGCGACTGGGCCGCCAAGTACCGCCTGATCGAGGCCTACCGGGCACGTCACCAGGTCTCGCTGGCCCATCCGACCGTGGGCCTCCTCGACCTGCAGTACCACGACGTGGACCGCACCCGCGGGCTCTACTACCGGCTCCAGCGGCGGGACCAGGTCGAGCGCATCGCCAACGACGCCGACATCGCCACCGCCATGTCTCGTCCGCCTCAGACCACCCGGGCACGGCTGCGGGGGGAGTTCGTGCGACGGGCGAAGGAGCGCCGACGCGACTTCACGGTCGACTGGGTCCACCTGAAGCTCAACGACCAGGCCCAGCGGACGGTCCTGTTGAAAGACCCCTTCCGGGCCCACGACGAGCGGGTCGAGAAGCTGATCGCCAGCTTGTGAGCACGGTGGGCCCGGCGCGCCCGCGACCCAAGGTCGTCTCTGGGCTAGCCTGCCCGAACTGTGGACGAGGAGCTTTCACAGCACCCCGGCGGTGCCCCGTGGAGCGGCGAGGGCATCCGTCCGGCACCGTCCGTGCCGGCAGCGGCGTCCTTGCCACCGACCGACGGGTACGCCGGAGAGGCGGCTGAGCGCCCGTCTGTGGTCAGCGAGATGGGTCCGGACGGCACCGGCCCCGGTGGTACCGGTCCGGACGGCACTGGTCTGGACGGCACTGGTCCGGACGGACGACGCTCCGGGCGCCGACGGGTGCCGTGGGCGGTCGAGTGGCTGGCTGTCGCCATCGTGGCGGTCGTGGTGGCCATCGTGGTGCGCACCTACGTCGCCGAGATGTTCTACATCCCCTCCGGGTCGATGGAGCCGACGCTGCAGATCGGTGACCGGATCATCGTCGACAAGCTGAGCTACGACCTCCACGCCATCCACCGGGGGGACATCGTCGTCTTCCGTCGGCCACCGCTCGAGCCTCAGGACTTCGCCGACCTGGTCAAGCGGGTGATCGGGCTGCCGGGTGAGACGATCTCCTCGCACGACGGGTCCGTCTACATCGACGGCAAGAAGTTGGCCGAGCCCTGGCTGCCGCCCGGCACCTACACCGGGGCCCTCCCCGACGATCCGCACCCCCAGTTCAACCTACCCGGCCCTGTCGTCATCCCCAAGGGCGAGTACTACGTGATGGGGGACAACCGCGAGGACTCCCAAGACAGCCGGTACTTCGGTCCCATCCCCCGCAGCCTGATCGTGGGCAAGATGGTGGCCATCGTCTGGCCGATCAGTCACGACACAGGCATCTTCGTGGCGCTCGGCGTCGTCATCGTCGTGCTGGTGGCGATCGCCGTGCTCGCCGCCGCCCTTCGCCGCCGGCAGGCCCGAACAGGGGTCCCTGGTAGGACCGATCGAGGTCCGTGACCGGAGCGGCGGCGGGGGCGCCGGAGCGGCGGGGGCGCCGGAGCTGGGCATCGGTAGACTGGCGCGGTGCCGTTCCTCAGCACGGACAAGGTGCTCGTCATCCTGGTGGTCGCCCTGGTGGTCCTGGGGCCGAACAAGCTCCCCCAGGTTGCTCGACAGATCGGCTCCCTGTGGTCGGAATTCCAACGGTTCCGCCAGCGGATCGAGTCGGAGGTGCGGGGCACGTTCCCCGACCTGCCGTCGACCGAAACGCTCACCCGGGCTGTCCGTTCCCCGCTGAGCATGCTCGAAGATCTCGCGGCCACGAACGAGGGCCCGACTACCGCGCTCGACCAGGGACAGGGTGCCGAAGCACCCGCGGCCGTGACCGCCAACGGAGACGGTCCCGGCGCCGAACCCGGTGCGACCGGTGCGACCGGTGCGACCGGTGCGACCGGTGCGACCGGTGCGACCGGTGCG
>JBMFXC010000085.1:0-6749 GCA_049964655.1 Acidimicrobiales bacterium
CTCGTCCTCGACGAGAGGAGGTCGCCATGCCCGATCCAGCAGCGGCTGTCTCAGAGAGTTCACCGGGGCCCCACGAGTTCGTGCTGCCGCCCCGGCACCGGCTGTTCGCCGTCTTCGACGACCGGCGACCGACGGCGAGCCGGCTGAGCAGGAGGGCAGGGAGCTCGGTGGGCTGGTTCCTCGTCCATGCCCTGGGCGCCGTCGAGCGCAGCACGGATGCGGTGGCGGAGGCGTAGTAGGCCATGACACGGGCCTCGTCTGTCGACGTGACAACCCAGGTCCGGCTCGTTCCCGTGGATTGGTTGGCGAGCGCTCGGCGGACGAGCCAGTCGTCGAGAGCCGGCCTGCCGCAGTTGAATCCCTGGAGCTGGTGTGCGTGGGTGAGCAGGTCCGGCCCGCGGTAGGTCACTCAGGCTGCTCGAGCGCGGAGGGCGCAGCGAGGAGCTCCGCCATCGCTGCCGGCAGGCTCGACGGGGCGGGCAGCAGGCGCTGGAGCTCGTCCCATGCCTCGTCATGGACGACGAACACCCGGCGATCGGCGAGGTCGACCTCGGCAGCCTCGACCGCGTGGCGGAGGACATAGTCGCTGGTGGACTCCCCCCGGGACGCGGCGGCCTGCCGCAGGACGGCGTCCTGGGAGGGGGTGAGGCGGAGGTTCAGTCGCTCGGTCTTCATCGCCATGTCCAAGAGTGAACGCCATTTGGTGCACGGTCGCTGGGTATCGATGAGTCAATGCGGCGTGCCCGGGGCCGGGGCCGCCGTCCGGTAGCGTAGGGCGATACCGCCGCCCGGCCCAGCCTGCCGCGACCGGCCGCTCTGCTGCCTCGTTCCCCGTCCCACCGGCCAGATGGCAGGCGGAGGGAGCGGACGGCCCGGTGACCGGCTCCACCGACGGGCAGCGCTACATCCGACCGGTCCGCCCTCTGGCTACGAACACCTTCGGGGGATGCGAGCCAGACCAGGAGGTCCGTCCATGCGCGAGTACGTCTACCGCCCGGTGGTCCGGGTGGCGATCGTCGCCACCCGGCTGCTCGGCATCCGGTTCGACCTCCAGGGCCTGGAGAACCTGCCGGCGGAGGGCGGGGCCGTGCTGGCCGCCAACCACGTCAGCTTCTTCGACTTCATCTTCGTGGGCCTCGCCTACCACCGGCGCAACCGCCGCCTGGTCCGCTTCTTGGCGAAGCGGTCCGTCTTCGAACGGTGGCCGGTCGGGTGGTTGCTGCGCAGCATGCGTCACATCCCGGTCGACCGGGCTGCCGGCGCCGGCGCCGGCGCCGAAGCCTACGGTGCAGCGGTGGAGGCGTTGTGGGCGGGCGAGGTGGTGGGCGTGTTCCCCGAATCGACCATCTCGCGCTCGTTCCTGCCCCGACAACTGAAGTCGGGAGCGGCGCGGATGGCCGTCGAAGCCGGTGTCCCGCTCATCCCGGTGGTCACCTGGGGCGGCCAGCGACTGTGGACCGCGGGTCGGCGCCCGGCGCTGGTGCGGCGGGTGCCGGTCACCGTCCTGGTGGGCCCGCCCCTCTCCGTCGGTGCGGGTGAGGAGCCCGACGCCGTCACCCGCCGTCTGACCGCACGGCTGGCCGAGATGGTAGACGGAGTGATCGCCGCCTACCCCGACCGGGAGGCGGGCGACGGAGCCTGGTGGATGCCGGCCCGGATGGGGGGAACGGCACCCACGCCGGAGGAGGCGGACGGAGCCGAGCGCCGGGCCATCGCCGGCCGAGCGCCGGTGGTGCCACCGCCGGCGGGTTGAACGACGTGGCGGGTGTCGCAGCCGCGGTGGTGGACCGGCACGCCGATACCGGATGGGGCGTGGCGACCTGATCGTGATGGCGGTAGTTGCCAGCGGGTGTGGGAGCACGCGGTGCCGAAGACGCGCCGGTCGGTCAGCCCCAGGATCAGCGTGCACTTCCGACAGCCCGGGGTGCGCTGGGGGCCGGGCTGTGGTGGAGTCCGGACCGATCAGGCGGCGCGTTCGGAGCTCAGGCCGTGCTGGCTCGACCACAGAAACGTGCCGTCGATGGTGACCCCGACGGCGCTGGGTTGGTTCGCCGGGTGGGAGTCCGTCGTGGCCGTGCCGTCGGCGGTGCAGCCCGAGAAGCGATCGGTGGCCGTGCGCTGCCCCGGATATCCGGCTCTTCGCGTTGAGGCGTGGGGCGGTGCCAGACCGGTGACCCGCCCATCGGCATCCACCACCAGGGCCCCGTGCCCCCCGATGCTTGCGGTTAGCGACCAGCGAGAACGGAGGACACAGGGCATGGGCGACCGGAGTAGCGATGCCAGCGCACTGCTGGGGATGGACAGCTTCGTCCTCCTGTCCAGGTCGAGGAGGATGGGGAGCTCTACGTCCTCGTGGAGACGACGGCGACGAAGGCCACGCAGTCGCCCAGATGGCACGCATCTCGACAGGACCGGTCGAGGTCCAGAAGTTGGTGGCTGAGAAGATTCGACGGATCGCCCACGGGATGGGGAACTTCGAGAAGAACCGGCACTGGCTGTTGGCCGTCTTCGACGACCGGGCCGCCGCGGAGGCGGCCGTCGCCCTCCAATCGGCTGGGCACGTCAGCCAAGACGAGGTGTGGGTGCTGTCGGGCGAGCAGGGGATCACTACGCTCGCCCCGGTCGATCTTCTCTTGGCGGACCCAGTTGCCGACGGTCTACTCGACGACGAACGGAACTCGGTCGCTTCTCGGTCACTGCTGGCATGACTACCCCCTCTCTGAGGTTTCAGGCCAGCGGGAGGATGGTCAGCCCTGATCTCGCCCTGGTGTCCCCACACCCCGGCCGCCTGCCGTGGCGGCGGAAGCGGGTCGGTGCGACGATGGCGTCCATGCTCGCAGCGTTCTCCATCACCCCGCTCGGCACCGGTGAGTCGGTCGGTGCCGAGGTCGCCGAGGCCGTCCGCATCGTCCGCGAGAGCGGGCTCCCCAACGAGACCAACGCCATGTTCACCAACCTCGAGGGCAGCTGGGACGAGGTGATGGGCGTGATTAGGCGGTGTGTGGACGCGCTTGCCGAGCGAGCACCACGCCTGTCGGTCGTGGTCAAGCTGGACATTCGGCCCGCTCGGCCCGACGACCGGATGGTGGCCAAGGTCGCCTCCGTGGAAGACCGCCTGGGCTGACCACAGCGCCGCCGGACCACAGCGCCGCCGACGGTGTGCGGCGGTCCCGCGACGGTACGCTCGCAGCGTGCCCGATCCCCATGTGGCTGCCCCCGACCGCTACCAGGCCATGGAGTACCGGCGGTGCGGCCGTAGCGGCTTGTTGCTTCCGGCGATCTCGCTCGGCTTGTGGCAGAACTTCGGCGACGACCGGCCACTTGCCACGCAGCGGGCCATCCTGCGTCGCGCCTTCGACCGGGGCGTGACCCACTTCGACCTGGCCAACAACTACGGGCCACCCTACGGGAGTGCCGAGGTCAACTTCGGGCGCATCCTGCGTGAAGACTTCGCCCCCTATCGCGACGAGCTGGTGATCTCGACCAAGGCGGGCTGGGACATGTGGCCGGGTCCCTACGGCGACCACGGGTCGCGCCAGTACCTGTTGTCGAGCCTCGACCAGAGCCTCGCCCGGATGGGGCTCGAGCACGTCGACCTCTTCTACCACCACCGCTTCGACCCCGACACCCCGCTCGAGGAGACGATGGGCGCGCTCGACGCCGCCGTGCGCCAGGGCAAGACGCGCTACGTCGGCATCTCTTCGTACTCCGCCGAACGCACCCGCCAGGCGGTGGCCATCTTGCGCGACCTGGGCACCCCGCTGCTGGTCCACCAGCCGTCGTACTCGATGTTCAACCGGTGGATCGAGGGGGGGCTGCTCGACGTCCTCGACGAGGAGGGGGTGGGATGCGTCGCCTTCTCTCCGCTCGCCCAAGGCCTGCTCACCGACCGCTATCTCGACGGTGTCCCCGAGGGCTCACGAGCCGCCGCCGGCACGACGCTCACTGCCGACATGCTGTCGGAGACCAACCTTGCCCGGGTGCGCTCCCTCGCCAAGCTGGCGGCGCGGCGAGGGCAGCAGCTGGCCCAGTTGGCCATCGCTTGGGCGCTGCGTGACCCGCGAGTGACCTCGGTCGTGCTCGGGGCGAGCAGTGTCGAGCAGCTCGACGACAACCTCGATGCCCTGACTGCAGCCGAGCTGGACGAGGCAGAGCTCGCCGAGGTCGATCGCTACGCCGTCGAGGCAGGTATCGATCTGTGGCGGGGACCGTCGACCAGTTGAGGCCGGCACCGTGAGTGTGGAGGTCGCCGTCGCTGTCGTGGCCGCCGCCACCGTCGGTTCGGCTCTGGTGGCCGCCCTCGTCGCTGCTCTCCTCGGACGTGTGGTCCGACACCGGCCCGGTCCTGTCGTCGTCCGGTCGCTCGTGACCCGTTTGAGCGGACCAGGGCGCGTCGTGGTCCCCCTCGTCGCCCCCGACGCGTCGGCCGCGTCAGCCGGGTTGCCGGGGACTGCCGAGACGGTCGTCGTGCACGTAGCCGGGGCGTTGCTGGTCGCAGCCGTGGCCTGGCTGGTCGTGCGCACCACCTATGTCTTCGACGATCTCCTGTTTGCCCGCTACCCACTGGACGCTCCCGACAACCTGCGGGCTCGGCGGGTCCACACCCAGGTGCAGGTGCTTCGGCGAGTGACCGTCGCCGTCGTGTCGTTCCTGGCCGTCGCCGTGGTGCTGCTCGGCATCCCCGGGGTGCGTGCTGCCGGCATCGGGCTGCTTGCCTCGGCTGGACTGATCGGGGTTGTCGGGGGGATTGCTGCTCGCCCGACTGCGTCCAACGTCGTCGCCGGCCTCCAGATCGCCGTCAGCCAGCCCATCCGAGTCGACGACGTGGTGGTGGTCGACGGTCACTGGGGACGGGTCGAGGAGATCGCTCTCACCTACGTCGTGGTCCGGGTGTGGGACCTGCGTCGCCTGGTCGTCCCTGTCTCCTACTTCGTCAGCCAGCCCTTCGAGAACTGGACCCGCTCGACGGCCGACATCCTCGGGTGGGTCCACCTCGAGGTGGACTACGCCGCACCGGTGGACGAGATCCGGACCGCGTTCCACGACATCCTGTCTGCGTCGCCAGACTGGGACGGAAAGGTGGCGACCTTGCAGGTGACCGGGCTCGGCACCGAGACCATGCAGCTGCGGGCGCTGATGAGCTCACCGGACTCGAGCCGTTCGTGGAACCTCCAGTGCGAAGTGCGGGAGCGGCTCGTCGCCCACCTGCAAGAGCGGTTCCCCTGGGCGCTGCCTCGGCTCCGTACGGAACCGGCCGCCGTGCACGACCGCTCGGGTGCCCCCGGCCGCGGCTTGGACGAGAGGCCGGCCGGTGCTTCGGGAAGCTCCGGGCCTGGCGCTGGGTCGGCCGGCCTGGCCGGCGACGCCCCACCCGACCCGTAGCCCGTCTGCGGCGTGCCCCGGAGGTGGCTGCGACGGGTCGTTGCAACGGGGAACCTCCACCCGGTGGCGCTCTGGCACCCGGTGGCGCTCTGGCACCCGCGGGAGGAGAGGCCTTCGGCCCTGTTCGGTGAGCGAGCGCGGGCGTATCGTCGGACGCGTCGGAGGCGGTCCGACCACGGAGGAACGGAGGAGGGGCCATGCGTGCGCTTCGCCTGCTCGAGTGGAAGTCCGAACCACAGGTCGTCGAGGTCGACGAGCCGGTACCCGGACCCGGCCAAGTGGTCGTCCGCATCGGCGGCGCCGGGGCGTGCCACTCCGACCTCCACCTCATGCGTGAGTTCGGCCCCGGGGTCGTGCCCTGGGACCCACCCTTCACCCTCGGGCACGAGAACGCCGGATGGGTGCACGCCCTGGGGGAGGGGGTCACCGGCCTCGAGGTCGGCCAGCCGGTCGCCGTCTACGGTCCGTGGGGGTGCGGCACCTGTCAGCGGTGCCGCCTCGGCATGGAGAACTACTGCGAGAACCCGCTCGGCGCACCGGTGCCCGGCGGTGGCGGCGGGCTTGGCCTCGACGGCGGCATGGCCGAGCTCATGCTCGTCCCGGCGGCTCGTCACCTGGTGGCGCTCCCCGAGGGGCTCGATCCGGTCACGGCCGCCCCGTTGACCGACGCCGGCCTTACCCCCTACCACGCCGTACGGCGGTCGTGGCCCAAGCTGGGGCCCGGGTCGACAGCCGTCGTGATCGGCATCGGGGGACTGGGCCACCTTGCCGTCCAGGTGGTACGAGCGACCACGGCTGCACGCGTGGTGGCGGTCGACACCCGCCAGGAAGCCCTGGCCCTCGCCTCCGCCGAGGGGGCCGACCTCGCCGTCTCACCGGAAAGTGCCGCATCGGAGATCCGAGCTGCTACCGGGGGCCGGGGGGCCGACGTCGTGCTCGACTTCGTCGGTTCGGACGCCACCCTTGCGCTCGGAGCCTCGGTGGGCCGTACGCTCGGGGACCTAACCGTCGTCGGGATCGCCGGAGGGACGTTCGGGTTCTCGTTCTTCTCTGTCCCCTACGAGCTCTCGGCCCAGACCACCTACTGGGGGACCCGCCCCGAGCTCGAGGACGTGCTCGACCTGGCCGCTCGCGGCTTGCTCCGGGCGACGGTGACGACGGTCACCCTCGACGAGGCCGTCGAGGCCTACCACCGCATGGAAGCAGGCACGGCGGTCGGTCGCCAGGTCGTCGTCCCGTCTGCCTGAACCTGGCTCTCGCGGCATGACGAGGGCCCGGCGAGGCTGCCAGGGAGCCAGCAAGGCCGGCAAGGAGCAAGGCCGGCAAGGAGCAAGGCCGGCAAGGAGCAAGGCCGGCAAGGAGCAAGG
>JBMFXC010000085.1:6849-10654 GCA_049964655.1 Acidimicrobiales bacterium
CCGGCAAGGAGGAACGATGGCCGACGAGGAGATCCTGCGGCGGATCGAGCAACTGGTCGACGAGGAGCACGCGCTCCGGTCGGCGGGCGAGGCTCCCGACGGAGCGCGTCTGGCTCATGTCGAGGAGACGCTCGACCAGTGCTGGGACTTGCTGCGTCAGCGACGCGCTCGACGGCAGTACGGGCAGGACCTTGCTGACACGGCCATGCGTGATACCTCGACCGTCGAGCACTACCAGCAGTAGGCAGCCCGACCACGGGCAGGGGGGTGGCGGCAGGAGCTCGGCTCGACGAGTCGATCGACAAGCACGCCGAGCCGAGCTGCTGGGCGCCACACGCCGCGCCGGTAGTGCCCCCTGCTCCCGCTCCCGCTCCCGCTCCCGCCGAACGGTTCAGGCCGTGGCGCCAGCGGTGGCCACCGCACCCACCGGACGGTCCAGCTGGAGCGCGGGCCGGCCCGCTGCGATCGCCCGAACCGATGCCGCGACGTCTTCGGGCGGCCTGCTCGTGTCGAGGGTCATCGCCGAGGGCCACGGGGGTTCGGTGGCCACGATCTGGCGTGCCACTATGGCGGTTGCGTCGGAGATGTTGCCCGGTTGGCGGGCTCGCGACACCACCCGGGCCGCTACCACGTCGGGAGGCGCTGTACATCGGACCTCGTCGAGGTCGGCGACGGTCGTGACGGCGACAGCGCGCGCCCGGGCCCGCCACAGCGGGTCGCGGAAGGTGGCGTCGAGGACGACGCTCACACCGCGCTCGAGGCAGGAGCGAGCCTCGTCGAGCAGCTGTGCGTACGTCGAGTCCGTCACCGACGAGAGGTAGAGGTCGCCGTTCCCGCCGACGGGGCCTGGTTCGATGACGTCGAGCCCGGCCTGCTGCTTGCGAAGCTCGTCCGAGCGGAGCACGACGGCGTCGATGGCACCGGCGAGCTCGGTGGCCACGGTCGACTTGCCCGTGCCTGGTGCTCCGCCCACCACCACCAGCCGGACACGTCCCCGCTGGAGGTGCGCCTCGGCTTGCGCAAGGTGGCGCCGTGCCTCCTCGGCCGCCGAGGGCTCCCCCTGGCTGGCCCGGATCCCTTCCACGGTGGCCCGCACGACGGCTCGGGCGGCAAGGTAGAACTCGGCCAGCGACGAGGGCCAGGTGTCCCCGCTGAGCTCGCGATAGTGGGCGAGGAGCTCGCTTGCTGCCTCAGGGGCTCCCAGGTGCTCGAGGTCCATGGCGCAGAAGGCCACGTCGGCCACGACGTCGCCGTAGCGGAGCCGGTCGTCGAACTCGAGGCAGTCGAGCACCCGGGGTCCGTCGTCGAGGCAGAAGATGTCCTCGGCGAGCAAGTCCCCGTGCCCGTCGCAGATCCGGCCTCGGGCGATCCGCTCCGCGAGCAGGTCGAACCGACCGGCGAGGTACCTCCGACCGAGGGCGGCGACGCGCTCGAGACGGTCGTGCTCGAGGACCGCCCCCGCCTGCAGCGCCGCCTCGTGGAGGCTCGTCTCCCAGCGATCGAGCAGCGCCGGTCCGGTGCTCGAGGAGTCGATCTCGCGGGAGCGTTCGGCTCGGCTGTGGAAGTCGGCCACCACGCGGGCCAGGCGATAAAGCTCGGGGCCGACGTCGGACCCGCGCGTGACCAGGGCGGACAAGCGTCGGTCCACCGGCAGACGCCGCATGGCGACGAGGTGGTCGCAGACGACGCCGTCGCCGCCCACGATGTCGAGCACGCCGAGGTAGACGTCGGGCGCGAGTCGCCGGTTCAGCTCGACCTCGCGTTCGCACGCTCGCTTCCGACCCTCGACCGTCGTGAAGTCGAGGAACCCCAAGGACACGCGCTTCTTGAGCTTGTAGGCACGGTCCCCGACGAAGAACACGACGGCCGAGTGCGTCTCGGCGACCTCGGACATCGGTGCTCCGTCACCCAGGCCCAGGTAAGCGCCCCGAGGGTCGCCCTTGCCCGCCCCGACGGGGGGCGCGAGGTCGGACACGGACGGCACGTCACGCCCGGGTGACCGGGACGTGGCGCTGAGGTTCGGCCGGCGAGGCGTTTGCCATCGGCACGCGGACCTCGAGGATGCCGTCGTGGTAGGTGGCCGCAACACCGCCCTCGTCGATGCCCTCGGGGAGCGGGATCCGCCGGACGAACGCTCCGTAGCGGAGCTCACGACGGTGGAAGTGGCGTCCTTCGTTCGCCTGTTCCTCGGAACGCTGTGCGCTGATCGACAGAGTCCCCTTCGACACGGTGATGTCGACGTCGTGCTCGGGTTCGATGCCGGGAAGCTCGGCCCTCACCACCAGGGTGCCGTCCTCGGTGAACTCCTCGACGTCGATGAGCTGACGCCTGGTGCCTGGTTCGAACCGCTCGTCGATCCACCGCCACGGGGACAGGACCGCCGCCGGCCACTCGTGGGCCAGCTCGGGCATCCGACGTGCATGCTTCTGCAGGGACTTGGCCATGGCTCCTGCTCCTCTCCGCTCTGGCCGACAGGCCGCGTTGGGCTCCGTCTCCACGATGTGCCTGCTTCGAGGGCTCGGCTAGGGCCGTTCGTCACACCGGAGCTGCCGGCCTCGCCCGCGGTTCGGGACGTTCGGCCCTTCCGTCTGGGCCGTGGCCAGTCGTAGCCTTTGTTGGGAGGAGATGGTGCAAGATGACCAGGAGATCACTGTGGCCCAGGCGTAGGGCGCATGGCAGCCTCCCGGAGGACGGGGTCGTCGGGTGGCACGACGTCACCGAGGGCCGGCACGTGCCCTGGGCGCTGGGACTTGGTCGCGGCCACCGCGGCGAGCTGGCGAGCGACTGTGAGGCGTTCCTCGACGGCAGGCTGGCCGAACAGTTCGAACAGCGGGGCCAGCCGGTCCCGGTGTGGGCGTGGACGAACCTCCTTGCCCACGGCACCGAGGAGGAGCTGGCATCCGAACGGACGGCTCCGAGTCCTCACGTCGGTGGTGTGGACGGGCGCTGGTGGGCGGCCCGGTCGTACCTTGCCGGCTCGGTGCTCGACGCCAGTGCCCGGTCGGGTGGCCTCGAGGCCCTCCAAGCACGGGTCCTCGTACCGCTGGAGCTCGAGCTGTCGTCCCGCTCGGAGGTCGAACGGTGGGACCGTCGGCGGTGGGTGAGCACGGTGGAGGCCGCCATCCGGTCGGTCACCAGCTCGCGGCGCCCTCCCGAGCCCGGCACGTCCGGAGCGTGACCTCGGGCCGGCCCGCGGCCGGCCCGAGGGGTAGCCGAACGCGGCCCATCAGGTCGCTTGACCGCGGCCCGGCTCGTCAGGTGCGTCGACCGCGGTAGTCGACCACGGCTGGGGTGTGCTCGACGGGGAGCGGGAGCGGTCGACTGGCGTGACGGCTTCGATGCTCGCCCTCGTTGACCAGGCGCGTGCGGCGGAGCGGACAGGTCGTCGTCCCTTGTGCCGGACGGTACGGGAGGGAGCGGGGCGGACGTCACGGGCGAGCGGGCTGAACCCCGCCGACGCGCCCCCGGCCGGCCCGGCCAGGGGCGCGCCGGGCGTCAGCTGCCCTGCCGGCGCCGTGCCGAGGGCTTCCCGTGCCCGAGGGCGTCGTCGTCCGGGTGAAGGCCAGGCCCGACCCGCTGCGCCTCGTGGTTGGTCCACCCCTCCTCCGGCGAGGCGCCGGGTGGCCAATCCTCCGGCGGTGGCCAAGGGGGCGGTGGCCAGGGAGGCAACCGAGGCGGCGCCTGCGGTGCGGGGCCTTGCCACGGACCCGGTTGTTGCCACGGACCCGGTTGTTGCCACGGACCCGGTTGTTGCCACGGACCCGGTTGTTGCCACGGACCCGGTTGTTGCCACGGACCCGGTTGT
>JBMFXC010000086.1:0-9904 GCA_049964655.1 Acidimicrobiales bacterium
TGACCTGGCGGAATACCAGGCGGCCGATGCTCGGTTCCGTTCGAAGTGGGCGCACGTGCTTGGCGGCGGCGGCTTCTTCGTCCCTCCCCAGGCTCAGGCGGCCCGGACGGCCTGAAGCAGACCCAGCCGGTCATCACCAGCTGCCACCGCGCCGGGCAGCTCGCTCTGGGCTGCACGTCCGACGGCCAGGTAGCGGACGGGACCGGGTGGCAGCTGGTCGGCCAGCGTCCGGTGAGGGTCGTCGGTGAGTGCGTGGACCTCCGGCCGCAGCGCTTCAGGCACGGGCGTGGGGAGGCTGGCGGTTGCAGCCTCCACCAGGGACCAGGCAGCCTCGGCTCCACCCGCGGTCGCTGGGAGGACCACCACCAGTCGGACAGGTTCTCCGGCTCGGAAGCCGTCGACGTAGTTGGCCACGGCCCGCCGGGCGTCGGCATCCCCGCCGTCGACGGCGCGCACCACCAGGCCGGTCAGTGGACCAGAGAGCGGCGGCCGGGCTCGGAAGACGGTCTGGTAGGTGTCGAAGTCGCGATGGAGCTCGTCTTCACGGTCGCGCTGACCGGCTCGGCCCTCCAGCACGGCGCCGACCTGGGCCAGTGAACCGGAGACAGGGGAGGGCACGGTGATCCGCAGCTCGCGAGTCACCGTGGCGAGCCCGACCTCGTCGAGCAGGGAACGGCAGGTGGTCGGGGTGAACAGGTGGACGTGGGTGCGGTCGAGCAGGCCCTCGTCGCGGTAGGTGAAGCGACCGGCGAGGAGCTCGACGAGCACGGACCAGTGGGCCACGTTCGGCACCGAGATGACGACCTCGCCGACCGGTGTGAGCGAGTGCACCAGGGCGCGCAACAGGCGCTGTGGCTCGCGCAGGTGCTCGAGCACGTCGCCCAGGGCGATCAGGTCGAAGTGGCCAGCCCCACCGGGAAGGTCGTCGAGGTCGTCGAGGTCGAGCCGCAGCACGCGGTCGAGCCGGGCATCAGCCAACGCCGCCGCCCGTTCGTCGCGCTCGAGCCCCCAGATGTCGCAGTCGGGCCGAGCTCGCTTCCACCGGCCGCCCAGGGCGCCGGCCCCACACCCGACGTCGAGAACCCGCTGGTGGCCCGGCTCGAGGAGGTCCTCGAGGTAGGGATTGGCGTGGTCGTAGTAGCCACCGTCCTCGTAGCGGCTGGAGGCGTCATCCCGGCGTTCGCCTGCCCTCGGGTCTGTCGCTGGGCGGTCGGGCGAGGGGGGCGTTTCCGCGTTCACGAGGTCGCCGCCGGGGCATCTTCGCAGTGGATCATCGCCCAGGTAATCGTCACCTGGTACCCGAACCTGAACGTTCTCTTGCCGACCTGCCATGCCGGGCGGTCGACGACCGATCAGACGTCCGGCGCGCCGGCGCTAAGTGCCCACCAGCGCTCACGCTCGGCTTTTCCGGCCTTGGTCGCGTACATGGCAGCGTCGGCCCGACGCAACAGGGTGTTGGCCTCGTGGCCGTCGTGGGGGAAGAGCGCCACGCCCAAGCTCATGCGCAGGGACGCGCTGCGACCGTTGCCGAGGTCGAACGGGGTGTCCACTGCAGTGTGGAGACGATCGAGCGCCGCGTGCAACTGGCTCATGACAGTAGCGGGGTCGAGGTCCTCCAGCATGATGACGAACTCGTCTCCCCCCAACCGCACGACCAGGTCCGGGACGCGCAGGAGGGATTGCATGCGACCGGCCAGCTGCCGCAGCACCTCGTCACCCGTTGCATGACCGAAGGTGTCGTTGACCGGCTTGAAATCATCGAGGTCGATCATGCCGACGGCGAGCTGGGTGCCGTGCCGCTGGGCACGAGCGATGGCCTGGGGAAGCTCTTGCAGGAGGGCGAGCCGGTTGGGCAGGCCGGTCAGGGCGTCGTGGCGGGCCTGGTGGGCTTCCTGCGACTCCTGCTCGACCAGGCGTTGGCGGAGGTCGAGCTCGTCCAGTCCGCGACCCAGCAGCTCGGCAGCGCTGGTGCACAGGGCGACGGTGTCGCGGTCGAACACGCCGGCTACGTGGGAGATGAGGGCCAGGGTGGCCCAGATGGTGCCGCCCCGGAACACGGGCACCGCGAGCAGGGCCATCCACTGGTGCCGATGGAACCCCTCGTGCCACGGTCGTAGCGACTCGTCGCCCAGCGTGTCGTTGCACACGACGACGCGCTCGGTCTTCCACGCCTGGACGACGACGGAGACTTCCGGCCCGTCCCCGAGGTGGGGCACGTCATCGTGGACCTGCTGCGCTCCGTTGCCGGCAAGGGCCAGGACATCGAAGGCGAGCGCCGCGCCGGGCTGGCCGATCCAGACCGCATGGAACGAGGCATCGCTCACGAGCGTGTCGCAGAGACCCTGCAGCATCTCCGCTTCGCTACGCCGGTGGATGAGGAGTTCGGCAGAGTGCAAGAGCGCACGGTAGAGGCTCTGCAGATCGAGCAGTTGCCTCTTCTGGTCGAGGTTCTCGAACGTGTACCAGCTCAGTGCTTCGCTCAACTGGCTGAAGGAGGCATCCGGCTGCTGTTGGCTGTTTCCTCGGTCGACGGCAGCCGCTTCGGATCGCACCGTGGCCTGCCACTGCCGTCGCCGGACCTCGTTGGCCATCTGCTTGTCCATGAGCATGATGTGGAAGACCAGCCACTGCGTGAGCACGGTGAGGGCGTCGCGGACGGCATCCTGTGGATAGCGATCGACCATGCCACGAGTCTGGTCGAGGAATCGAATGAATTGGGCATGCTCGCGTCGATGGACGTTTTGGTGCGCCGGATCGACTGCCCACCTGCGCATCAGCTGGGCTTCCTCGCGGAAGTGATAGTTGGTGTAGTCGACGAGAGACGCCAGCAAGACGTCGGCCCGCTGCTCGCTCGTGCCGCTAGCGGAATGGGACGCCACGGCTTCGTTGAAGATGTCCAACAGGCGCTGGTGCTGCCGGTCGACGGCCTCCAGGCCGGTGGCCAAGGCGGCCGTCCAGGGCAATGCTGGCGTGACGGGCTTCACGTCAACCCTCACCGAAGCCGCGGTCGGTCACGGTCGCTGGCAAACCGGCAACGGCGTAGGGCGGACCCCGGCGGATGGCGGCGAGCGTCGCCAGGTGCTCGACAGACGGCAGCGGTTCCCACGCCGAGTGGACCGGGCGGACGGGGAACGGGTCGACCGCGGTCAACGGCTTCCTTGCCGGCGTTGGTTGGGAGTTGTTCATCACCATCGTGATCGACCAGTGGCTCTAGCACTTGAGCATTCGTTGGCGCTTGCCTCGGCGACTACGGGCTCGGATCGTCGAGAGCAAACGTACGGCACCGCAGTGACGCTATCCGGCCGGCCGAAGGCTCCGTCCGGGACGGCTCGTGGTGGGGATGGGCCACGTTAAGGTGCCCGTGCTTCGCCCTGTCCGGCCCGGGGTTCTTCAGGCGCGCCTGGCGGTCCTCACCACCGGCACCAGGGGACCGAAGATGCGCTCGCGGAGGCATCCCCGCCAGACGCCGAGGCCGTAGGCGAGGTCGTCGGCCACGGCGAGCACCGACCACCGCACCGGGTCGAGCGGTGGACGGCGTTGCCACCACTCGACGAGCGGGGCCAGGGTGAGAAGCGCCAACGCCGCGGCGCGCCAGGGATGGCGACCGAGGATTGCTCCGGCGACGAGGAGGGGACCAGCGCCGACGGTCGCCGCCCGGGAGATCCCGACCCCGGTCCACAGGGTGGTCGTGAGCGACCACCGCGCCGCCGTCAGTGGTCCGAAGCCCAGGGAGCGTGCCTGCCGGAGGGCGTTCAGGGTGGAGGTCATCTGGGTAGCGAGGGCGGCTAACGGGTGCCCTGCGAAAGCCACGACGACGGTCGTTGCCGGCAGCAGAGCCACCTCGGCGAGCGGGAGGAGACGGGGGTGCCGTCGGGCGAGTGGTGCCGCCGAGGTTCCGTACCGGGCCCGTCGACGCAGCAGAGCCCACGGCGACGACGGCTCGTGGTGGTGCACCACCACCCCGGGTACGTAGCGGACCTCCCAGCCGGCGTCGACCAGGCGCCAGAGGAGGTCGACGTCCTCACCCACCTGCAACCCGAGGTCGAACCCGTCCCCGATGGCTACCGTCCGGACGACGAGCGCCGCAGTGGGAACGTAGCGGACGCGTTCGGTCGGCCCGACCCGCCCTTCCTCGTCACCAAGGTCGAGGGGCGAGCGGAACGCTCCGTAGCGGTCGACTGTTCGCTTCGGCTTCGCCTGCGGCACGGGCCGCACCCGGGGAGCAACCGCACCGATGCATGGGTCGGCGAAGAGCCATGTGAGCCGGTCGAGCCACCGCGGCGGGACCACGCAGTCGCTGTCGACGAAGGCGACGAGCTCGGTCTCGACGAGCGCGATGCCGTCGTTGCGGGCTGCAGCCGGCCCGCCTGGAGTAGCCCGAGCGAGGAGCCGGGCTCCGTGGGTCGCGCAGGCTGCCGCGATGGCGTCGGGGTCGTCCGATCCGTCGTCGACGACGACCACTGGCGCAGTGCCATCCAGCGAAGAAAGACAGCGCTCGAGCAGCTCAGGGCGGTCCCGGGCCGGGACCACGACGGTGACCGCCGGGCGGGGATGCACTCCGTCTCCCACGCCCCCCGCCGGGCGGGGATGCACTCCGTCTCCCACGCCCCCCGCCGGGCGGGGATGCGCCATGCCGGCGGCGACGAGCCGTTCGGCGAGGGCCGCCTCGGCGTCGTCGACGGGAGGCCGGGCACCCAGCCGGTCGAGGGCTGCAGCCCCTGCTGCGGTGAGCCGGAGCAAGCGGCTGGGGTGGCCACCGAGGAGCGTGAGCGTGTCGTCAGCGGTGCCCGTCTCCGAGCTCGATCGGCGGGAGCCCGAGCGGGAGCGTCCCGGCTTGACCACCTTCACCGACGCATCGAGGACGAGCCGCAGTCCGAGGTGGCGCCAGCGACGCGGGTCGCGTTCAGGCGCTGTGCCCGTGCACACCGGCGTGCCGCTCACCGGTGGGTCGCTCGGCACGGTCGACGGCTTGGTTGCCCTCCTCTGGCCGCTCGCGTCACAGCGCGAGCCCGCCGTCGACCGGGATGACGGCGCCCGTCAGCGCACCGGTGGTGGGCCCGGCCAACCAGACCAGTACGGCCGCGACCTCCTCGGGATCGAGGAGGCGCCCGAGTGGTTGCTGGGTGCCGAACTGGCCAGTGTCCTCGAGACCGTAGAGGCGAGCGCTCTCTTGGAGCATGGCCGTCGCCGTCGACCCGGGGCTTACCGCGTTGGCCGTCACCCCGGTACCTCCCAGTTCGGCGGCAAGCCCCCGGACCAGCCCGGTCACGCCGGCCTTGGCAGCCCCGTAGGCGGAAAGCAGGGGGAGTCCCCGGGTGGCCGCTGCCGAGGCCACTGCCAGGTACCGACCGTGGCGGGGCTCCGGCCGGCGGAGCAGTGCCGGGATGCCCACCCGGGCAGCCACGATCGGTCCGAGCAGGTCGACCTCGAGGACGGCCGCCAGCTCTGCGGCGGGCAGTTTCCAGAGCGGGCTGCCTCCGGCGATCACGCCGGCGACGGCCACCATGGCGTCCAGTCCCCCGAAGTCCGCCTCGGCCCGGGCGACCGCGGCGGCCATCGCTTGTTCGTCGGCGGCGTCGGCGACGACACCGATCACGCGATCGGATGTTCCGGCGACCACTGCGTCGAGGTCGTCGGGCGTGGCCATGGCGTAGGGCAGCCGGACGTCCGGAGAGGCTCGGTCGACGGCGACGACCGCCCACCCAGCCGCGTCGAGGGCGCGCACGGTCGCCGCGCCGATGCCCCGCGCGGCACCGGTCACCACGGCCACCTGCAGGTGCGTCTTGTCGTCCGTCCCCGTCTTCCTGCTCACGGTTCCACCTCCTGTGGCGAGGCGAGCTCCCGGGACGGAAAGCGCCGCTCACGTGCGCCGGTGCCACGGGGCGCCGCCGGGTCGGCGCTGGTAGGACCTGCTCGACCGGCGCCGCCGGCACGACGGAGGAGACCAGCCCGCACCGCGTCGAGGTGGGCGACCAGGTCGGTGACGGCGGTGTCGAGCAGCTCGAGGCCTTCGGTCGCGGTCGCGCCGGTCGGGTCCCCGAGGACGCCGCTCGGGCTGACCGCCCGGACCCCCTCGGACCGCAGGCGCGGCAGCAGGGTGGCGAGCGGCGCGGTCTCCCCGACAGCGGCGTGTCGGGCGGCGACAAGGCCCGGGTCGAGAGCTGCGAGGACCGAGGTCTCCGTGCGGCCGGCGTGGGCGTCCCCTGGCCAACGGGGGCTCCAGGCCGTCACCAACCGGCCCTCTCCTCGGAGCCGGTGGACCGCTCTCCTCACGGGCTCGTGGTTCCCGCCGTGGCAGGACACGAGGACCACGGCGGCGAAGTGCCGGCTCGCCGAGCGGACGACCTCGACGAGCACCAGCTCGACGGCGTCCTGTCCGATCGAGAGGGTGCCCGGGAAGTCCTCGTGCTCGCCGCTCGAACCGAGGGGGAGCACGGGAGCGACGAGGACTGCCCCGCCGGCGCTGGCGCCGGGGGAGCCGGTGTCCGCCTGCTGGGCAGCCCGGATGGCGATAGCGGCGGCGATAGCGGTGTCGGTCCCGATCGGGAGATGGGGACCATGTTGCTCGGTGGCCCCGAGGGGGACGAGGAGCACGGAACCCTTCGCCACGGCGGCAACCTCCGTCCAGGTCATCAAGGCGAGCTCGGTCATGACGATGGGTGCGCCGCTCCGTCCGGTGCCGGTGCCGGTGCCATCCCGTGGCGAGCGAGGTAGGCGAGGAGCGTGTCGGCTGCCTCGGTGGCGTCGACCGGGCCGACGACCTGGGTGGGCTCGTGGGCCACCAGGACGCCGGTCAGTCGGGCGATCCGGTCCCGCGGGTCGGGCTCGTGGGGAGCAGGGACGACGTGCGTGGGCGGGCGGAACGGCACGGCCGGGCCGGTGACGACCCGACCGGCGCGTCGGGGGACGGCCGGCACGGGGACGGTCACGACGGGGACGGCCTGCCCAGCAGTGGCCACGACGGCGGCCAGCGAGGCCCGGCGGAGCACGACGCCGGCGCCCTCGACCGAGCACACGGCCGGCGTGGGGATCCGGAGCTGTTCGCGCCACCCACCGTCGAGCCGCCGCAGGCCGACGAGCCCGTCGTCTGCCGGGTCGAGGCGGACGAGCCCGAGGGCCTGGGGGAGGCCGAGCTCGTGGGCGAGGAAGGCGGGCAGCTCGCCGGTGCCGCGGTCGGGCGAGCGGTCGCCGCACAGGACGACGCCGACGGGCCCGAGGCCGGCGATGGCGGCGGCGAGCGCCCGTGCCTGGTCGCGCTGGTCGAGGACGAGCGCGCCGAGCCCCGGCACTCGGGTCGTCGGGCCATCGGGATCGGGGCTCGCACGGGTCTCGACGCGGCACACGTCGGCACCGAGGGCGACGAGCTCGCCGAGCGCGTCGTCGGCCTCCGGACCGGCGAGGGAGACGACGAACAGGCGGGTGGACCAGTGCTTGCCGAGCCGCAGCCCGAGCTCGACGGCAGCTGCTTCGGCGGCGGGGAGCACCCAGGGGGCGGCATCGTGGCTGACCGCGGCAGTGAGCGGGTCGACGTGCGGGCGGGGGTCGGTCGGTCGCACGCAGACGACGACGGCTGGCCGGGGCCGGCCCGGGTGGGCCGAGGTACCCCCGACGGGGTCCGAGGTGAGCGTGTCGTTCACCGGGCGTCCCTCATTTGTCACCGGGCGCCCCTCATCCGTGATGGAAGACGACGCCGTGACCGCCGTCCGGGTAGGTCCAGGTGATGGCTCCAGCTCCGTTGCACACCTGGTAGCAGGTGCCGCACTCGAAGCACTGTTCGTAGTTGAACAAGATGCCGCCGTCGGAGGTGGGCGCGAACAGGTCGGCCGGGCACGCCGAGACGCATGCCTTGGTCGTGCACGACCGACAGACGGCCGAGTCGACGGTGATGTGCGCCCGGGTCCCGACGCGGAACTCGACGGTCGCCATGCGCTCCTCGAAAGACTGCGCGGGATAGACCGTGCCGCCGTGCCGCGATCGGACAGGTGCCCGCAGCGGGGTGGGGGCGGTGGGCTCGGTGCTCATCCGAAGATCCTCGCGGCGCGCAGTGCGTCGGCGGCCAGCTGTCGGAGAGGGATCCCGTGGCGGGCCGCCGTGTGGCGTAGGACGCGCCAGCCGCCCGGCTTGGGCTCGGGGTTGGCCACGGTGAACAGCTGCTCGACGAGGTCGCAGACCATCGCCGGGTACTGGTGCTGCACTCGGTCGCTCAGGACGAGCCCCGGCGCGCCCCGGAACCGCTTGTGGTCGGCCAGCACGAACTGGTCCTCGAGTGCGGACCGGTAGGAGGCGAGGCCCGCCGCCGAGCAGTCACCCGAGGCGAGGGCTTGGGCAGCTGCCTGCCCGGCTGCCCACCCCGACCCGATGGCGAAGTTCACGCCCTCGAGCCAGATGCCCGCGGCCAGGGTGAGTGCCGCGGCGTCCCCGGCGACGAGCAGGCCGTCTGTGGCCAGCGGCGGCACCGTGTCATAGCCGCCCTCGGGGATGAGGTGGGCCGAGTACTCGCACAGACGGGCACCCCGGAGGAGCGGCTCGATGGCCGGGTGGGCCTTGAGCTCGGCGACGACCGCCTCGGGGCGGGTGCCCGAGGCCGCGAGCTGGGTGAGGGACAGGACCGCTCCTACCGACACCGACGCCGCGTTGGTGTAGAGGAAGCCGCCGCCGGCGATGCCGCCGGTCCCGCCGAGGACCTCGATGTCGACGCCCTCTCTGCGGCCGACGCCGAAGCGCTCGTCGATGGTGGCAGGCGGGAGCTCGAGGACCTCCTTGACGCCGAGGGTGAGGTGCTCGGGGGCGCTTCGAGGGAGGAGCCCGGCCTCCTTGGCCAGAAGGGAGTTGACGCCGTCGCACGCCACGACGACCGACGCGGCGAGCTCGCCGTCGGGCCGGTCGGTGATGACCCCGGCGACCGTGCCGCTCGCGTCGCGTCGCAACCCGGTGGCGACCGTCGAGGCGACGAGCGTGGCCCCGGCCTCGACCGCCTTGTCGGCGAGCCAGCGGTCGAAGCGGGCCCGCAGGGTCGTCATGCCGTTGTAGGGGGCATCGCCCCACGCCTGGGTCCGGTAGTCGACCGACAGCGACTGGCTCCCGGTCACCACCATGGTCGAGCGCCGGACCACCCACCGTTCGACGGGGACCTCCTCCCACCACCGCGGGACGATCGGGTCGAGCACGCGGCCGTAGACGACACCGCCGTAGACGTTCTTCGAGCCCGGGAACGGGCCGCGCTCGACGAGGGCCACCGAGCGGCCAGCCCGGGCAAGGGCGAGCGCGGCGGCCGAGCCGGCCGGGCCGGCTCCGACCACCACCGCGTCGAACCGGACCGGGCCCGGTTCACTGGCCCGGAGGACTCTCGGCTCAGCCACGACCGCCTCCCTCCCTGGTGGTATGCCCCTCGGCGGTGGCGTGCTCGCTGGCGTCCCGACCCGGGTCGCCCACCCCGAGCCGGCGGGCGACCTCGACGAGGAGGGCGCGGGCATCGGTCACGAGGGCGAGGTCGGCCATCGTGGTCATCGGGCAGGACGGGTCGAGGTTGACGCTGACCACCCGGCGCGGGGAACCGAGGCCGCCGACGTGCTGGCTGGCTCCCGAGATCCCGAAGGCCACGTACACCTCTGGGTCGACTTCGACCCCGGTGGTGCCGATCTGGCGGTCGTAGCCGATCCAGCCGGCGTCCGAGGCGACCCGTGTGCCGCCGGTCGAGGCGCCGAGCGCGGTCGCGACGTCGGCGAGCAGCCCGAAGGTCGCCCTGGCCCCGACGTCGTCTTGTCCCGCGGCGAGCCCCGCCCCGCCTCCCAGTACGAACCGGGCGTCGGCGAGGTCCATCGTCTCCGGGTCGGGTGGGAGCTCGGCGACGACCGTGACCTCGGCACTCGCAGCGCCGGCCTCGGTGCCGCCCTCGCCCTCCTGG
>JBMFXC010000087.1:0-9583 GCA_049964655.1 Acidimicrobiales bacterium
CTTCGGGGGTGGGAAGGGACAGACCGGGCGGCTCGGCCAGCCCCGCCCTCGGGGGGGCACCCTGGCGCTCCACCGACTGGATGCCCGGGAAGGCGATGGGGTCGAGCCTCGGACGGGGGCGGGAGGCGAGCGACACCGCAGCGGAGGACAGTGGCACGACGACGCCGTCCGCCGCCCCGGGGGCGTCGAGCACGGACCGGGTGAGGCCGGCGTAGGCGGGTGCCAGACGCTCGATCTCGTCCCACACGGCGGCAAGCGAGTCGACGCCGAGGTCGGCATCGAGACGGGCGGCGAGCTCGACGGCGATCATCCAGTCCGGCCAGGCCTGGCCCGGAGGCAGCACCTTCTGCCCCAGGCGGCTGACCCGTCCCTCGAGGTTGGTGGTCGTGCCCGGGCGCTCGTGGGCGACGGCAGCAGGCAGGACGACGTCGGCCCGCTCGGTGGTGGCGGAACGGGACCCGGCGACCACCACCACCAGTTCGGCGGCGTCGAAGGCGGCCTCGGCCAGACGGCGGTCGGGCACGTCCGCCAGAGGGTCGGCACCGACCACGAGGAAGGCCCGCACCCGGTCCAGCTCGTCCTCGGCCCCCTCGCCGGCGGCAGAGGCGAGCATGGCCAGGGTGTCACGACCGCGGCGCTCGGGCACGGCACCCCACCCGTCGGCGAACCGGTCCCGCCCGCCCTCGAGTGTGGTCCGTCCCGGCAGTAGCCCGGGCGCCATCCCCATGTCGAGTGCCCCGTGCACGTTGCCTCGCCGCAGGGCAGGCAGGAACCGGGCACCAGGCAGCGCCTGGGCCAGCCGGCCGGCCGCGGCGGCCACCAGCCGGGCGTCCTCGGCGAGCGAGGAGCGACCGAAGACCACGACCACCCGGCGAGCTCCGAGGAGGCGGCGGGCTTCGGCCCAGGCGTCACCCTCCGGCTCGTCGTCGACACCGGCGGCCGGACCGACCAGCCGGTCGACGGCGGCAGCGACGTCGCCGGGACGGATCCGCAGGGAGACGTCGGCGAGCGGCGTGAGCGAGGTGACCTGCGCCGAGAGCTCGACGACCGATGTGGCGCCCGTCAGGGCGGCCTGGCGGAGGCGCAGGAAGAGGACGGGGAGCTCCTCGCGCAGGTCCCCAGTGAGGAGGAGCACCGTGTCGGCCCGGGTGACGTCGTCCACCGTGGCCCGGGGCAGACCGAGGACCACTTCGGCAGGAAGGCCGTCGCCCAGCTGGGCGTCGACCGAGTCCGTCCCGAGGACGGCCTTGGCCAGCTTGGCCCAGGTGTAGGCCCCTTCGTTGGTGAGCCGCGCCCCGCCGATGACGCCGAGGGCGTCGCCCACCCGGACGGTGCGGGCGTCTTCCGGGCGCAGGCCGGCCAGACCGTCGACCACCGCGCCGAGGGCCTCGTGCCACGAGACGGGCACGAGGGCGCCGTCCTTGCGGACCAGGGGCTCGGTGATCCGGTCCTCCGCGTTCGTCGACTCGTAGGCGAAGCGCCCCTTGTCGCACAGCCAACCGTGGTTGACCGGATCGGCGTCGACGCCGAGCAGGCGGGTCACCCGGTTGGCCGACGACTGGACAGCGACCCGGCACCCGAACGCGCACGTCGTGCAGGTCGACTCGACCTGGTCGAGGTCCCACGGCCGGGCGGTGAACCGGTACGGCTGGGCGGTGAGGGCGCCGACCGGACAGATCTGGACGGTGTTGCCCGAGAAGTAGGAGGAGAACGGACGATCGGGGAAGGTCGACACCTCGATGCGCTCGCCCCGACCGGCGAAGTCGATCAGCGCCTCGCCGGCCACCTCGGCGGCAAAGCGGGTGCACCGGCTGCACTGGATGCACCGCTCGCGGTCGAGAAGGACGAGCTCGGAGATGGCGACGGGCTTCTCGAAGTGGCGCTTCTCCTCGACGAAGCGGGTCTCCCCTGGCCCGTAGGCCAGTGTCTGGTCCTGCAGCGGGCACTCGCCACCCTTGTCGCACACCGGGCAGTCGAGCGGGTGGTTGACGAGGAGGAACTCGAGGACGCCGTCCTGGGCCTTTTTCACCTTGGGCGAGTCGGTGACGACCTCGGCGCCCTCGCTCACCGGGATGAAGCAGCTCGGCTGCAGGGTCGCCCCCCGTGGCCCGCTGACCTCCACCAGGCACATCCGGCACACCCCGACCGACTCCATCCGGGGGTGGTAGCAGAACCGAGGGATGAACGTGCCTGCCCGCTCGGCGGCGGCGATGAGCAGCTCGCCCTTGCGGGCGGTGACCTCACGGCCGTCGAGGGTGAAGGTGACGGTCTCCTCGGAGGGATCCGTCGGTTCGGCCCACGGGTCGCCCGTGGCCTCCGTCCTGCCCGGCTCAGGCATAGGGACACCCACCATCCTTCACGTGGACGAGAAACTCGTCACGGAACATCTTGATCGCCGAGCTGATCGACGAGGGGATCGACGGGCCGAGCACACAGATGGTCGTCTGCTGTGGTGGCCACGTCAGCCCTGGGGCGATGTTGTCGCAGGCGTCGAGGAGGAGGTCGAGGTCCTCCTCGCGTCCGCTGCCCGTCTCGATCCGCTCCATGATGGACTCGAGCCAGCCCGAGCCCTCGCGACAGGGGGTGCACTGGCCGCAAGACTCGCGCGAGAAGAACTTGGTGATGCGCCACGACGCCCGGACCGGACAGGTGTGGTCGTCCATCACGACGACCGATCCCGAGCCGAGCATGGACCCGGCGGCAGCGACCTCGTCTTGGCCGAGTGGCAGGTCGACCTCGTCGGGGCCGAACCACGGGGCGGAGACGCCGCCGGGGATGAAGGCCTTCAGCTCGCGGCCATGACGGATGCCGCCACCCAGCACCGGCGCGTAGATGAGGTCGCGGAAGGTGGTCTTGGCCATCTCGAGCTCGAACACACCCGGCTTGTTGACGTGCCCAGCCAAGGCGAAGAGGCGGGTGCCCGTCGAGCGGCCCTCGCCGAGGGCAGCGAAGGCGGCGCCGCCGTTACGGACGATCCACGGCAGGTTGGACATCGTCTCGACGTTGTTGACGACGGTGGGCTGCCCGTAGAGGCCGATGGCGGCAGGGAAGAACGGCGGCTTGATACGGGGGAAGCCTCGCTTGCCCTCGAGGGACTCGAGCAGGGAGGTCTCCTCCCCGCAGATGTAGGCCCCGGCGCCGGGGTGGACCACCACGTCGACCGAGAAACCCGACCCGAAGATGTCGGCGCCGACCGCTCCGTGGGCGTAGGCGTCGTTGAGGGCGCCCTGGACCCGCTCGAGCCCGAGGGCAAACTCGCCACGGATGAAGATGAACACCCGGCTCACCTGCAGGGCGTAGGCGGCGATCACCACGCCTTCGACGAGCTGGTGCGGGTCGCGCTCGACGAGGAGGTGGTCCTTGAACGTCGCCGGCTCGCTCTCGTCCCCGTTGACGACGAGATAGGTCACCGGGTCCTTGCGGAGCATCGCCCACTTGCGCCCGGCCGGGAACCCGGCACCACCTCGGCCCAACAGGCTGGCCGCGTCGACCTCGGCAGCCACGGCCTCGGGAGTCATGGTCAGGGCCTTGCGCAGCCCCTCGTAGCCACCGGTGGCCAAGTAGCGCTCGAGCGTGTGCGAGTCGGGGTAGCCGAGGCGCGACGTGACGATCTTGGGCGGATCGGTGATGGCCATCAGTTGCCTCCCCCGTCGCCCTGGGCAGCCTCGCGCTCGGCGCGAGCTCGGGCCTCGGCGGCACGCTCGGCAGCAACCGCGCCCGGATCGGCCATCAGGCCGACCGTCCGACGCACCCGCACGAGCGTGCCGTGCGGCGGGATCTCCTCGACATGCCCGCCGGCCCGCAGCTCGGCAACCAGCCGGTCGAAGCTCTCGGGGGTCTGGGCCCCGACGAAACGGTGGTTGACCTGCACGCACGGGGCGCGGTCGCAGTCGGCCAGGCACTCGGCCTCTTCGAGGGTGAAGAGACCGTCGGTCGTCGTACCGCCCACGCCGACGTCGAGCGCACGCTCGGCGTGCTCCAGCAGCTCGAGGGCGCCGCCGAGCATGCAGGCGATGTTGGTGCAGACCGCCACCACGTAGCGGCCCACCGGTTCGGTGTGGAGCATGTCGTAGAAGGAGGCCGTCCCGAGGACCTCGGCCGGCGTCACGCCCACCAACGCGGCGATCTCCTCCATCGCCTCGGCGGTCAGGTAGCCGTCCTGCTCCTGGGCAAGGTGGCACAGGGGGATGAGCGCCGAGCGCGGCTCGGGGTAGAGGGCGACCAGGGCGCGGGCGCGCTCGGCGAGCTCGGGCGCGAAGTGCGCCGGGCGGGCGTCGGTCATCGGTCCACCTCTCCCATCACCGGGTCGACCGAGGAGCAGACGGCCACCGCGTCGGCGACCAGTCCACCACGCATCATGACCGGCAGGGTCTGCAGGTTCACGAAGCTCGGTCCGCGGATGTGCATCCGCCACGGTTTGGACGACCCGTCGGACACGAGGTAGCAGCCGAGCTCGCCCCGGGGCGACTCGATGGCCGTGTACGTCTCGCCTTCGGGGACGCTGAAGCCTTCGGTGAACACTTTGAAGTGGTGGATCAGTGCCTCCATCGACTCGTCGATGCGGCCCCGTGGCGGCGGCGTGACCTTCTTGTCCTGCACCCGGTAGTCGCCGGCGGGCATGCGCTCGACGACCTGGCGGATGATGCGGATCGCCTCACGCGTCTCGTTCAGCCGGACGGAGTACCGGTCGAAATTGTCCCCGTAGGTACCGACGATGACGTCGAAGTCGACCTCGTCGTAGCGGAGATAGGGCATCGAGCGGCGGAGGTCCCAGGGGACACCGGTCGAGCGCAGGATCGGCCCGGTGGCAGCGAGGGCGAGGGCTTCCTCCGCGGTGATCCTCCCGACCCCTTCGGTCCGCTGGCGGAAGACGGGCTGTCCGGTGAGGAGCTCGTCGTACTCGTCGAGCCGGGGGAGGATGGTGTCGCAGATGACCGTGACGTCGTCCTCCCACCCGTCGGGAAGGTCGGCGGCCGTGCCGCCGGGACGGATGAAGTTGTGGTTCATCCGCAGCCCGGTGGTCTTCTCGAAGAAGGCGAGGATCATCTCGCGCTCGCGGAACCCGTAGATCATCATCGAGGTCGAGCCCAGGTCCATGCCGTTGGTGGCCAGCCACATCAGGTGGGACGACACCCGGTTGAGCTCGGAGAGAAGCATCCGGATCCACTGGGCCCGCTCGGGCAGCTCGACGCCGAGCAGCGACTCGACCGCCATCGAGTAGACGAGCTCGTTGTTGAGCGGGGAGAGGTAGTCCATCCGGGTGACGTTGGTGGCACCCTGGACGTAGGTCAGCTCCTCGCCCGTCTTCTCCATGCCTGTGTGGAGGTAGCCGATCACCGGCTTGGTCCGCAGCACCGTCTCGCCGTCGAGCTCGAGCATGAGCCGCAGCACGCCGTGGGTGGAGGGGTGCTGCGGGCCCATGTTGATGATCATCGTCTCGTCGTCGGACCGCTCGACGTCGATGTCGCCCGGGTCGACGGCGGCACCCTCGGGGAGGCGGAGGACGGCACCGACCTCACGGCGGAGCTCGCCGGCACCCGTGGACGACCGCGGGGTGAGCTCTTGGGGGCCCTCGGACGTCTCGGCGGCCAGCGGAGGGTCGACGGCCGCGCCTGGAGGAGTGCGATCGCTCATCGGGGGCCCGGAGCCTCTTTGAACTGGACGGGCACGCGGCCGACGCCGTAGTCCTTGCGCAACGGATGGCCTTCCCACTCCTCGGGGAGGAGGATCCGGGTCAGGTCGGGATGCCCCTCGAAGACCACGCCGAAGAGGTCGAACGCTTCGCGCTCCATGGCCTCGACCCCCGGGTAGAGGTCGAAGAGGGTCGGGACGACCGGGTCCGACTCGGGCACTTGGACGCGGACCCGGGCCCGGCGGGCCTCGCCCAGCGAGAGCAGGTTGACCACGACCTCGAACCGCTCGGGGACGACCGGCTCGGGCAGGGTGCGACCTGGGTGGCCGAGGTAGTCGACGGCGCACAGGTCCACGCACATCTCGAAGCCCTCGTCGCGGTAGCCGGCGACCACCTCCACGTACTGGTCGCGAGAGGGGAAGGCGAGCTCCGGGGCGGCCGCCGCCGTCACAGAGGCTCCCCCACGCTCCGGGCGATCACCGGGTTCCGGCGCGGCGTCCCCAGCCGGACGGCATCCGGTCGGACCGGCGTCCACCCCTCGCCGGGCTGCTCGCCGCCAGTGGCGTCGTCAGTCGACGAACCTTCCTCGTGGGCCAGCGGGTGCATCGCGGCGTCACGCCCGGGACGGCGGGTGATCGCGCCAGTACGCACCTTCTCGTGCAGCGTCAGGATGGCGTGCATGAGCGTCTCGGGGGTCGGCGGGCAACCTGGTGCGTAGACGTCCACCGGGACGACCTGGTCGACCCCCTGGACGATGGCGTAGTTGTTGAACATCCCTCCGGTGCTGGCGCACACGCCCATCGACAGCACCCACTTGGGCTCCATCATCTGGTCGTAGACCTGACGCAGCACGGGGGCCATCTTCTGGGACACCCTCCCCGCCACGATCATGAGGTCCGCCTGGCGCGGCGAGGCGCGGAAGACCTCCATGCCGAAGCGAGCCAGGTCGAAGTCGGCAGCACCTGCCGACATCATCTCGATGGCGCAGCAGGCCAACCCGAAGGTCGCCGGCCACATCGAATAGGTCCGAGCCCACCTGACCAGGTCTTCGAGCCGACCGGTCAGGAAGTTGTGCTGGAGGTCCTCGAGGCCCACGCTCGTCCCCCTACGCGGCCCGGCCCGGACCGGCGGGGCTCGGGGCGGACCCACCTGGCTCGCCGTGGGTACGAGCGGCATCGGCGGCGCGTGCGGCGATCCGGGCGACCGTCGTGCTCGACGTGCGCTCCGAGACGGCCAGGCTCAGTCGTTTGGCCGGGCCCCAGGTGAGCGCTCCGTTGCTGACCAGGAACAGGAACGAGATGAACACGACGGCAGCGAACACCACGACCTCGATAAGCCCGAAGGAGCGGAGCTGACGGAAGACGACGGCCCAGGGGTAGAGGAAGACGATCTCGATGTCGAAGATGATGAAGATCATGGCGATCAGGTAGAAGCGCACAGGAAAGCGCGTCGGAGGCTCGAGGGTGGGCACGATGCCGCACTCGTAGGGAGCCACCTTGGCTGCGGTCGGCCGCTTGCGCGGCGCCAGCAGCGCCGAGGCGACGAACGACACGGCGGCGAAGAGGAAGCCGAGGACGATCAGAATCAGGATGGGGAGGTAGTTGGCCACAGCGGGGTCGTTTCTACCACGGGCCACTGCGGGGTGGCACATCGACAGGTCAGGGGACATCGAGAGCCGGCCACGGGCCTTCGAAGGCCCCGCCCTGCCGGGCGTCCACCGGGGCTCCGCACCGACGTACCATCGAAGGCGTGACGACCCCGACTGCTCCGAGCCCGGCCCCCGGACCCGCCGACGACCACGTGTTCGACGTGTTGGTGGTCGGCGGAGGCCCCTCGGGCTCGGCCGCTGCGTACTGGCTGGCCGAAGCCGGCTGGGACGTGGCCCTGGTGGAGAAGAAGGTCTTCCCCCGCGACAAGACCTGCGGCGACGGGCTCACTCCCCGCTCGGTCCGACAGTTGGCCGACATGGGCCTCGAGGATGCGCTTGCCGGTGCGCACCGCTACCGGGGGCTGCGCGCCTGTGCCTACGGCCAGGTGCTGGAGCTGTCCTGGCCCACCCACCCGAGCTTCCCGTCCTACGGCTACGTCATCACTCGGCACGATCTCGATGCCCTGGTCAACGAGCACGCCGCCAAGGCCGGGGCGACGGTGTGGCAGGGCACCGAAGCGGTGTCCCCCCTGGTCGACGAGACGGTCCGTCCGCTCCCCGGTACCGGGCTGCCGGCGTGCGTCGGGGCGGTCGTCGAGGACAAGGAGACTCAACAGCGCCGAGAGGTCCGGGCGCGCTACGTCGTGGTGGCCGACGGCGCCAACTCCCGCTTCGGCCGGGCTCTCGGCACCGCCCGCGATCGGCGCCAGCCTCTCGGCATGGCACTACGCGGCTACTACCGGTCTCCCGGCCACGACGGTGCCTTCATCGAGTCTCATCTCGACATCCGCAACGCCGAAGGCAAGGTCGTCCCCGGCTACGGATGGATCTTCCCGCTCGGTGACGGGCGGGTGAACGTCGGCGTGGGCCTGCTGTCGACGGAGCGCCGCTGGAAGGGCATCAACACGTCGGTCCTCATGGACCAGTTCGTGGCGTGGGCACCGAAGGAGTGGGAGCTCTCCCCCGCCACGTCCCTCGGCGCCCCCACCGGGGGAAAGCTACCCATGGGGCTCGCCGTCGGTCCGCGCGTCGGACCGACGACGGTGGTCGTGGGGGACGCCGCCGGGAGCATCAACCCGTTCAACGGCGAAGGGATCGCCTACGGCTACGAGACCGGGCGCCTCGCTGCCGCCGCCCTCGGCGAAGCGCTCTCCGGCGGAGGTGCAGACGCGCTGGCCGACTACGAACGCCGGCTCGAGGACACCTACGGCCTCTACTACCGAGTGGCCCGGGCCTTCGTGCGCTTGATCAGCCACCCCGACCTCATGCGGATCTGCGTGGGCACGGGCATGCACTCCGAATCGATCATGTCGTGGGTCCTGCGCATCATGGCCAACCTGCTCCGACCCGACGAGGTGGGCCCGGCCGAGGCGGCCATGCGAGCCTTCGAGGCCCTGGCCCGGGCGGTTCCCGACAGCTGACCGACAGCTGACCGACAGCTGAGGCCGGGCCGCGCACCCGGCTGCCCGCTGGCAGGACCGCTGCCCGCTGACAGGACCTCGTCCTGCCGACAGGCCCGTCGGCAGGATCGCCGGTCTAGCGGTGGAGGTCGTGGGCGATCCGGCTCGTCATGGCGTCGAAGGCGGGGTTGAACGCCGACGACGGCACGGGTGGGCCGTTGGTGACCGGGTCGATGGCGGCCACGATGCGCCCGCCGACCAGGTAGCCGTTGCCCAGCACCCGGGTGCCCTGCCCCGGCACGGCAACCGTCGACAGGTACCCGTAGACGGTGACACCGGCAGGTGCAGTGAGTGTCACCTGGCTCACGCTGACCGTCGTCCCCGGTGCGAGGACCGAGAAGACGGAGGTCTCGAACTGGGTGAAGCAGCTGATGAAGTTGGCCGTGGCGAACGGTGCCAGCGTTTCCTGGGCGTCGGCAGCCGTCCGCATGACCGCCACCGTCGAGTGCATCTGGATCGCTGGGTCGCTCGCCTGGGCGAACGTCTGCGACGCGGCAGTTGCCGAGACGGTCGACGGGACGTCCCCGCCGAAGACCTGGCCGACCACGGTGGGAGAGACACCCAGGCAGCTGGCCAAGGCCGGGAGCGCTGCAGTGCGAGCGGTGCGTTCGGCGGACGTCGGTGCCACGACCGCCGACGCCGGCGCGACTTCCCAACCCGCCGGGAAGTCCGCGAGGCGCAGGTTGACGCTCTGGGCCAGGGCGAGATCGGTGTTCGACGACGGAGCCGGCGTCGCCACCGGTGCCACCGTCGTCGCCGTCGTCGAGCTCGAGGAGCGGCGGGCGAGGAGGTAGGCGCCGGCACCGATCACCACCAGGAGGAGCACGACGAGCAGGACTAGGG
>JBMFXC010000088.1:0-9164 GCA_049964655.1 Acidimicrobiales bacterium
GCCTGCCTACGATCGCCCCATGCCCACCCCCGCCGAGCCCGCCTTCGACCCCATCGCCTCGGCGACGGTCCCCGTCGCCGCCAACCGCGAGCCCGCCTTCGCTCACCCGCGCCAGCAGGCCGAGGCGGCACGCCGGATCGCCGCCTGGAGCGCGCGCCGGGGACGCACGGCGCCGAACGTGCTGGTCATCCTGATGGACGACGTGGGCTGGGGCGACTTCGGCTGCTACGGGGGTGGGGTGGCCGTCGGAGCGCCGACGCCCAACATCGACCGTTTGGCCCGACAGGGCAAGCTCCTCACCTCGTGCTACTCGGAGCCATCCTGTACTCCTTCGCGCGCCAGCCTGCTGACCGGTCGGCTCCCCGTGCGCCACGGGCTCCAGCGGCCCCCGATGTACGGGGAGCCGGGCGGGCTGGAGGGCGAGCGCACCATGGCCGACCTGCTCTCCGAGGCCGGCTACGTCACCCAGGCCGTGGGCAAGTGGCATCTCGGCGAGAACACCGCCTCCCAGCCCCAGCACTGTGGGTTCGACGACTTCTATGGCTTCCTGTCGGTGTCGGACATGTACACCGAGTGGCGCGACCCGTACTTCTTCCCCGAGATGGTCTACAGCGAGGCCCGGACGGCCTGGGTGAAGAACCTGCCGTTCAACAAGTGCTTCGTGCACGCCGAACGAGGCGGCGAGCTCGAAGAGGTCGAGGAGGTGACCATCCCGGTCCTCTCCACCCTCGACGACCGGTGGGCCGCCTACTCGGAGCAGTTCATCGACACCATGGCCGGTCGCCAGGAGCCTTGGTTCCTCTACCACTGCACGAGGGGCGCCCACTTCGACAACTACCCGCTGGAGAAGTACCTCGGCTCCTCCCCGGCCCGCCACCCCTACAAGGACACCATCGTCGAGCTGGACGCCATCGTGGGCCGCCTGGTCGACCGGCTCCGCCAGACCGACCAGCTCGAGGACACCCTCATCTTCGTCTCCTCCGACAACGGACCGGAGATGGAGACGTGGCCCGACGCCGCCTACACGCCGTTCCGCTGCGCCAAGGGCTCGACGTGGGAGGGAGGCGTGCGGGTGCCCGGTATCTGGTCGTGGGCAGGGACGATCGAACCCGACGAAGTGACCGACGGGCTCTTCTCCTTCACCGACGTGCTCCCTACCGTCCTCAGCCTGGCCGGGGCCGCCGACCGCCTCCCGGACGACCGGTTCGTCGACGGCGTCGACCAGAGCGCCTTCCTCGTCGCCCCGGGGGCACTGAGCCACCGCAAGTACGTCTACTACTGGCTCGGCCAGATGCTCTCGGCGCTGCGCGTCGGCGAGTACAAGTTCATGCTCGGGTCGATCTCCGACGGCAACGCCGACGTGGCAACAGACGGTGGCTTCAGCGGCGTCTCGCAGAAGTACCCCTACGGGCGCGTGTACAACCTCTACCTCGACCCCAAGGAGCAGCACTCCTACCTCATCCGCAAGCTCGCCTACCTCGACGCCTTCCAGAGCGGACTGCGCAACCACGTCCACTCGTTCGCCAACGAGCCGCCCAAGGCGTCCGTCGGGCTCAACGTCTGACCGTGCCGGAGCCCTCTGGAGCGCCGGCGACCCACTCGGGGCCCAACGCGTCGACCCCGGGGCAGCCCAGCAGGACCAGCGTCCGCACCAGGTCGGCTCGGAAGAGACCGACCAGGCGCTCGACGCCAGCCTGGCCCGCCACAGCCAGGGCGTAGAGGTAGGGACGTCCGACGAGCACGGCCGCTGCTCCGAGGGCCATCGCCTTGACCACGTCGCCGCCGCGCCGCACACCCGAGTCGAGCAGCACCGGCACGGCACCGGCCACCTCGGCCACGACCTCGGGTAGGACGTCGAGCGTGGCGGGAGCCCCGTCCAGTTGGCGACCTCCGTGGTTGGAGACCACGACGGCGGCGGCGCCGGCATCGAGTGCCCGGCGCGCATCGGGGCCTCCGAGGATCCCCTTCACCACCACCGGGCCGTTCCACCGCTCCACCAGGGCCGCTACGTCGTCCCAGGTGAAGGGCGACCCCCCAGCCGCCACCAGCCCGACCGTCGGCCCGTCGGTCCCCTGGCGGCGGGAGGCGACGAGCGCCCGACCCATCCGAGCCGCCCACCCCGGCCGGACGGCGACCTGGGCAGCGAGCAGCGCCGCACCCCGAACACTGGCGCTCATCGACCCCGAGATCCCGTTCCGTCGGTCGCGCTCGCGGTTCCCGAGGGCGGGCGTGTCGACGGTCACCATGAGCGCCTCGTAGCCGGCGGCAGCCACCCGGTCCACCAGGGGCTCCCACTCGGCGCGACCCCCCGGGGCATAGAGCTGGTACCACAGGGGTCGCTCACCCTCTCCGAGCGCGGCGCCGACCTGCTCAGGCGAGACCCCGGCCACGGCCGAGAGCACCGAGACCGTGCCCCGGGCCCGAGCAGCCCGGGCCACTCCACCAGGGCCGTCCGGGTGCACGGCTACCGCCAGGCCACACGGCGCCAGCAGGACGGGCAGCGAGAGCGTGCGGCCGAGGAGCTCGACGCCGAGGCGAGGCTCGCTCGTCGGCGTCGCCATGCGAGGACGGAAGCCGACCCGGCGGAACGCCTCCTCGTTGCGAACCATGGTGAGCTCGTCGTCGGCGGCTCCGTCGATGTAGTCGAACAGCGCCCGGGGCAGCACCCGGGCGGCCAGTCGGCGTGCCTCGGCCACGCTCGTGATGCGGGACGGGTCCACGCGCACCTCCCTCCGGGCCCGGGCACCCACCCGGACCGCTCCACTGGGCAGGCCCATTCGACCCCACCCGGCGTCCGCGCGCAATCGGCTGCCGACGGCGGCCCCGCCGACGACCTCGGCGAACCCGCTGTTGAGGCCCCACCCGGTCACGGATTGCCAACCACCGGGCCCTGAGCGCGGCACCGGCCGGGCCCGAAGGCCCGGCCGGTCACACGTCAGCTCCGCCGAAGGGCGGTGCCCCGGGGTGCTACATCATGCCGCCCATGCCACCCATGCCACCCATGCCACCCATGCCACCGGCGGCTGCTGCCGCAGCGGCGGCTGCGTCCACCTTCTCGGGCTTGTCGGCCACGAGCGCTTCGGTGGTGAGCAGGAGCCCGGCGATCGACGCGGCGTTCTGCAGCGCCGAACGGGTGACCTTGGCGGGGTCGATGACGCCCGCCTTCACCAGGTCGACGAGCTCGCCGGTGGCGGCGTTGAGCCCGATCGAGCCCGTCTCCGCCTCGACCTCGCGGACGTAGACCGAACCCTCGAGCCCGGCGTTGGAGGCGATGCACCGCAGGGGCTCGGCCAGGGCCTTGGCCACGATCGACGCACCGGTGGACTCGTCACCCTCGAGCGACGACACCACGTCGGCCACGGCCGAGCGCGAGCGGAGGAGGGCGGTTCCGCCACCGGCGACGATGCCCTCTTCGACGGCGGCCCGGGTGGCAGACAGGGCGTCCTCGATCCGGTGCTTCTTCTCCTTCAGCTCGACCTCGGTGGCGGCGCCGACCTTCACGACGGCCACACCACCGGCCAGCTTGGCCAGGCGCTCCTGCAGCTTCTCGCGGTCCCAGTCCGAGTCCGTCTCGTCGATCTCTCGCTTGATCTGGGCGATGCGACCCTTCACGTCCTCCTCGGCACCGGCACCCTCCACGATGGTCGTCTCGTCCTTGGTGACGATGACCCGGCGGGCCTTGCCCAGCAAGTCGACGGTGGTCCCCTCGAGCTTCAGGCCGATCTCCTCGGAGATGACCTGCGCCCCGGTCAGGATGGCCATGTCCTGCAGCATCGCCTTGCGCCGCTCGCCGAAGCCGGGGGCCTTGACGGCCACGGAGGTGAACGTGCCGCGGATCTTGTTGACCACGAGGGTGGCCAGGGCCTCGCCTTCGACGTCCTCGGCCACGATCAGCAGCGGCTTGCCCGTCTGCATGACCTTCTCGAGCACGGGGACGAGGTCGTGGACGGCGCTGATCTTCTGGTTGACGAAGAGGATCAGCGGCTCGTCGAGGACGGCCTCCTGACGCTCGGGGTCGGTGACGAAGTAGGGGGACAGGTAGCCCTTGTCGAACTGCATGCCTTCGGTGAACTCGAGCTCGATGCCGAAGGTGTTCGACTCCTCGACGGTGACCGTGCCGTCCTTGCCCACCTTGTCGATGGCGTCGGCCAGCACCTCGCCGATGGCCGCATCGGCAGCCGAGATCGAGGCGACCTGGGCGATCTCGGTCTTCGAGTCGATCTCCTTGGCCTGTTCGCGGATCGAGCCGACGGCGGCCTCGACCGCCTTGTCGATGCCCTTGCGGAGCGCCAGCGGGTTGGCACCCGCGGCGACGTTGCGGAGACCCTCGCGGATCAGCGCTTGGGCCAGCACGGTCGCCGTCGTGGTGCCGTCACCGGCGACATCGTTCGTCTTGGTGGCGACTTCCTTGACCAGCTGGGCGCCCATGTTCTCGAAGACGTCCTCGAGCTCCACCTCGCGGGCGATCGACACGCCGTCGTTGGTGATCGTCGGAGCACCGAACTTCTTCTCGATGACGACGTTGCGCCCCTTGGGGCCGAGCGTCACCTTGACCGTGTCGGCCAGCTTGTTCACGCCGGCCTCGAGTCCGCGGCGAGCGGCCTCGTCGAACTTGAGGATCTTCGGCATTACTTGACCACCTTCGCCAGTACGTCGCGGCTCGAGAGGATCAGCAGGTCCTCGCCGTCGACGGAGATCTCGGTGCCGCCGTACTTCGAGTAGACGACGGTGTCACCCACCTTCAGGTCGAGCGGGACGAGCTCGCCCGACGCTTCGGCGCGCCGACCCGGGCCGACGGCCAGCACTTCGCCCTGCTGGGGCTTCTCCTTCGCCGTGTCGGGGATGACCAGGCCGGACGCCGTGGTCTCCTCCGACTCCCCGGGCCGGACGACGATGCGATCGTCGAGTGGTTGCAGACTCATCTGATCTGGCCTCCTGTGGCAGCGTTAGCACTCTGCTGTTACGAGTGCTAACGATAGCGACCCTGAGGCGACGAGGCAACCCGCCGGGACGGAACCTTGCCGTGCCGGCCGTAGCGCCAGCCCGTGGCGACGCCAGGACGAGGCCTCGTCGGCCCGTGGCGCCGCCAGGACGAGGCGACGCGCCCGCTCAGTCGGTGACGGCCACGGTCGGGACGGCTGGAGCCGGGTCGCCACGGCTGCTGTCGGGAAGGCGGAGGTTGGGGTCGGCCCCGAGGTCGAGTGGGCTCCCCTCGGGATGCCGCTGCAGCTGGAACCAGCCTGCGGCGGCGATCATGGCGGCGTTGTCGGTGCACAGCGACCGGCTGGGCAGGAACGCCCCGAGCCCGTCCTCGGCACAGGCCTCCTCCACCCGGCGGCGCAGCAGCGAATTGGCCGCCACCCCGCCGGCCAGGCAGAGCGCGGTCGCCCCGACGTCGGCGGCGGCGCGGCGCGCCTTGGCCACCAGCACGTCGACGACAGCCTGTCGGAAGGAGGCAGCGACGTCCTCGACGGTCGCCTCGGGGTGCTTGCGCACGGTGTTGACGACCGACGTCTTCAGCCCGCTGAACGAGAAGTCGTACCCCTCGGCCAGGAGCGCTCGCGGGAAGTCGAAGGCCGTCGGGTCCCCCGACTCGGCGGCGACGTCGATGGCAGGGCCGCCGGGATAGCCGAGGCCGAGGAACCGGGCGACCTTGTCGAACGCCTCGCCGGCGGCGTCGTCGATCGTCTGTCCGAGCAGGCGGTAGGTGCCGGGCGCCGTCACGGCGACGAGGAGCGTGTGCCCGCCCGAGACCAGCAGGACCACGAGCGGCCAGCCCAGGTCGGGCTGCTCGAGGAGCGAGGCGAAGAGGTGGCCTTCGAGGTGGTTGACGCCCACCACCGGCACCCCCCAGGCGAGACCGAGGGCCTTCGCCCCGGCCACGCCGACGAGCAGGGAACCGACCAGGCCGGGGCCGTGGGTCACCGCGATGGCGTCGATGCCACGCCCGGACTCGTCCGAGCCGGCTCGGGCCAAGGCATCGGCCACGACCGGGGTCAACAGCTCGACGTGGGCGCGGCCCGCTAGTTCGGGCACGACCCCGCCGTAGCGAGCATGCACGTCGATCTGGCTCGACACCACCGACGAGACGATCGTGGTGCCCTCGTCGACGACCGCCGCCGCGGTCTCGTCACACGACGTCTCGATGCCGAGGACGCGCCTCGGCCGGGTCGCCGGGGCGAGGCTGTCACGGCGGCTCGTGATGGGGCCGGTCACGCCTCGACCCTACCGAAGGACGCCGACGGAGCGTGCCCCGGGGTGCTGCGACCGATCACGAGCGGGCATCGACGACGACCCGCTCGGCGACCTCGTCACCGATGGCGCCGAGCCGCTCGGCGTAGGCAGGCTCGTCGATCCCTTCGACCACCATGACCAAGGCATCGTCACCCGTCTCGGGGTAGTAGTTCGGACGCACGCCGACCGGTGCCATGCCAAAGCGCCGGTAGAGCGCGAGTGCGGGCTCGTTGCCCACCCGCACCTCGAGGCTCAACCGGTGGGCCCCTCGAGCGAGGGACCCGGTGACGAGGTCGGCGAGGACCGCCGTGCCGATGTGGCAGCCGTGCCATGCCGGGTCGACGGCGATGGTGTTCACGTGGGCGTCGTCCTCGACGAACATGACGCCGCCGAAACCGACCACCTTCCGGCCGACCCAGGCGGTCCGGTAGAGGCGCGTGGCCCGCTGGGCCAACTCGTCGGCGAAGAGCCGGTGGCTCCACGGACGCGGGAACACGGCCCGCTCGATCGCCAGCACGCTGCGGAGGTCACGCGAGCGCATCGGAGCGATGACGAGCGGGATCGGCTCACCGCTCGTGTGGCCGCCTGTCGTGCCGGGGCGGGCCGTCACCCCTCCGCCTCCGGGGGTCGACACCGTCCCGCCCCGGGGGCCGTCGCCACGGGCGGAGCGATCCGCTGCGCCCAGTTCACCCGGACGTCGGCCTCACGCCCGTACTCGGGGACCACCTCCGCCGCGGACATCGGCACGTCGCCTGCCGTCAACCGGTCGAGGGCGAGCAGGGCGAGGGCCCGGGGCAGGGGGGCGCCGAGCGGCAACCCGTCGGGATCGTCGGCCACCTGGACGCCGTCGGTCGTGGCCAGGCGCTCGAGGTACCGCACGGCCCCGTCGCCGGCCACCACCACCCGGCCCTGGCGCCGGCGGGCCTCCTCCACCTCGCCCGCCCAGACCTCGGGGGAGACCACCCGTACCGCCGCCGCCCCGGTGGCACCGTAGCCGGGCACGACCCCCGGGCGGAGGTGGTAGGTGGCCGTGAACACCTCACCCCGACGGGCGTCGACCGCCACCACCACGGGTGGCCACCCGCCTTCGGCGTCGACCGTGCCGCCACCGGACAGCCACTCGGCGGCCGCCCAGGCGAGCACGTCGGTGCTGCGCACCCCGAGGACACCCACACCGAGCGCCTGGGCGAGGGCCTTCGCCGTTGCCACACCCACGCGCAAGCCGGTGAACCGCCCGGGTCCGAGGTCGACGGCGACGCACCGGACGGCGCCGAGCCCGTCCTTCCCACACACCTCGTCGATGGCGGGAGCCAGCAGCTCGGCGTGCTCCCGCCCGCCCTGGCGGCCTGCCCACCGGACCCGAGGAGCACCGCTGGCCCTGTCGAGCCCTTCGACGAACGCCGCTCCCACGAGCGTGGTGGCCGTCTCGACGGCGAGCAACGGCACGAGCCGCCCGAGCGCCGGGCCACCTCCGGACGACGCCGACCTCCGCACCGCGGTGGTCACCGGGCCTCCTGCTCGCTGAGGACCTCCTGCTCGCCGGGGGACGTCGGGACCCCGCCGGTCGGGGCATCCCGGCCGGAGCCGACCGCCACCACCGGGGCCCACGGCGCCAACGAGCCGACGAGGTCGTCCCATCGGTCGCGCCACCGCCCCGCTTCGTCCTCGAGCACCACCACCCGCTCGTCCGGCTCGTCGCCGGCCTCGAGCCTGACGGTGAGCACGCCGGGACCGAGGACGGGGGCGCCGAGATCGCCCCACTCGACGACGGCTACCCCACCGTCCTCGACGCGCTCGGCCAGCCCCAGGTCCTCCACGTCGCCCAAGGTGTCGAGCCGGTACAGGTCGGCGTGGAACAGGGTGGCAAGCGCCGGGGAGGGACCGTCGTCGCCCGGCAGACCGTCGAGCGTGTACTCGCGCACCAAGGTGAAGGTCGGGCTGGTGACCGGCTCGGTGACTCCGAGGGCGGCGGCGAACCCCTGGGCGAACGTCGTCTTGCCGGCCCCGAGGTCCCCGACCAGCACCACGATGTCGCCCGAGCGGGCACGGCGGGCGACCTGGCCCGCCACCTGTCGGGTCGCTTCGGGGCTGGCCACCGACAGCGTGGCCACCGACCGCGTGATCACCGACCGCGGCGCACCGACCTCAGGGACGGTCACGCCGACCACCCGAGGAGGGCCTTGGCCCGCACCAGATCGGCCCGCATCTGGGCCACGACCGATCCCCCGCCGCGCAGGGCCGCCGCCGGATGGAACGTCGGCACCAGGGACCCGTCCCGGAACGGGTAGGCAGCACCGCGCAGCGAGGTCACACCTCGATCCGTACCGAGAAGCAACTTGGTGGCGAAGTTGCCCAGCGTCACGACCACCACCGGGTGGACGAGGTCCAGCTGCGCCTCGAGGTACGGGCGGCACGCCTCGATCTCCCCGGGCAACGGGTCGCGGTTGTCGGGGGGACGGCACTTGACCACGTTGGCGATGTAGCACCGGCTCCGGTCGATACCGAGCTCCTCGGCCATCAGCCGGTCGAGGAGCTGGCCCGAACGCCCCACGAAAGGCTCGCCCCGAAGGTCCTCCTCACGCCCAGGGCCCTCGCCGACGAAGACGAGGTCGGCGTCCGGGTCGCCGACGCCGAAGACGACCTGGGTCCGCCCGGCGGCAAGCGCGCACGCCGTGCACGAGGCGGCCTGTTGCGCCAACGCAGCCAGGGCAGGGGCGGCGGATGAGCCCGTCTCGTCGGCCACTCGGGTCTCGTCGGCCACAGCCGCATGGTACCGCTGCGACGCTGTCTCCCGGCCGTGGCCGCCAGTCAGCCTGGTGCGCGCCCAACGGTCACCCGAGGGACCCGCGCCCCGATCCCGCACACCACCTCGTAGGGGATCGTCCCGAGGCCCTCGGCCCACTCGGCGGCCGTCACCTCCTCGTCGCCCT
>JBMFXC010000089.1:0-9030 GCA_049964655.1 Acidimicrobiales bacterium
TGCCCAGCGTCGGACTGCCCGGCACTGAGCTGCCCGGCACTGAGCTGCCCGGCTCCACGATGCCGGCCGACGGTGTGGCTGTCTCCTCCACCCCCGGCAGCGTCGGCTGCAACCGCTCCGAGGTGGACAGCACGCCGAGCTCGGCCCGCTCGGAGGCCGGCAGGTAGTCGAGGGCGAGCCGCCGGAAGATGTAGTCGACGAGGCTGGTGGCGATGCGCAGGTCGGGGTCGTCGGTGATGCCGGCGGGCTCGAAGCGCATGTTGGTGTACTTGCGCACGTAGGTGGCGAGCGGCACGCCGTGCTGGAGGCCCAGGCTCACCGAGATCGAGAAGGCGTCCATGATGCCGGCCAGGGTCGAGCCCTGCTTGGAGACCTTCATGAAGACCTCACCGGGACGCCCGTCCTCGTACTCGCCCACGGTCACATAGCCCTCGCAGTCGGCCACCCGGAAGGCGAAAGTCGACGATGCCCGTCGCCGCGGCAGGCGCTCGCGCACCGCTCCGACCACCAGCGGCTCCCCCCGGTGCGACCGCTCGTGGGCGAGGGCCGCTTCGAGCTCGTCGATGCGGGCGGCCAGCTCGCGGTCGTGGGCTTCGGCCTCGGAACCGGCCGGCGCGGTGTCGCCCCCGTCGGCGACCGTCACGTCCTTCTTCGTCGTCGACAGCGGTTGGCCGACCTTGCAGTTGTCGCGGTAGATGGCGATGGCCTTGATCCCCAACCGCCAGGCGTCGATGTGGAGCTGCTCGACGTCCTCGACGCTCACGTCTTCGGGGAGGTTGACGGTCTTCGAGATGGCACCAGAGATGAACGGTTGGACCGCCCCCATCATCCGGACGTGGCCGAGGTAGTGGATGGTGTTGTCCCCCATCGAGCAGGCGAAGACGGGCAAGTGCTCGTCGGCGAGGTGGGGGGCGCCGAGGATCGACTTGTGGGTGTCCACGTAGGCGATGATGTCGTCGACCTGCTCGGGCGAGTAGCCGAGGCGAGCGAGCGCCCGAGGGACCGTCTGGTTGACGATCGACATGGTCCCCCCGCCCACCAGTTTCTTCGTCTTCACGAGGCCGAGGTCGGGCTCGACGCCGGTGGTGTCGCAGTCCATGAGCAGCCCGATGGTGCCGGTCGGGGCGAGCACGCTCGCCTGGGCGTTGCGCACACCGTGGCGCTCGCCCAGCTCGACGGCGAGATCCCACGACTCCTGGGCAGCCGACAACAGCTCGGTCGGCACCAGCTCCTCGTCGATCTCGGCCACCGCGTCACGGTGCATGCGCAGGACCCCGAGCATCGGCTCGACGTTCTCGTGGAAGCCGGCGAAGGGACCCATGCGGGCCGCCGTGCGGGCCGACGTCGCGTAGGCGTGACCGGTCATCAGGGCCGTGATGGCACCGGCCCACGCCCGGCCCTCGTCCGAGTCGTAGGGGAGGCCCTGGGCCATCAGCAAGGCGCCGAGGTTGGCGTACCCGATGCCGAGCTGGCGGAACCGGCGTGAGTTGTCGGCGATCTTGTCGGTCGGATAGTCGGCGTTGCCGACGATGATCTCCTGGGCGGTGAAGACCACGGCCACCGAGGCCCGGAAGGCGTCGACGTCGAAGGATCCGTCCTCCCTCAGGTACTTGAGGAGGTTGAGGCTGGCCAGGTTGCACGCCGAGTTGTCGATGTGCATGTACTCAGAGCACGGGTTGGAGCCGTTGATCCGGCCGGTGTTCGAGGCGGTGTGCCACCGGTTGATGGTGGTGTCGAACTGCATGCCGGGGTCGGCGCACTCCCAGGCGGCATGGGCGATCTGGCGGAACAGGTCGCGGGCGGCGACAGTGCGGACCACCGAGCCGTCGACGCGGGCCCGGAGCGGCCACTGGCGCCCCTCGACGACCGCCTCCATGAACTCGTCGGTGACCCGCACGGAGTTGTTGGCGTTCTGGTACTGCAGGCTGATCGAGTCCTTGCCGTCGAGGTCCATGTCGAAGCCGGCGTCACGCAGCACCCGGGCCTTGCGCTCCTCGATCGCCTTGCACCAGATGAAGTCCTCGATGTCGGGGTGGTCGACGTCGAGGATCACCATCTTGGCGGCGCGGCGCGTCTTGCCTCCCGACTTGATGGTGCCGGCCGACGAGTCGGCGCCACGCATGAAGCTGACCGGCCCCGACGCCGTTCCCCCACCCTTCAGCAGCTCCTCGGAGGAGCGGATCCGCGACAGGTTGACGCCCGCGCCCGAGCCCCCCTTGAAGATGATCCCTTCCTCCGTGTACCAGTTGAGGATCGAGTCCATCGAGTCGTCGACCGACAAGATGAAGCACGCCGAGCCCTGCTGGGGAACCCCAGGCACGCCGATGTTGAACCACACGGGCGAGTTGAAGGCGGCCCGCTGGGTCACGACCAGGTACTGCAGCTCGGCCCGGAAGGTCGCCGCCTCCTCCTCGTCGGCGAAGTACCCGTCCTTCTCCCCCCACGCCGTGATGGTGTCGACCACCCGGTCGACCACCTGGCGCAGCGACCACTCCCGCTCGGCCGTCCCCGGGGTCCCCCGGAAGTACTTCTGGGCCAGGATGTTGGTGGCGTTCACGCTCCACGACGCCGGCACCTCCACCCCGAGCTGCTCGAAGGCGACCGACCCGTCGCGGTAGTTCGTGATGCGGGCGTCTCGCCGCTCCCAGGCGACCAGGTCGTAGGGGTGCGTCCCCGGCGACGTGAAGTGTCGACGGATGCCGATGGCGAGCTGCTGCTCGGATGCGATGGCCATGGTGCTCTCCTCTTGCCTGGACCGGAGCCTGGTCTACCGGCGTGCTGGGTGCTCGACGGGCGGGACGATGGTGTGGCTGCCGTGCTCTCGTCCCGCCAGGAGAGGGCGCCGGTCCCGCGTTCCCCCGTTGACCACAAGATATTGGGTCATCCCTCACCTAAGGCACGAGATAGTGGGTTCATTACAGCAGCGTAGTTACACACCTGTCAATGGGATCGGCGTGCTCGGGCCCCGTGGTGGGCCTCCATCGTGCCAGGTCGGGACTGGTTCGCGAAGAATTGCGGATGATTGCACGCGCGAGCGCGTCTCGGCCGGGCCCCACCGTCCCCCGGATGCCCACCGTCCCCCGGATGCCCACCGTCCCCCGGATGCTCGGTACAGTCCGTCCATGCCCCGCTCGTCGGCAACCGTGGTCATCGCCCTCGACGCCGGCACCACCGGCGTCCGGGCCGTGGTCGTCGACACCTCGGCCCGGGTGGTCGACGTCGCCTACCGCGAGCTGACCCAGCACTTCCCTCGACCGGGGTGGGTCGAGCACGACGCATCGGACATCTGGACCTCCCTGCGCGACTGCCTCGACGAGGTCGCCGGTCGGCTTGCCGCGGCCGGGCGACGGTGTGCCGCCGTCGGGATCACCAACCAGCGCGAGACGGTGGTCGCCTTCAACCGCCGAACCGGTGAACCGCTCTGTCGGGCCATCGTCTGGCAGGACCGGCGCACCGCCGATGCCTGCCGAGCTCTCGCCGAGGCGGGGCACCTCCCCCTGGTGCGCGAGCGCACCGGGCTCCTCCTCGACCCCTATTTCTCCGCCACCAAGATGCAGTGGCTCCTCGCGGGCGGTTCCGAAGCGGTAGCGGCGGCCGGGCGAACCGGCGACCTCGCCCTCGGCACCGTCGACTCGTGGGTGGTCTGGAACCTGACCGGAGGCCCGGCAGGAGGCGCCTACGTGACCGATCCCACCAACGCCTCGCGCACCATGCTCTTCGACATCGTGGTGCGGCGGTGGTCCGACGAGCTCTGCGACCTCTTCGGCGTTCCGGAGGGCGCCCTCGCCGAGGTCGTCCCGTCGTGTGGACGGATCGGCACGGTCTCGCCCGACGTGCTGGGCCCGGACAGTCCGCTGGCCGGTGTGCCTGTCGCCGGCATCGCCGGAGACCAGCACGCCGCCCTCTTCGGCCAAGCCTGCTTCGAGCCGGGTATGGCCAAGACGACCTACGGCACCGGCACGTTCGTCCTCCTCAACGTCGGGCCGAACTGCCCGGCACCGGCCGACGGCCTGCTCACCACCATCGCCTGGGACCTCGGCCAGACGGCGGCTGCCGTGGGCGACCGGACCGACGATCTGGGCGGCCCGGCCGGTCACCATCCTGCTGTCTCCTACGCCCTCGAAGGTTCGGCGTTCACCTCGGGTGCGGCCATCCAGTGGCTCCGCGACGGCCTCGGCCTCATCGGGGCGGCCGCCGAGCTCGAGCCGCTCGCCCGGTCGGTGGGCTCGACCGAGGGTGTCGTGGTCGTCCCGGCGTTCGCCGGGCTCGGCAGCCCCCGTTTCGACCCGTATGCCCGCGGGACCATCGTGGGGCTGAGCCGGGGGACCGGCCGGGCCCACCTGGCCAGAGCAGTGGTCGAGGCGTTGGCGTTCGAGACCCGTGACGTGCTCGACGCCATGGCCGCCGCCGGCGCCGTCCCCAAGCGAGTCCGGGTGGACGGAGGCGCTTCGGTGATGGACCTCCTCCTCGAGCTCCAGGCCGCCCAGAGCGGCGTCCCCGTCGCGCGCCCCCGGTCGGTGGAGTCGACCGCTCTCGGTGCCGCCACCCTGGCCGGACTGTCGGAAGGCGTCTGGGGCTCGCTCGAGGACCTGGCCGCCTTCTGGCACGCCGAACGGGTCTTCGAGCCGCCGCCAGAGCGCGGTCCGGCCGACGTCGCCCACCAGGCCTGGCTCGCCGCCGTCGACCGAGCCCGTGGGTGGGCCAGGTCCTGAGCCGGCCTGCTCAGGAGGCGGCGGGACGGACAGCCAGCTCGCGCCAGCGATGGTCGGCCAGTGCGGCCAGCTCGGCCAGACGCGTCCGCTCCCGCTGGCGGAGCACCGGGTGGCGGCGGACCACGACCAGCTCGGCGCCGACGGCGACGAGCTTGGCCACGGCGACATCCGGGGATTTGTGGTGCTCGGAAGACGGGACCACCGACACGTGCTCGGCCCCGAAACCGTCTCGGGCCGCGTCGACAAGGAAGGCCAGGACGTCCTCGGCCCGCTGCTGACGGACGAGCCCGGTGGCCGCGGCCAGCAGCTCGGTCTGAGGGTCCGCCGCCGCGGAGGTCACCGGCCGTACCGCCTCGACCGCGGCACCGTCGACCTCGTGGATCTCGCCGACCATGAGCTCGGCCAGGGCCGCATCGGCGAGCACGACCCCGATCTCGTCGACCACCACACCGTCGGAGCGTTCGAGGATGTCGATGAACACGACATCCCCGCCGACCGAGCCGATGCGACTGGCCACGGCACCGAGCGCGCCGGGGCGATCGGGCAGCACCACCCGCACGAGCACGTCCGTCATGGGGCCGCGCTCGTCGTGGTCGGGCGCTCCGTCGGCAACAGGCGGTGGTGCCCCGCTGTCGACGACGTCCCAACGGCCAGGCACGGGCATCCCCCCAGGGTAGGGATGGCGGATGAACGGCGGGTTTCCGCCGCGTTACCGCTCACCGCCGCCCGTCCACCTCGGCCGTCCGACGGGTCCGTGCATCGCCTGGTCACCTCGGGTCCGCTCCGGCTGCCCCGTCCCCATGCCCGGGCTGCTGGGCAGCGTGGGCATCTCCCTCCCGCTCCGCGGTGGTGCGGCCCTGCGGAGCCCGGACCTCGCTGGCGTAGACCTCCGCCCGCTCCTGCCCCGAAAGCTCGGCGATGGCGGCCATGAGCCGCTCGGTGAAGGCACGCAGGGCCAACGGATCGTCCCCGGTGGCGGGATCGGCGTAGAGGGGAGGGCCGAACCGGACCGTGACGGCGTGGAACGGGCGCATGACGAGCCGCCCGGGCGGCTGGATCTTCCGGGTCCCTACCAGGGCGACGGGGACCACCGGCGCACCAGTGGCGACCGCCAGGCGGGCCACCCCGGTGCGGCCCCGGTAGAGGCGCTCGTCGGGGGCCCGGGTGCCCTCGGGATAGATGCCGAGCAGCTTGCCGTCGGCCAACACGCCGGTCGCCGTGTCGAGGGCCCGCCGCGAGACGTCCCCACCGTCACGACGGATCGGGATCTGGCCGGCCGCCCTGAAGAACCAACCAGTCCTCCACGAGTCGAAGTACTCCGCCTTGGCGACGAAGGTCACCCGGCGGGCGATGACGAGCGGCAGGAAGAACGAGTCGCAGAACGACTGGTGGTTGGCGGCCAGCAGGGCAGGACCCCGCCGAGGCACGTACCGGCGTCCCTCGACACGCACCCTCCAGAGGAGGAGGAGCACCGGGCTCAGGACCGCCTTGAGGCACCAGTAGACCACGGTTCACCGTACCGCCAGCCGGGCGGCTCGGCGCACCGTGTGCCGCGGTAGCCTCCAGCGGCCATGGCACGTCGGCTGACTGAGCGAGGAACCCAGCGCAGGAAGGAGCTCCTCGACGTCGCCTCGAGGATGTTCGCCGCCGACGGCTACCACACGACCTCGGTGACCGCCATCGTCGACCGGATCGGGGTCGGAAAGGGCGTCTTCTACTGGTACTTCGACTCCAAGGACGCCTTGATGCGCCAGGTCCTCCTCGATGCCCAGCAGGGGATGCGCCAGGCCCAGCGCGAGGCGATCGCCGGTGAGCACGACCCGGTGCGACGGATCGAGCAGGGCATACGCGCCTCGATCGAGTGGCTGAGCGACCACCGCCACCTCTTCGCTCTGCTCGAATTCGCCCGGACCGAGGAACGCTTCGCCCCAATCGTCCGGGCAGGCGAGGAACAGGCCGTCGCCGACGCGCTCCCCCACGTGGCGGCCGGCGTCACCGCGGGGCTGCTCCGTCGCGAAGACCCGACCGTCCTCGCCATCGCCGTGCTCGGGGTGTCGGCGCACCTCGCCCGCTCCCTCATGCTGGAACGAGGAGCGGACGCCAACCGGGTGGCCGAAGCCGCCATCGCCTTCTGCCGAAGCGGGTTCCTCACCCCGAAGGGGTGACCCCACCAGCCGTCGTCCTCAACCTCGCCGCCTCCGACGCCGATGAACTCGGCTGCGGGGATAGACCGCTGACGGCGAGGCGGAGGACCAACCATGGATGGTTGCACGCAACCAAACGCGCGGGGCAGGCTGGGCCGGTTCAGGCGACGCGAGGCAGGCTGGGCCACGACGGGTGCTGCAACGTTCCGGCGCCGGGTCGGCATCGGTGCCGTCCTGGTGGCACTCGCCCTCGTCCTCGTCGCGTGCCAGTGCCGGCTCACGAGCCAGGGTGCTCCCTACCAGGTGGACGCCTACGCCCAAACGGTGCTCACCTACGCACCACCGACCACCGGGGTCAACAACCGCGAGATGACCTGGGGTGCGACGCCCGTCGAGGGGGACGCCACCGAGTGCGCCACCTGGCTCTTCGGTCAGGGGATCGCCCAGAACGGCCTGGCCTTCGACATCCACTCGACCCCCCAGGGCACGACCGCCATCGTCCTCGAGCGGAACATCTGGATGGCCGGCTTCTGGGACTTCGTCGGGATCGATTTCGACTCGACGGTCCCAACCGGCTTCACGGTCATCCCCGACAGCGACGTCAACCTCAGCTCGTACCTCGGCGAGGGACCTGCTCCGACCTACCCGCTGCGGGTCTGTGCCCGGATCGTCGGGACGTCGCTGCAGTTCGAGGTCCGCAAAGGGACCGAGCTCGGGACCCCGAACCCTCCACCGTTCGGCACCCCGGGGCAAGGTGGCACCATCTCACTGGCCGGGTTGGCCGATGCCACCCCGGGGATGACGGGTGTCTACGAGGCCCACATCCCTCCGGGCACGCTCTCGGTCGTCGACGACATCACCCTGGACGGGGCGCCCTACACCCCGTGAGCGTGCTTCCTCCGAGAGCCTGTGCCTCCGGGCCGTGCCGCTAGGCCGGGCTGAGGCGGGTCAGGGCGCGCCGCAGGCTGCGGATCCCCTGTCCGATCCGCTTCTCGTTCTCGATGAGAGCGAAGCGGACATGGCGGTCGCCACCGGGACCGAAGCCCACCCCGGGGCTCGTCGCCACGTTCGCCTCCTGCACCAGGTACTTGGCGAACTCGAGCGAGCCCATCTCGCGGTAGGGCTCGGGGATCGGGGCCCAAACGAACATGGTCCCCCGGGGAGGTGTGACCTCCCAGCCGATGCGGTTGAGCCCTTCGCAGAGGGCGTCGCGGCGCGCCTGGTAGGCCTCGTTGATGACCTTGGGGTAGTCGGGCGCCTCGTTCATGGCCACGATCGCCGCGATCTGGATGGGCTGGAAGGTGCCGTAGTCGAGGTAGCTCTTGAGCTTGGTGAGCGCCTGGACGATGGTGGCGTTGCCGACCATGAACCCGACCCGCCACCCGGCCATCGAGAACGACTTGGTGAGGGTGTAGAGCTCGACCGCCACGTCCTTCGCCCCGGGTACTTGCAGGATCGAGGGTGGCCGGTAGCCGTCGAAGGCGATGTCCGCATAGGCGAAGTCGTGCACGAGCACGATGTCGTGCTCCTTGGCGAAGGCGACGATGCGGGTCATCCACGCAAGGTCCACGCACTCGGTCGTCGGGTTGTGCGGGAAGGACAGGACGATCACCCGAGGCTTGGGCCAGGCTGACTCCCAGGCCTCCATCAGGTTGCCGAAGAAGGCGGCCCCCGGGGCCTGACCGTCGGCGTCCTCGTTCGGACCGTCGAGACGGACGTGACGGACGTCGGCACCGGCAAAGAGCGGGGCGTAGATGTGGATCGGGTACGACGGCGTGGGCACGAGCGCGGTGTCACCCGGCCCCACGAGCACCCACATCAGGTGGGAGAGGCCCTCTTTCGCCCCGATGGTGGTGACCACCTCGAGGTCGGGGTCGATCTCGACGCCGAACTTCCGCAGGTAGAGGTCGGAGATGGCCTGGCGGATCTTCGGGATCCCCCGGCTGGCCGAGTAGCGGTGGTTGCGGGGGTTGTGGGCTGCCTCGGCGAGCTTGTCGACGGCGACGTCGGGCGAGGGGAGATCGGGATTACCAAACCCCAGGTCGATGACGTCGTGCCCTTCCCGACGGGCCGATGCCTTCAGGTCGTTGATGGTGGCGAAGACGTAAGGCGGGAGACCGTTGATGCGCCGAAACTCCATCGTCACAGGCTACCGCTGTCGCCGTGTCCTCCGG
>JBMFXC010000090.1:0-8851 GCA_049964655.1 Acidimicrobiales bacterium
GAGCCCAAGGGCCAGACGCTCGAGCTCGCCTCGGCCGAGGTCGAGGTGGTGACCGGACCGGTCACCACGGTGCTGGCCGGCTGACTCCCGCAGGGGCGTCTGGACCACGGAGACCATCCCGCACCGTTGCCGCCGTGCCCCCGCTGGTGGCTGCGGCCTCGATCGGCCCCGAGGCTTCCGAGTCGCATCGCACGTCCGTGACGCTCTGCATCACAGCACCGCAACGACCCGCCGATCGGCGGGTCGTTGCGGTGCTGTCCCAGAAGGCACCCGGGGCGAGCGTCCGCGGGCGCTCCCGAGGCGACCTCCGGGGGACCTCGTCGCTCGCCGCCTCACCAGGGAGGTGGCGTCCCCAGGGAGGTGGTTGACACCCCGGCACCCATGGCGGTAGCTTATCGTAGGACAGAGGTCAGACCAGATCTCGAGAACGAGGAAGGCAGGTCGGCACGGCCTGAGGGTGCCGTTCGTCGACGGTCCCTCTGCCGGAGGCGCCTCGATACCTTGTCCCGGGTCCTTGCCGAGGTGCAGGTGGCCTCGGGCGCCGGGGCGTCGGGGGTGTCCCGACGGGGGTCGGAGGACGGGTGGCCAGGGGGTGCCTGGAGCGGCGAGGTGTGCTGTCTGGCCGGACCTGTTCCCTGGACGGCAGGACGCCTTTCGGCTGGTCGTCTGGAGTCTGAAGAGGGAGGGACAGATGGGCTCGGTCGCAGTCGTAGGCGCTCGCCGACGAGAGCGCTCGGAGTGGTGACGATCACCAGCGTCTGGTCGCGGCGCCGGGGTGGGCTGGAACAGCGGGAGCGGCGCCTGGCCTACCTCTTGCTGGCGCCGACGGTCGTCGGTCTCGTCGCCGTCCTCGCCTACCCAACGGTCCAGACCATCCTGTGGTCGTTCCAGCACTACGTGCTCACGGACCCGACCCAGCGCAACTACACCGTGGCGAACTACCAGCAGATCTGGCACGACCCGGTGTTCTGGGCGGCGCTCCGGTTCACGCTCCTCTACACCGTCCTCAGTGTCATCGGGCAGACGGTGGTCGGACTGGGCGTCGCCCTGATGGCGAACCGCGAGTTCCGTGGTCGGAGCCTGTTTCGGGCGGCGCTGCTCTTTCCGTGGATGATGCCGACGGTGATCACGGCGGTCGTCTGGCGCTTTATGTACAACCCGAGCTACGGGCTCTTCGACGGGGTCTTTGAGAAGCTCGGGCTGCCCCATCAGTTCGTCTGGCTGGGAACGCCGACCCTGGCCATCTTTGCCCTTCTGATGCTGGCCGTCTGGAAGGTGAACTCGTTCGCCGCCCTGGTGTTCCTCGCCGGCCTGCAGAGCATCCCTGCCGAGGTGTACGAGGCGGCAGACGTCGACGGCGCCACCGTCTGGCAGCGGTTCTACCGGGTGACGCTCCCGATGCTGCGGCCGACGCTCCTCGTCGTGCTCGTGCTCAGGACCGTCGAGGCGTTGCAGGCCTTCGACATCATCTACGGACTGACGCTCGGCGGGCCGGGGAACTCGACCCAGAACCTCCCGCTCTACCTCTACGACCAGGCGATCCAGGGGTTGAACTTCGGGTACGGATCGGCGATGGGCGTCATCCTCGCCGTGATGATCGGGGCGTTCGCCATCCTCTACCTCCGCATCCTCTACCGGCCCGAAGCGATCGGATGAGCTCGTGAGCACCATCACGCCGGATGTCGAACCGGCACGGGGATCGCCCGTCGTTCCCCGTCGGCGCACCGTGCCAGTCGGTCCCCGTCGCAAGCGGACCGCCTGGTACCGCGCCCGGTTCGGGCTCTTCAACGCCAGTGCCCTCATCCTCGGCCTGTACGCGTTGTTCCCGGTGCTGTGGATCTTCGTCACGTCGATCAAGCCCCAGAGCCAGTTGACCGCCCAGCCCATCGTGCTCGTCCCGACGCGCATCACCGGGGCGAGCTACAAGACGGCCTTCTCGCAGGCACCCTTCGGCAGGTTCTACCTGAACAGCCTGATCGTGTCGCTGAGCGCGACGGTGCTGTGCCTGGTCCTCGGGAGCATCGCCGGGTACGCCATCGCCCGTCTCCGGTTCCGGTACAAGAAAGTCGTCCTGGTGGGGATCCTTGCCTTCTCGTTCTTCCCCCAGATCACGTCGGTCGTCCCGCTGTTCAGCATCTTCAAGTCGCTGGGGCTACTGAACACCTACTGGGCGCTGATCATCCCCTACACCTTCATGACCCTGCCCATCTGCGTGTGGCTGATGAACGCCTACCTCCAGGACCTTCCGCGTGAGCTGGAGGAAGCGGGCGTGATGGACGGCCTCAGTCGGTTCGGCACCTTCTACCGGATCGTCCTGCGCGTCGCCATCCCCGGCATCGTCACCGCCGCCCTGATCGTCTTCGCCACCGATTGGAACGAGTTCCTCTATGCCCTCACCTTCATGACCAACCTCAACATGCGAACGCTTCCGGTGGGGATCGCCCTGTACCCGGGGCAGTACACCTTCCCTTGGGGCGTCATCAGCGCGGCAACGGTGTTGGCGCTGGTCCCCGTCGCTCTGGCCGTCTCCGTATTCCAGCGCCGCCTGATCAGTGGGCTCACCCTGGGCGCGGTCAAGTGACCGCACCCACCTCCGAGAGGCCCGGGACCGGTGCGGACCCGGCCACGACGACGGCGAGCACGGTGGACCGACCCGAAAACCAGCGCTTCCTGGTCCGTGCCGTCGAATCGGTGGAGCGTCACGGCGACGCTGTCGACCTGGCCCTCGTGGCCGTCCGCTACGAGCTCCTCGCCCCGCTCCCCGGGTTGATCACCGACGAGGCTCCGGGTGACCAGGGCCTCGAGCAACGGCTCCCGAACGCCCCGGACCTCGAGGGCGACGACACCACGACGTCGGAGGCCGACCGTCCGCCGGTCGTCAGCCGGCGGGCGACACTGCGGGTCCGCGCCGCCGACGCTGGCGTCCTGAGGTTCACCCTGGTCCCCGACGGGCCGTGGTCACCCGAGGCCGACGGCCTCGACGACGGCATCCTCGTCGACCCCCAGCCCGGACGTGGTGCCCTCGAGGTGGTCGAGGAGGAGGCAGCGGTGCGCGTCTCGACACCCGAGCTGTCGATCCGGTTCCGACGACGGCCGTTCTCCTTCGAGGTGACCGACGACCTCGGGCGGCGCCTCTTGCGGAGCGGTGGTGACCGGCGCCAAGTCGCCGGCTTTCCCTTCGCTCCCGCACTCTCCTTCGGTGCCGGGCACACGAGCGTGAGCATCGAGTTGGCGCCGGGCGAGGAGGTCTCCGGATTGGGCGAGCAGTTCGGATCGGTCGTCCACAACGGACGGGCGTTCGAGCTGGTGGCGACCGATGCCCTCGGTGCCGGGACCGGCCAGGTCTACAAGGCCGCGCCCGTCCTCCACTCGTCGGCTGGTTACACGGTCTTCGTGCACTCGCCAGGGCCCCTCACGGTGTCGGTCGGGACGCCGTACCCGTCGCTGCTGGAGGTGGACAACGAGGAGGATCGTCTCGACTTCTTCGTCATCGGTGGCGACCACCCCAAAGCGCGCCTCACCGCCTACACCGCCCTCACCGGAAGGATGCCGGTGCCGCCGCGCTGGGCGTTCGGCGTGTGGATGTCGCGCTGCCGGTACCGATCCCGAGCCGAGCTCGAGGAGGTGGCCGCCGAGCTTCGCTCGCGCCAGGTCCCCTGCGACGTGCTCCACATCGACCCGGACTGGCTGGAGCGAGACCTGTTGAACTGCGACTTCGTCTGGAGCGAGACCAAGTACCCGGATCCGAGGACGATGCTGGCCGAGCTCGGGGCGCAGGGGTTCCACGTCTCCCTCTGGGAGCTCCCCTACCTCGACACCGCCGCTCCCCTCTGCGCCGAAGCCGAAGCAGCCGGCTATCTCGTCAAGGGCAGGGACGGCCGACCGGCGCACGTCGCCCGGACGTTCTCGCGCGACGGACGGCCGCGGGTGCTCGTCGACTTCTCGAACCCGGAGGCACGCCGATGGTGGAAGGAGCTCAACCAGACGCTGCTCGACCTCGGGGTGGCGGTGCTCAAGTGCGACTTCGGCGAGGGCCTGCCGGACGACGCGGTGATGGCCGACGGCCGCCCCGGGCGAGCATGGAGGAACCTGTACCCGTTCTGGTACAGCCGGACGGTTGCCGAAGCGGTCGCCGAGCACACCGGACGGTCGCCGCTGGTGTGGAGCCGGAGCGGGTGGGCGGGGTCCCAGCGGTACCCGGCCCAGTGGGGAGGTGACCCCGAGACGAGCGTGGCCGGACTGGCCGCCGAGCTCCGGGCCGGGATGAGCTGGGCGCTGTCCGCCCCCGGACTGTGGGCCCACGACGTGGGCGGGTTCTACGGCGAGGGCCCGAGCCCCGAGCTCTATGTGAGGTGGGCCCAGGTCGGCTGCCTGTCACCGCTGACGCGCTTTCACGGCCTGCGTCCGCGTGAACCGTGGGCGTTCGGTGAGGAGGCGTTCGCGATCGTGAAGCGGTTCATCCAGCTCCGCTACCGGTTGCTTCCCTACCTGGTGAGCGCCGCCGGGGAGGCCAGCCGGTTCGGCTGGCCGGTCCTCCGCCCGCTGGCGCTCGAGTTCCCCGACGAGCCAGCCCTCCGCCACGTCGACCACGAGTACCTGCTCGGGCCGGACCTGCTGGTGGTGGCCGTCCTCGACGACGAAGCGGGCCCCACGCCGGTAGAGATCGTCCTGCCGGCGGGTCGGTGGGCAGACTTCTGGACCGGGGAGGTCCACGCCGGTCCGGCCCGCTTCACCCGGGACGTGCCGCTCGATCGCATGCCGCTCTTCGTGCGAGCGGGCGCCATCGTCCCGATGGGCCCGGACGGCCAGCACACCGGGGAGATCCCCGAGGACGAGTGGCACCTGCACTGTTGGCCGGTGCCGGGGTCGGCCGGGTCGGTGACGACGGTCTACGACGCCAAGGACGCCTACCGGTACCGCCTGGTGGCCCGCGCCGACCGCTGGGCTTCGGCTCACGTCGAAGCCGACGAGCCGACGCCGCGTGCTCGTACGGCGACCCTGCACCTCCCCGGCGGTCTCGACCTCGCGGTGCCGGTGACCCGGTAGCGCCACAGCAACCGAGGGTATTCGCCCTGTCGGGCGCCGGGAGGCACGTCGGGCGTGACGGTTTCTCGGCCCCGGGGCGACGGTGTCGAGATGACCCGCTCGCCACCCCGACCATTGACTTTGGGGTAGTCGACCGGTACGCTCCAGACACGGAAGTAAGTGGTCAGTGGACAGGCCACTGGGGGGTCCGCCGCAGTCATCGTGGCCGGTGCCAGCGCTACTGACCGGACAGCACCGAGGTGTCTCGCCCGCCACACGTCTCTTGGCCTCGGAGGCGGGGGGTGGGCGCCTCGACCGAGCAAAGGGGATCAGATGACAGCAGCGAGTGGGTCGTCCGGCGAGCAGTCCGTCCCGACCGGTCCGGTGCACGCGGGGGTCGAGATCCCCGGGTCCCGGACACTCCTCGACCGGCGGCGGTTCCTCGGGCTCGGCGTGCTGGCGGCCGGCGGTGCCGTGCTGGCCGCCTGCAGCTCGTCCACGCCGTCGGCGGCGAAGGCGTCGTCGGGCGGGTCGTCCTCGACGGTCATCAAGAAGCAGACCGGGCCGCTGGTGGTGGCCGGGCCGGTCGACAACACCGGGACGACCACCAAGATCATCGACCAGTGGAACGCGGCGAACCCCGACACGCCGGTGACCTTCCAGACCCTCCCGGACGTCACCAACGACGTCTACAGCCAGTACGTCACGGCCCTGGCCGGCGGGGCCTCCACGCCCGACATCCTGACGATGGACGTGACCTATCCCGGCACGTTCGCCTCGGCGGGCTGGATCCTCCCGCTCGACCCCTACCTCAACTCGTCGATCACCGGTGCCTACAGCTCGACGGTGCTCGACATCGGCAAGTACAACGGAAAGATCTACTCGCTGCCCGACTACATCGACGTCGGCCAGCTCTACTACCGCACCGACCTCCTCGAGAAGTACGGCGAGAGCGTGCCGGAGACCTTCGACCAGCTCGTCGCCACCGCCCAGAAGATCCAGGCGGCCGAGCGGAAGACCAACCCGAACTTCTACGGGTTCGTCTGGGAAGGGGCGAAGATCGAGGCCATCACCGACGAGTTCTGCGAGTACGTCTGGGGGTACGGGGGCGAGATCTCCAAGGGGTCCAAGGTGACACTCGACACGTCGGCAGGCAAGCAGGCCTTGCAGTTCATGTACGACACCGTCTACACCTACAAGATCTCTCCTCCCGGTGAGAGCACAATGCTGCCCAACGACGCCCTCGTGGTGATGCAGGACGGCAACGCGCTGTTCATGCGCAACTGGGTCTATGCCTACGCCCTGCTCGAGAACGCCGGTCAGTCGAAGGTCGTCGGCAAGGTGGCGAACGCACCCTTCCCAGGCGCCACCGCCGGCGGCGGTCACGGCTGCATCGGCGGTTGGGAGTACGGGATCAACGCCAAGTCTGCCCGTCCCGAGGCGGCGTGGCGGTTCATCGAGTACGTCACGGCCAAGCCACAGCAGGTGGCTCTCTCCATGGGGACGGGCACGCTGTCGGGCCGGACCGACGTCCAGACCGACCCCACCGTCCTCGCCAAGTCGCCGAACCTCAAGGTGATGCCCCGCCTGCTGGCCGCGGCGAAGAGCCGACCGTCGATCAAGAACTACCCGGAGGTCTCCACCACCATCCAGGCACCGCTCAACTCGGTGATCGCCGGCCAGGGCTCTGTCTCGTCCGCGCTCGCCACCGCCCAGGCGGCCGTGGCGAACGCGGTCGTCTCCTGAGGGCACGATGATGCCGTCCCGAGCCACCGACAGGGTGGCTCGGGACGGCGATGCCCTCCGAAGGGATGCCGGAGTCGCTGTCCCGCCGGCTCCCCGCCCCGGTGGGCTGTCCTGCTGGCTCCCCGCCCCGGTGGGCTGTCCCGCCGGCTCCCCGCCCCGGTGGGCCGGCTGTCAGTCGAGCCGGACCGGTGCCCGGTGGGCCCCCACGTGGTGGCGTGCTTCCCCACCCCCGAGGACCAGTTGGAGGTCGCTGGCCAACACCGTGGTGACCTGCTGCTGGGACTCGTGGGTCAGGCCGGCGACGTGGGGGCTGAGCACGACTCGCTGCTGGCGCTCCAGGCGACCGAGGACCGGCGGCTCTGCCGCCCGTACGTCGATGCCGGCACCGCCCAGTTGTCCCGACTCGAGGGCGTCGCAGAGGGCGTCCTCGTCGACCAGTCCGCCGCGGGAGACGTTGATCAGGTAGGCCCCCGGTCGCATCGCCGCCAGGAAGCCGGCGTCGACCATCGACGCCGTGCCTGGCGTGAGCGGAACGTGGAGGGAGACGATGTCGGCGCCGCCGAGGAGCTGGGCGACGGAGTCGGCGCGGGTGTGGACGCCAGGAGGGGGTAGCGCGTCGGGCGGGAGCGCGGGGTCGAACCCGACGACGGTCATGCCGAGGGCGGACGCCAGGGCTGCCAACGCCCGTCCGGTGGCACCGAGGCCGATGATCCCCCACGTGCGCCCGGCCAGCTCGATCCCGAGGGGACGCTCCCAGTGGCCGGTGCGCACGCGCCCGTCGTTGCCGACGACGTCGCGGGCCAAGGCCAGCGCCAGGGCGAGGGAGTGCTCGGCCACGCTGCGGGCGTTGGCTCCGAGCGCGGCCACCACGACGATCCCGAGCTCGTCGGCGGCCGCGACGTCGATGTTGTCCAGGCCGACGCCCGCCCTGGCTACGACCTCGAGCCGGTCGCCGTGGGCGAGGAGCTGACGATCGACCCTGGTGCGGTTGCGCACGACCAGGGCACGGGCCTCGCTGATAGCACGGCGAAGCTGGTCGGGATCGCTCCAGAGCCCGGGACGTCGGTCGATCCCGTAGGAAGCGGCGAGCCCGTCGAAGGCCGGACCCCACACGTCCTCGGCCACGACGATGTCGCGCCCCGACCTGGTGGATGCGGTGGGCGTGGCGAGCACGGCGGGTGCGTCCGGAGATGGGGACACGGGGGCTGCTCCTTCGCTGTCGACCGGGTCCGGCCTGGCCACTGGAGGACCAGGGGTGCCCCGAATGACCAGAGGTCAGACCACTGCTATGGTGCCACTCAACGCCAGGAGTGTCAACGACGGGACGGGTGAAGGAGCTTCAGTGGAGACCACGGTCGGGGCGACGAAGGAGCTGGTGTCAGCAGTGCTGAGGGCGGCAGGGATGCCCCGATCACGGGCCGAGCGCACGGCGTGGGCACTCGTGGTGGCCGAGGCCCAGGGCCGAGGGTCTCACGGTCTCCTCCGGGTGCCCTACTACGTGCATCGCTTCGAAGCTGGCGGAGCAGATCCCCGCGCCGAGCTGAAGGTGGTGAGCGACACCGGTCCGGTGGTCGCCTACGACGGCGGCAACGGGCTCGGCCACTGGCAGGTATGGGAGGCGGCGGTGCTGGCCGCGGAGCGGGCAGAGCGCTACGGGATCGCCGCGGTGTCGGTGGGGAACTCCGGCCACTGCGGTGCGCTCGGGCTCTACGTCACGCCGCTGGTAGACCGTGGTTTCTTCGGCCTGGTGTTCTCCAACGGACCGGCGGTGATGCCGCCGTGGGGCGGGCACGCACCGGTGCTCTCCACCAGTCCATTGGCGATGGGGATGCCGGCACGACCCCGTGCCGCGGTCGTCGACATGGCTACGACCAGCATCGCCCGGGGCAAGATCGCCGAGGCGGCGGCCTCGGGCACCCCGCTTGCCGACGGCTGGGCCTTCGACGCGCAGGGCCAGCCCACGACCGATCCCGTCGCTGCGCTGAGCGGGATGCTCGCCCCCATGGGCGGGGCCAAGGGCTTCGCGCTGGCGTTCTTGGTGGAGGCGCTCTCGGGCGCTCTGGTGGGCCCGAGCCTCGCT
>JBMFXC010000091.1:0-8446 GCA_049964655.1 Acidimicrobiales bacterium
CGGCGGCCACGACGTTGCCGAGCCCTTCGTCGGTGAGGACGAGGCTGGCCGCCCCTTTGGCTACGTCGGTGGCGCTCGAGACGGCGATCCCGACCTCGGCCCGCTTGAGGGCTGGCGCGTCGTTGACCCCGTCGCCGGTCATTCCCACCACGTGCCCCGAGCGCTGGGAGCGCTCGATGAGGGCCAGCTTGTCGGCGGGAAGCACGCCGGCCAGGACGTCGAAGTCGATGTCGGCATCGGGGCGCGCCCGGAGTGAGTCGACCGAGCCGACCCGCTCGCCGATCCCGACCTCGCGGGCGACGGCGACCGCGGTGGGCGCTGCGTCGCCCGTGACCATCACCACGCGGACCCCGAGCTCGCCGAGGTGTGCCACCAGGGCGGCGGAGTCGGAACGGACAGGATCGCCGAGGGCGAGGAGGCCGACGAGGTGCAGCCCCGCTGTCCCCGGTCCGCTCCCCGCTGCCACAGCCAGGACCCGGGCTCCCGTCGAGGCGAGGGACGCCACGGCGTCGTCGAGCTCGGGCGGAGGTGCCGTGGCCAGGCCGGCGACGACGGTGGGCGTTCCTTTCATGACCCGGAGGTCGGTGCCGTCGGCCTCCAAGGTCGCCTCGGAGCGCTTGGTCGACGGGTCGAACGGCACGAAGGCGGTTCGGCGTCCCGCAGTGGGCGTTCCTGCCGAGGCGGCTGCCTCGAGGACGGCGAGGTCGATGGGGTCCTGGGTGGCCTCGTCGGAGGCCACCGCCGCCAAGGCGAGCACGTCGTCCTGGTCGTGCTCCCCGAAGGGGACGACGGCGACCACGGTCAGCCGGTTCTCGGTGATGGTCCCGGTCTTGTCCGTGCAGAGGAGGTCCATCGCCGCCGCCTCTTCGATGGCGGACAGGTGGGTGACGAGCACGCCGGCATGGACCAGTTCGAGCGCGCCGACGGACGTGGCGAGGGTGAAGGTGGCCGGCAGTGCGACCGGAACGGTGGCGACCACCAGGATGAGCACGAACGGCAGCAGCTCGCTTGCTGGTAGGCGGGTCACGATCCCGTAGGCGATGATGGCCACGACCAGGGCACCGTCGAGCGCCAACAGTGCCCAGACGATCTTGAAGATCGTCTCCTCGAGGTGACTGGCCGTCTTGGCCGTGCGGACCAGCTCGGCGGTGTGCCCGAAGTAGGTGTGGGAGCCGGTCGCTGTCACCTGGCCGGTCGCTTCGCCGCGGTGGACGATCGACCCCGAGTAGCAGGTGCCTCCGGCGGTGACCTCGACGTCGGCAGATTCCCCGGTGAGGACCGACTGGTCGACCGATACCGACCCGTCGGTGACGGCGAGGTCAGCAGGCACGATGTCGCCGACCCTGATGTGGACGAGGTCGCCGGGTACCAGCTGCTCGGCGTCGACGAGCTGCCAGCGGGTGTCACGTCGGACCCGGGCGTGGACGGCCAGCCGGCTCCGCAGCATGGCGAGCGCGTTGGCGGCGCGTCCCTCCTGCACGAAGCTGAGGGCGCCGTTGAAGACGACCAGTGCGGCAACGATGATCGCCTCGGTCACCTTGCCGGCTGCCAGCTCGAGGACGATGGCTGCCTCGAGCAGGTAGGGAACCGGGCCGGTGAGCTTGGCTGCCAGCGTTCGCACCAGGTGGCGAGGTTCGCTGGCCAGAGCGTTCGGTCCGAAGCGGGCGAGTCGTTCTTCCGCCTCTGCCTCGGTCAGTCCGCCGGCTCCGGTGGCCTCGGCGGCGACGTCGGCGGTGGAGTCGGCAGGCTCGGTCACTGGGGTGAGGCCGCCGCCTACCGGTGCGGCTCCGTCGAAGCCCTCTGTGCCCTCAGTGCCGTCGCCGTGCTCCATCCGCCGAGCATCGCATCGCCCATTCGAGCCGGGTAGGGCCAAAGGCCCCGAAGGATGGGACTCGTCCAGTCCGGAGCCGGACCCACGGCGCTCTTCGCCCCGGCTGCTGCTCCGCCAAGCGGACGGTGAAGCCGAGCAGTCCGACGGAGGTCTGCCCTGCTCCCCAGTCGATCTGGGCTCCCCAGTCGATCTGGGCTCCCCAGTCGATCTGGGCTCTCCAGCCGGTCCGGGCGACGGCCCCGGCTGAGGCGATGTCCTCTGGATGCCGCCGCCACAGGAGGTTGGTCCCTCCACGTCATCGAGGCCCGGCTTGGTCGGCGGCGGGCGTGGTCGGCGCCGCTTGGAAGGCCTCCCCGGTGTGGACGGCCCAGGTCGTTCGGCCGGCGACCACCAGCCAGAACAGCCCGAGCAGCACGAAGAGGACGCCACCGGCCCACTCGAGGCCGACGAGGTGCCACGACGTGGCGAGCGCCAGGGTGGCCACGGTGTAGGCGCCGAGCGGGAAGGTGAACCCCCACCAGCCGAGCCCGTAGGGGAGTGGTCCTGAACGGAGGTAGTGGACGAGGAGGAGCACGGCGGCCGCCAACCACCAGATCCCGAAGCCCCACAAGGCAGTCGCCGCCAGCTTGGACAGTGTCGCAACGGCTGGCTCGGCGGGGCCGAAGACGCCGACGCCGACGGAGGCCAGCTTGACCAGGGCGAGGGCTCCGACGCCGATCGGGCCCAGGCCGATCCACAGCGAAGGTGCCAGGCTGGCGTGAGGGAGCGAGTGGAGGACCAGTCGGTGGTGGAGCATCGCCACGACGAGCAGGTAGAGCAAGAAGCCCATCCCCCAGAAGCCATACGAGGTCAACAGGAGCGCCCTGGCAACCGTCGGCGAGGCGCTCGGGACGAGTGGCACGAGCACGAGCGGGACCACGATGTTCACCACCGGAGGGATGAACCAGCCGCCGTTCACCGTTTCGGGTACGAGCTCGGAGCGCACGAAGAGCAGGTAGGCGAACAGGACGCTCATGACGAAGGCGAGGGGGATCCCCACCCAGTCGAGGCCGGCGACCAAGTCGTGGACCGTCGAGGGGGAGAACCACGTCGGCCCGACTGCCGCGGCGGCCGCTGCCAGCACCAGGATCCCGCCGGGCACCGTGCCGAAGAGCGCACCCACCACCGGGTCTCGGAAGTCGGCGAGCGCAGCGTCACGGTGCCAGAGAAGGCGGCCGACGTAGCCGGCACCGAGCACGACGGCCAGCACTACCGACAGCACGACCATCGCCTGGCCGAGGGTGCGGGTTGGTTGCGCGAGGGAGGCGATGCCACCTGGGTTCATCGAAGCGGCAACGCCGACGATGGCCGTCCCCATCACCGCTCCGAACCATCCCGGATGGAAGCCGCGGAGGAGGGTGAGCGACGCAGCTTGGTCCTCCGCCGGCGAAGCAGGCCCTTCGGCTTCGGCTCGGCCCTGCTCGAGTGTGGTCGTGCTCATCGGGGGCTCTCCGATCCAATACCCCGGTGGGTATCGCACTCGTTTCAACGCGTCCTGCTCCCCGTCCATCCCGTCTCCCGCCGAAAAGGGCCGAAGGTCCCGAACCCCCCCCTTTGCCTGTCGCGCCGCGGGTCGAGGAGCGGGAGCGGCTATGCTTGCCCTGATGCCGCGGGTCTTCCCGCTGGCGGTTGGCGGAACTGACGCCAGCCAGGCCCACGAGACGTCCATCGAGTCGGCCTTCTTCCTCTGACCGACTGGAGTCTCATGCCTACGTCCTCTCCTTCCTCGTCGCCTGCCGTGACGCCCGTCCGCTTCGCGGACCTTGGCGTTCCTCCAGTGCTGGCCACCGCGCTCGAACGCCGGGGGATCGTCACCGCGTTCCCCGTCCAGGCCGCTACCCTGCCCGACTGCCTGGCCGGGCGCGACGTCTGTGGGAAGGCACCTACCGGTGCCGGCAAGACGCTCGCCTTCGCGCTGGCGATCCTCTCCCGGTTGGCGGCGTCGCCTCCTGCGGGGCGCAAGGGCCGCCGGCAGCCGTCCGCTCTCGTCCTCGTCCCCACTCGCGAGCTCGCCGCACAGATCGAGGAGGTCATGGCTCCCCTGGCCACGGCTATCGGTGCCCGGGTGGCCTCGGTGTACGGCGGCGTCGGGTACGGCAAGCAGGTGGCCGCACTGCGTAACGGAGTAGACGTGCTCGTCGCCTGCCCGGGACGGCTCACCGACCTCGTCGAGCGCGGCTCGGCCACGCTCTCCCACGTGGACATGGTCGTCATCGATGAGGCCGACCGGATGGCAGACATGGGCTTCCTCCCTGTGGTGCGGCGACTGGTCGACCGGACGAGCGCCTCGCGCCAGACCCTCCTCTTCTCGGCCACCCTGGAGGGACCGGTCGACAAGCTGGTGCGCGACTACCAGCGTGACCCGGCACGTCACGACGTCGTAGCGACCGACGCCGACCAGGGAGACGTCTCCCACCATTTCTGGCAGGTCGAGTCCCACGACCGGGTCGCCGTGACGACCGACGTGGTCACCGCCCGGGGCCCGGCTGTGGTCTTCTGCCGCACCAAGCGGGGCGCCGATCGCCTGTCGGACCGCCTCAGCCGTTCGGGTCTGGCGTCAGCCGCCATCCACGGGGACCGCTCCCAGAGCCAGCGTGAGCGTGCCCTGGCGGCGTTTCGCGACGGTCGGCTCGACGTGCTCGTCGCCACCGACATCGCCGCTCGAGGCATCCATGTGGACGCGGTGCCGCTGGTGGTCCACTTCGACCCACCCGCCGATGTCACCGACTACGTCCACCGATCGGGTCGTACCGGCCGAGCCGGCGCCGACGGGACGGTCGTGTCCCTCGTCGGGAGCGCACAGCTCGCCGCCGCCAAGGTGATCCAGCGTCGGCTGGGACTCGCTGGCGGGCTCTCTTCGCCCGACGTCCCCGCCCTCGCCAACGTCGGCAGCACCGCCGGGGCCTTCGTCGGAGACCGGGTGGGAGCGCCACGGCCACGGGGTGGGTCAGGCGCGCCGTCGTCGAGGCCCAAGGGTGGGTCAGGCGCGCCGTCGTCGAGGCCGCGGAGTGGGTCGGGCGCACCGTCGTCGAGGCCGCAGAGCGGATCGCGCCGCCGGGGTCGTCGCCCGACGGCCCGCTGACCGGCGGGGCTGCTGCTGCGCCGCCGGGGCTCCTCGCCCCCGGCCGCCGTCTCCTCGCTGTTCTTCGCCGAGGTCAAGATGGGGTCGACCGCTTCTCCACGACGCGGTGCCACGATGAGACCGAGGCACCCTGTCTGTCGCATCGGGAGGACCCATGGAACCGAGGCCGACCACCCCCCGCATCCCGCCGCTCGCCCCCGCTGACCGGTCGCCGTCGGCCCAGGCCCTCCTCGGGGGGGTGACCGTTGCGGGCAGCGAGGCGAACATCTTCACCACGTTGGTGCGGGCCGAGGGCCTGACGAGGCGGTGGCTGCCGTTCGGCGGCAGGCTGCTCAACGGCAAGCTCCCCGCCCGCGACCGGGAGCTGCTCATCCTGAGGACCGCCTGGAACTGTCAGGCCGAGTACGAGTGGGCCCAGCACGTGGTCTTGGCCCGAGCGGCCGGCCTCACCGATGCGGAGATCACCCAGGTGCCAAAGGGGCAGGATCCTGGCTGGGGGGAGCGCGATCGGGTCCTGCTGGACGCTGCCGACGAGCTGCACACCGCGTGGTGCGTGTCGGACGACACCTGGCAGGCGCTGACCGGCCTCTACGACGAGCAGCAATTGGTCGAGCTTCCCATGCTCGTCGGCCACTACCACATGGTCGCCATGACGTTGAACACGCTCGGGGTGGCGCTTGACGACGGCCTTGTCGGCTTTCCCGACGTTTCCGACTGACTGCCCCCCGACGTTCGCTACCCGAACGCATGTCCGACCGACGGTGGCGTGGTTGCCCGGTTCGTGCCGGGCGTCAGGGCTTGTTGCGTTCGTCGTGCAGCTCGACCGCCGTCGCCTCGATGGCTCGGTCCCCGGTCGGGGCGAACCGGACGACGGTGCGGAACGCCTGTGTCATGGTGACTGCGTGCTCGCGACGCCGATGGCGGTAGGCGGGCGAGAGCGTGGCGAGCAATCGGCTCACCCCGATGGCGACCCCGACGACGAGCATGGCGGCGACGCCCACCGCGGTGAGCACGGCAAGGACCGTCAAGGTCGCGATGACCCCGAGGAGGAACAGCACGCTGCCGGCGATCCCGTGGGTCCGCCGTGCTGGCCACGCTCGTCGCTGGGAGATCACGATCCCAGGGTATCGGGGGCCCGCAGCGGGTCGACTTCGCACCACCAGGACGTGCACCACTAGGACGTGCAGCGCCAGAACGTGCACCACCAGGACGTGCAGCGCCAGAACGTGCACCACCAGGACGTGCAGCGACCGTCTTGGCAGACCGGGGGCATGGACCTCGATCTCCACGTGCACCGGTTCGACTGGGTGAGCGGCCGCTCTGGGATCGGGCCGGCGGTGGCCGACCTGGCTCGGCGGGCGGAGGCCATCGGCGTACGAACCCAGTCGTTCATGACCAGTACTCCCAGATGGACTGGATGGCTCCGGCCGAAGACCCCATGCTCGAGGGTCACACCGCCCTCGGCTTCGTGGCCGGGGTGACCACTCGGCTTCGGCTGCGGCTGCTCGTGACCGGAGTCACCTACCGCCACCCGGGCCTCCTCGCCAAGATGGTCACCACCCTCGACGTGCTCTCGGGCGGACGGGCCGTGCTCGGCATCGGGGCGGCCTGGTATTCGCGCGAGCACCGCGGCCTGGGCGTCGCCTTTCCCCCCGTCGCCGAACGGTTTGAGCGGCTCGAAGAGGCCCTCCAGATCTGCCCGCAGCTCTGGAGCGACGAGGACGGCCCCTATGTGGGCCGCCACTACCAGCTTGACGAGACGATCTGCTCCCCGCCACCCGTGAGCCGACCCCGTCCCCGGGTCCTGATCGGCGGTAGTGGCGAGCGCAAGACGCTCCGCTTGGTCGCCCAGTACGCCGATGCCTGCAACCTCTTCGGGGGACCGGAGGAGATCGCCCACAAGCTCGACGTGCTGCGCCGGCACTGTGACGCCGTCGAGCGTGACCCCAACGAGCCCGAAGTGACTGCCATGTACCGCGACCCGCCTGCCGGGGCTGGAGCCAAGGAGGTGCTGACCGGAGCGGAGGAACTGGCTCGTCTCGGCGTCTCGACGCTGGTGACCGGGGCCGTCGGCGACGATCCGGGTGGGTGGTTGCAGTCGACGTTCGGGCCGGTGACGGACGACCTGGCTGCGCTCGAGTCGGCTCCGCTCTAGCACCGCACCCGGTCCGGACAGCTGGGTCGGCACCGCACGGGGGAACGTCTTGCCGGGCGATCGATCGTGCACGGCGGTACCGGGAGATACCGTGGGTGAAGATCCTCCTGTCCTGCGGTGACAACTGCCCACCCCCATGAGCCCCGTCAACTCTCTCGCTACTGCCCTCCCTCCCGGTCCGGTCGTGGCCGACGTGCGCGTGCTGCCACCCCGGGGCCTCAACACGTCGTGGTACCTCGACGTCAATCGCTTTGCTCGCCACACCTCGTGGGCACACGGGTTCGTGCATGCCTACGCGCTCTGGCTCGGTCCGGTCCTCCTGGCCGCGGCCTTCCTCGCCCTCTACGTCGTGGCGTGGTGGCGACGGGCACCACGGGTGGCCGCTCTGCTCGTCCTCGGCGGCATGGGCACGTTGGTAGCGCTGGGCCTCAACCAGCTCGTCGGCCATGCCGCTGGTGAGCTGCGTCCCTATGCCACCTACCCTCGGGCGTTGGTGCTCGTCGGGAAGACGAGTGACTACTCCTTCCCCTCGGATCACTCGATCGTGGCGGGCGGATTGACCATGTCCCTGTTGTTGGTGGCAGGGGAAGCGGTCTGGCGGTGGGGCGGCCGGCGCGGTGGTGGCGACGGCCGAAGCGGTGGTGGGCGGGGACCGGAGCGGTCAGGCGTCGTCACGGTCCTCGTCGCTGCCAACGTCGTGCTCGGCCTGTTCCTCTGTTTCGCCCGCGTCTACGTTGGCGCCCACTATCCCGGGGACGTCGTGGCCGGCTACTTGCTCTCCTCGCTGGTGGTCGTGGTGGCGTCGCTTCTCCGGCCGCTCGCTTACCGGGCCGTCGACGTCCTCGAGCCCACCGTCTTGGGTGCCGTGCTGCAACGGCCTCATCGGGTAGCCGCACGTTGAGCCCGCTCGTGTGCCCGCCTCTGGAGCACGTGTGCCTGCTTCCGGAGCAGCAGTGCGGCGCGACGGGACGCGTGACCCCGGCCACTGTTTGGTGCAGGCTCCACGGTGATGGCACGACCACGTCCCTCGAGATGACGGGCCAGTGGGTCGCCACGCCCCGGACGCTCCTCTGAGCTCGTAGCGCAGGCGGGCAGTCCACATTCGGGCCGTCCGCGGGCAGGCCTTCCGGCCGTAGCCAGGAGGGACGGACGTCGAGCCGAAGGATCAGTGCACGCCCAGCGTGAGCGGAGCGAGCACTAGGCCGAACCCGATGACTGCGAAGCACAGGGCCCGGGTGACCACTTTGCGGGCTCCCCGCATGCGCCACTCTGGGGGAAGCGCCCGCACGGTCATTTGCAAAGTAGCGGCGGGATCCCGAGCAGATCGAGGGTGAGGTCC
>JBMFXC010000092.1:0-8428 GCA_049964655.1 Acidimicrobiales bacterium
AGATCTGGTCCGAGTGGAACCAGTGGTTGGTGCCCGCCCCCATGGCGATCATCGACCGGCCGCCGGAGACCTCAGCGTTGCGAGCGAACTCACGGGCCACCCGGGCGCACGCCGAAGCGGGCACCGAGGTGATCTTCTCCTGCCACGCCGGCGTGTAGGGAGCCTCGGCGTCGTCGTAGCCCGAGGGCCAGTTGCCGGGGAGCCCCGGGCGGGCGACACCGTAGTGGGCCATCACAAGGTCGAACACCGTCGTGACGAGCCGGTCCCCGACTCGGATCGCTGGTACTCCACGGCGAAGCACCCCGCCACCCTGGTCACCGACGTCGAAGCGGGGCAGGTCGATCGGCAACGCCTCCGCGTCGGGACGGCCGTAGCAACTCAGTGCCGGACGCACCTCCCCGAGGTCGAGGTTCCAGCGGCCCTTCCCCTCCTCGCCCCAGCGGAAGCCGATCGACCCGTTGGGAACCACAGGTTCGCCGCTCACCTCGTCGAGCACGACGGTCTTCCACTGGGCCTGCTCGTCGTCGGCCAGCCCCCTGTTGCCCGCCGCGCCGTCCTGGCCCAGTTGCGAGGCGGTCAGGAAATGGTCCGGCGCATAGCCGTCCCCGCGCTCGCGCAGGGTGACGAGGAACGGCAGGTCGGTGTAGGTGCGAGCGTAGGACTCGAACCGCGGGACCTGACGGTCCCGGTAGAACTCGGAGAGCATGACATGTCCCATCGCCATGGCGAGCGCGGCGTCGGTGCCGGGGTTGGCGGCCAGCCAGTCGTCGGCGAACTTGGTGTGGTCCGAGTAGTCGGGGGAGACGACGACCACCTTCTGGCCCCGGTAGCGGGCCTCGGTCATGAAGTGGGCGTCGGGGGTGCGGGTGATCGGCAGGTTCGTGCCCCAGATGATGAGGTAGCTGGCGTTCCACCAGTCGGCCGACTCGGGCACGTCGGTCTGGTCGCCGAACACCTGGGGGGAAGCCGGCGGGAGGTCGGCATACCAGTCGTAGAAGGAGAGGATGGTGCCGCCCAACAGCGAGTAGAAGCGGGTGCCCGCGGCATAGGAGGCCATCGACATAGCCGGGATGACCGTGAACCCCGCCGTGCGGTCCGGGCCGTAGGTGGCGACGGTGTGGACGTGGGCGGCAGCGATGAGCTCTAAGACCTCGGCCCACGACGCCCGTACGAAGCCGCCTCGGCCCCGTGCCTGCTTGTACTTGGCGGCCGTCTCGGGATCGCCGGTGACCTCGGCCCATGCAGCGACGGGGTCGTCGCCGTTCGCGGCCTTCGCCGCCCGGAACATCTCGAGCAATACACCCCGTACGTAGGGATAGCGCACCCTGGCTGGCGAGTAGGTGTACCAGGAGAACGACGCTCCCCGAGGACACCCCCGGGGCTCGTACTCGGGCGATCCGGGCCCGACGGAGGGGTAGTCGACGGCCTGGGTCTCCCAGGTGATGATCCCGTCTTTCACGTAGACCTGCCACGAGCACGACCCCGTGCAGTTCACCCCGTGGGTGGAGCGCACGACCTTGTCGTGGCGCCAGCGCTCCCGGTAGAACTCCTCGGCCCGACGGCCCCCGCGGCGGTGGATCTCCCGGGCGTCGGGCGAAGGCTCCCCCGGCTGGATGTAGCGTGCCGCGCGCACCAGGCCCGTCTCGGCGAGGAGCCCGTCGCGGACTGCGGTTGTGTGCTCGACCTCACGCGCCATCGCTCTCCATTCAGCCGGGCAGCATCGCCGACGATTGGCTGACCGCCACTTTACCCAGTGTCTACCGTCGGGTGGAAATACATCCGGCAGCGCTTGACTGGATCCTCGTCCAGACCTATCACGTCGGCGTGCGCCTCACGCTCAGCCAGGAGCAGGACGAGGCCATCGTTCACCAAGCGCCAGGGCCCACGATCGTCCGCCACCGCCAGGCCGGCTGAGGCGCCGTTGGGTCCCCGGGGCGACTCGCGTCGGGGGTATCCGGTGGCATCACCTCTCCGCGGCGACGCCGGGTGACGCCAGGGGTGAGACGCTTCTGGGATGCCGGTCACGTGTCTTCGACACGCAGTGCGTTCCACCGCCGGCGGGCCTCTTCGAAGTCCGTAGCCAGTGCCGGTGCGGGGGAATCGATAGCGACGGCGGGCAGCGCGCCGGGTGGCGGTCCATCGGGGTAGGTGATCCGGATACGCCCGTAGGCGCCGTCGCCGTGGTCGACGAAGCAGTCCGGTGCAGGCGCCTCGGGGTTCCGGGCGTGATCGAAGCCGAGCTCCGACAGCACTGCCGTCGCTGCGAGCGTCCCCGACCACGCGGCGGGATCCGCCGCTCTCGGGTAGGGGCTGGCGGCCGCGTCACCGACGACGAAGACCCCGGCCATCTCGGTGGCGAAGTGGTTGTCGACCCGCACGAGCGGGCCGGTCGCGTCGACCAGGTCGGCAAGCAAGGGACTCGTGCGGTGGCGGGGGATCACGATCGTGAGGTCTGCCCTGTCCCGGTTGCTTGCGCCCGCAGTGATCGCTCCTCGGACCAAGGCATCGGAGTCGATCTCGGCGCCAAGGCGGACCTCGACGCCAGCGTCTTGGCAGCCGGCCAGCAGCGCGTCGCCGGCCGCGGGTCCGAGTGCGGCGAGCGGGTGTTCTTCGGGCGTGACCAGGCGGACCTGGAGCGACTGACCGAGCCGCCGCGCCCGCCGGGCGAGCCGCATCGCCAGGCCGTAGGGCGCAGGTGGGCAACGATAAGGGAGGGACGAGATCACGACGTCGACGACGCCTCGCTCGACGGCACGAATCCGTGAAGCAGCTGCCTCGGCCTCGGTCGGATCCCAGAAGCCGACGATCTCCCCGCGCGTGGCGCAGCCGACGGGATCGAGGGCGAGCCCGGGCGCGGCGATGACGGCGTGGGCTTGGAGCCAGGACCCGCCGATCCTGAGCGCACCGGGCTCGATCGCCTCGGCCTGGGCCGGGATGATCTCGACCCCGGCGAGCTCGACTCGGGTCCGGTGCTGGGCGGCACGGGCGTCACCGGTGGCGACGGCGAGCGTGCCGGGCAGGTACTCCGAGTGCCCTTCGGGAGCGACGAGGACGACACGGACACCGCTTTGGTCTCGGAGTTGACGGGCCGCGGCGATCCCCGCCGGCCCAGTGCCGACCACGGCGATGGTTGGGACGGCCCTCATCGGCTCATGTAGCTCGCCGTGATGCCGTCGGCGGCAGAACGCCGGGCTGGCGTGTTCGGACCTGCGACGCGCCGATCGCTACGCACTGGTGGTTTCCCCGAGCACACGATCGACAAGCCCAGCGATCGTGGCCAGCCCGGCGACCTGCTCGGAGCTGAGCCCATAGCGACGAGCGAGGGTGGCCGGGTCGGAGTAGACGACCGTGCTGCCCAGGGCGCCGAGAGACGCCTGGCGGACGAGGAGGCGGGTCGGGAGCTCGAGGGCAAGGTCGGGGGCGGCGAGCATCGGCGGGGTGCCCGCTGCGGGGTTGCCGACGATCAACACCTGGGTCTCGGGCATGTCGAGGCCGACCGACCGTGCACCGGCGGCATGGTCGATGGTGTCAAACACCGTCGCACCGGCCGCCGTGACGGCGTCGGCGAGTCGCCGGACCGTCTCGTCGACGGGGAGCGGGCTCGAGCGCTCGATGATGCCACGATCTGGAGGAAGCGCCGTTTGAGCATCCCCAGCGGACTTGGACCACCACAGCTCGAGCTGGATGTGATCGGGGTCCCTGAAGACAAGCGCCGAGCCCATCTCGGTGTCAGCCACCGGCGAGTGCTCGACACCGAGCGCCGCCAGATGCCTCTGCCAGGAGTCGAGGTCCTGGCGCCGGCCGACGGCGAAGCCGACGTGGTCGAGCCCGGCGCGCCGCTCGTCGAAGAGCTCTCCGGGGAACCCCTGATGCTGGTTGAGCCCGACCACCAGACCCGAGGCGTCGTGGCGCAGCACGATCATGGCGCGCTGGGGGAAGTCCACCCGCCGCAGGCGCCGCAGCCCAAGCACCTGCTCGTACCACGCAGCGCTCACCTCGACGTCGGAGACCGACAGGTCGAGGTGACCGATGCCAAAGAACCCCGCTTCCTCCATGTGTATGCCTTTTCCTCTCCGGACTCGGTCTCACGCCACGCCGTGACACGCTGCCGCGGCGTCGTCGTAGACCAGCCCCCTCGTCCCGTTCATCTCCGCGATCCGCGCGCCTTCAGTCACCCGGTGCGCGGACAGCCGGCTGTCGTGGCCGAGGTGATACACGGCGGCGCCCTCGAGCAGGACTGCGGCGTCGGCCACGAGACGGCGGTGACAACGCCACCACAGCGTCTCCGCGCACATCGCCGCCGTCGGCCGCGCTGCGACGTCATCGAGCAGGCGTGCGAGCCCGGCGGCGAACGAACCGGTCGCCATGTAGTCGGCGTAGCCCCGGAACGCCGGGTGGCGCAGCGCGGTGTTTGCCGATCCGACTATGGGCCGCCGGTGCCCGCCCAGGTTCCTTTCCCAGCGGTACTCGATCCCGGACGCCGGTAGCCACGACTCCATCTGTTCCCGGCCGAAGTGGGGGTGACGTCGGCTTCCCGGCGCGCTGCGAATGTCGACGACCAGCTGGACACCCGCCGAGGCGAGCAACTCGGCGAGCTCCTCGTTTCCAAGGGTGCCGTGCCCGACGGTCAGGAGCAGTGGCACGCTCGCCCGGTCGTTCCCGGGCGCAACGCCAACGGTGACGTCGCCACTCGGCCTCATCGGAGATATTCTATCTGTCACACGAATAACAGTTGTCGTTCCTGTCGGCGCCGTGCCGGGTATTCGCACCGTTCATTCCCGGAGGTCCGGGCATGACGAGTCATCGGTCTCCTGAGCAGGGAGGGGGGGTCCCGACGATGGCTTGATCAACGAAGGTCCAATGCCCAGGCGCTCGTCCCCGTCACCGGGTTGACCGCTCAGGTCGACATCGTCCGGCACCAGCGCGAGACCACCCCGACCGCGCAGGGAGGTTCGCTCTTCACTGTCCCGCTCCTCATACTGTTCGGTTGTCGGCTCTGCGGGCCTGTCCCCGATGGGTTCCGCCTCGGGCCGGTCGGAGACCTCCGCGGCCGCTTCTGCTGCGCGATGGGCTGCCCGCGGCGCCCAGGGGCCGAGCGTGGGTGGCTGGACGTGCTCGTCGGCGACACGGCGGCGCAGCTCGGCATCGATCTCGTCACGGCCGACAATCCCCACGATCTTCCCCTGGTCGGTCACCGCCACTTCTGACGTGCCCCGCCCGAGCAGGAGCGACAGGGCCTGGGACAGGTACGCCCAGCGGTCTACCGTCGGTAGTTCGGCAGTGTCGATCCCATCACCTGCCGGCCGCATGACCAGCGCGGCGACTCGCATGCGCAGCGGGTCGGTCTGGGCGTCGAAGTCGACGCGATAGCCGCGGCGGCGCAGCTTGTCGGTCATGACCCGATCGTCGAGACCGAGCTCGGCCACCAGCTCCGCCACCCCGGTCGCTAGCAGCAGTGGCACCAGCATGGCGTAGCCGCCGGTGACCTCGGCAGCGAAGACCACGCCGGTGAGCAGCGCCCGCGCCCCCACCCCGAATGTCGCCCCCATGCCGACGAGTGCGAAGGCGCCGGGCTGGATGTGGGCGCCAGGCAAGGCGTGGGCGAACGCGATGCCGACCATCTCTCCCATGGTGGCCCCGACGAGGAACATCGGTGCGAGCGTGCCCCCTGAGGTGCTCGACCCGAGTCCCACCCACCACGAGACCATCTTGCCGACGAACAAGACGGCGGCCGCTCCGAGCAGGAAACGGCCGTTGACGGCGTCGGTGATGGCCCAGTAGCCGACCGACAGCGAACCGGGCACGGCCAGGCCGATCGCGCCGAACCCGATGGCCCCGACGATGGGGTGTGCCCACTCGGGGATCGGCAGGCGACGGAACCCTGCTTCGACGGCGAACAGGCCGCGGTTGAGCACCACGGCGAGGGCTCCGGCGGCCAGGCCGAGGACCGCGAACAGGGGCAGCTGGGTCACGTGGAAGACGAGTGGGTGCACGACGGCGAACAGGGGATGGGGTGCGATCAGCACGTCGTGGAGCGCGGCTGCCACGGAGGTGGCGAGCACCAGCGGGACCAGGGAGCGGAGCGAGCGCTCGAAGAGCAGCAGCTCGAAGGCCAGCACCACCGCCGCGACGGGGGTGGCGAACACGCCGGCCATGCCGGCGGCGGCGCCGGTGGCGAGAAGTATCCTGCGTTCCGCTGGGCTGACCGGCACCAGCTGGCCGATCAGGGAGCCGACCGCGGCCCCCGTGACGATGATCGGCCCTTCGGCGCCGAAGGGCCCGCCGGTCCCCATCGCGACTGCCGCGGAGATGGGCTTGGCGACAGCAGCACGGGGCATAACCCGACTGTCGCGAAACAGGATCGCCTCCAACGACTCGGGGATGCCGTGGCCTTTGATGATCGGGCTCCAGCGAGCCAGGCCGACCACCACCAGCGCACCACCGACAGCCACCGCCAGCAGCACCGGCGTGGGGTGGTAGTGACGGAGGTCGGGCAGCTGCCAGCCGAAGCGGTGCAGCAGCGCCAGGTTGCTGATGAGACCGACCAGGTGCACCACTATGTCGGCGGCAACGCCACCGACGCCACCGAGCACGAGGCCGATCCCTCCGAGCACCGCCAGACGGCGGCGAGTCGTACCCAGACTGACCTCGGGGCTCTGCGCGTCCATATACATCGCCTCACGATACTAATCTTTCAGGAGATGTTGATCGCAGAGCAGACTGGCGTGCCTGTGGTTGTCGGACGACGACGACGAGGAGGAAGATGAGGATGCTCTGTCGCTCGACGCGGTCGGGCCAAGGGTCGCGAGCCCGTGCACCCTCGCACGCAGAGAGTGGGATGACGGTGTGCCAGGGAACAGGCCCAGAGGTCCTCGCTCGGCGCCGCCGTCGTCTTCGACGACCGTGACGCCACCAGGATCTGAGGGATCCGTAAGCCAAATGCCAATGTCGACGCGGGCACTGCCCGAAGACGCCTATCGGCGACTGCTGGCGCTTCGCACTGGCTTGCGGCGCTTCGAGCATTGGAGCGAGACGCAGGCGAGAGCGGCCGGGCTGACCCCCGCTCAACACCAGCTGCTGCTCGCGGTACGAGGACACGATGATCCTCGTGGGCCCAAGGTTGGCGACGTCGCCGAGCTGCTGCTGCTTCGCCATCAAAGCACCGTGGGCCTCGTCGATCGGGCCGAGGCGGCAGGGTTGCTCCGGCGGATCCGGGACGACGACGACCATCGCGTGGTCCGGCTGCGGCTCACGCCGAGCGGCGAGGACCGGTTGGCCGCGCTGTCGGCACTCCATGTCGAGGAGCTACGGCGCCTGGCTCGTCAACTGCCGGACCTTTGGGAGGGCCTGCCGGACGTCGAAGGGCACTGACCAGAGATCACCGGGCCCACCCGGTTGGTGGGTGGACACGGAACACGACGTCTCTCTTGGGGTACCGGATCACACACGGGCTTCGTGTGCCCGTGTCCCCGTCTCCGTGCTGGCGCCGGCTTCGCGCGGGCACGGCCGATGTTCTAGTCTGGAGGGGAATAACAATCCGGAAGGTGCCAGCTCCGCCGAGGCGCCGTGTCGGCTCGAGGGTCCGAGGACTAGCCGCTGCCAGGCTACGACGGCGTAGTAGTGCCAGGGTACGACGGCGTAGTAGCACCCGGATCGACACCTTCTCTGCGCGCCCGAGCTCGCTGCGTCGTGGCACCGCTGGGCACGTCGGATCCTGGACGCGGCTTCGCACGAGGACGTAGAGGACACTGGCCAGCGTCGATCGCCCCGCTGATATCACCAGGCCATCGCCGGATCTCAGCGGGGCGGCGGGGCCAGCGCCTCCGGCGGGCGCGTCGGCACGGTCGGGTCGTCCCGCTTGTACGTCGGGTTTGTCGGCTGTCGCCTAGTGCTCGGGAGCAGGCGCGACGCGCGCAACGCAGCGGTGACCGTCCAGAACGCGAGCGTGACGGCGGCGGCCACCTTGCCGACGTCGGTCACGGCGGGGAGCTCGAGCATCTTGCCGGTGCCGAGCGCACCGAGAGCAAACACGGCGGTAGAAAACGTTGGCGGCCAGGGAGCAGCCCTCTCGATGCGGCGGCTGCGAGCGAGGAAGCGCACGCTTGCCGCCACGACCGGCACGGCAAGGAGCGCGGAGAACGACCAGGTGATGATCGCCGCGCCATGAGCGAGCGTGACGACATCCGTCGGCCACACGCCACCACCAGCAGAGAGCGCTCGCGCGAGCCCTGCCGCGGCCAGCCCGCCGCAGCCCGCCGCGATCCACCACAGCACCTTGCGGCTATCCCCGAGACCCCGGCGGCCGACGGCGATCGCGGACCCCAGAACCACGGCCCAGTACCCGGTCGTGCCAACTCCGGCGGCCACGAGCGCAACCCAGCGCAGCAGGTCCGCCAGCACGCCAGGTGCATCGGTGGCATAGGCCCCG
>JBMFXC010000093.1:0-3841 GCA_049964655.1 Acidimicrobiales bacterium
GCCTACGGCGGGCACATGGCCGTCGGCTGGCAGCCATGGGTGGGTGGCCGTCGGCTGGCAGCCATGGGTGGGTGGCCGTCGGCTGGCAGCCATGGCACGAGCCGGCACCCGTCGACAGACGGTCCGAGCCTCAGGGGAGCACGAGAAGAGTGGGCGTCGACGACACCAAGTCGCTTGCGGCGTCGTCGTCGGGCGCGGCCGAGGCGGACGCCTCGAGCTCGCTCTGGCGTGCGTAGTCCTCGACCTCGGCCGCTCGCTCGGCGTCGCTCCACCCGAGGAGCGGAGCCATCAGGTCGGCCGCTTCGTCAGCCGCCCCGAGGCCGCGGTTGACCGTCTCGATGGCGATCCGCGTCCGGCGGGCGAGGACGTCCTCGAGGTGACGCGCGTCCTCGTGCGTGACGGCGTAGACGACCTCGGCACGCAGGTACCCGGCGGCGCCGGCCAGCGGCACGCCGAGGGACGGGTCGCCCTCGACCAGGGCGAGCACCTCGTCCACCATGCCCCCGTAGCGGTGGAGCAGGTGGTCGAGCCAGTCCTCGGAGAGCCCGTGCGCAGCGGCCAGCCTCGCCCGTTGGCGCCAGCGGACTTCGTACCCCTCGGCCCCGACGAGGGGGAGTCGCTCGGTGTGCGAGGTGACCAAGTCGAGCGAGCCCTGCTCGACGGCCGCGTCGACAGCGTCCCGGGCGATGATCCGGTAGGTCGTGTACTTGCCGCCGGACACCACGACCAGACCGGGGAACGGACGGCTCACCGAATGCTCGCGTGACAGCGTCGTCGTCTGCTCCTCACCGGAGCCCGCCCGCAGACGCAACCGGTGGGCGCCGGCTTCCCCGGGGCCCCGAACAACGCCGGCCCCGGCGACCAGCGGCCGCAGCCCGGCGAACACCCCGGTCACGTCGTCGCGGGTCAACGGTGACTCGAGCACGGCGTTCACGTGGTCGAGCAGGTAGTCGATGTCGGCGGCGGTCGCCTCCGGCCGGGCCTTGTCGTGGGTCCAGTCGGTGTCGGTGGTCCCGATGATCCAGTGGTCGCCCCAGGGCAGGACGAACAGCACGCTCTTCTCCGTCCGGACCACGATGGCGGACGTCGAGGCGATGCGGTCCTTCGGGACCACCAAATGGACCCCTTTGGACGGTCGGACCTTTACCGGGCGCTCGTGCCCGGCCAGCGTCTCGGTCTCCTCGGTCCACGCCCCGGTGGCGAGGATGGTCACCCGTGCCCGGACGTCCCGCTTCGCGCCCGTCTCGAGGTTGCAGACGGTGGCGCCGATGACCCGGTCGCCGTCGCGGTGGAACCCGACCGCCTCTGCCCGGCTGACGGCCATCGCTCCCAGGCTGACTGCCGTCCGCGCGACCTCGAAGGCCAACCGGGCGTCGTCGACTTGTGCGTCGTAGTACTCGATGGCCCCGACCATCGACTCCCGTCGCAACCCCGGTGCCTTGGCCAGAGCCTGCTGGCGGGTCAGGTGGCGGTGGCGGGGCACGCCTCGGGCCGAGCCGGTCGACCACCCGAGGGCGTCGTAGAGGGCGATCCCCGTGCCGACGTAGAACCGCTCCCAGACCCGGTGCTGGAGCGGGTAGAGGAAGGAGAGCTGGTGGACCAGGTGCGGTGCCACGTGCTGGAGGAGCACCGCCCGCTCCTGCAGGGCCTGGTGCACGAGGGCGAAGTCCATCATCTGGAGGTACCGCAGCCCGCCGTGGATCAGCTTCGAGGACCGGCTGGAGGTCCCCGCCGCCCAGTCCTGGGCCTCGACGACGCCGACGCGATAGCCACGGCTGACGGCGTCGAGCGCGGCGCCGGCACCGACGATGCCGCCGCCGACGACCAGGACGTCGAGCTCCTCCGAGGTCAGTCGGTCCCACGCGCTGGCGTGGTGCTCCGGGGAGAGGGCAACTGGCTGCATCAGCGCTTCCCCGCACGGGGGCGAACGGCCGACACCGGGGTGAGGAGCCGCCTCGACGGCACCGGGCAGCAGCAGGACGCCGGTCGGGCTACCGCACGAGAAGCCCGCAGGAGACGGGACCCGTCATCGAAGGTCACCACGGGATGCCCTGCGTGGCCGTGCTGGCCACCATGATCGCCGGGATCAACAAGGTCAGGACCACCACGCCGGTGGCGATCCGTCCTGTCTTCCAGAAGAAGTAGCTGGCCACCGTGCCGATGATAATGAACACCGGCAGGAACTGGTCACCGACGATGGTCAACAGCGGCTGACTGGAGGTGAGTAGCTGTCCGGTGGCGAAGAGGACCCCGTACTCGAGCCCGAGGAAGCCGACATAGCCGACCACCAACAGCGCCGTCACGGCCAGCATGAAGGTCCCGAGCGTCTTCATCCGGGGACGAAGCTGCCCGAACACGACGATCGACAGGACGACGAAGTACAAGAGGAACGGCCACAGGTAGTCGAGGGCGATCTGCATGTGGACGAAGTCGAGCGGCTTGATGTTGAACACGAAGAAGCGGACGTCCGAGCTCCAGGCCCAGTCGAAGAAGTAGACGGCGATGTAGGTCACCACCACCACCGTCGCCCCGAGCACGGCGGAGCGCCACAGCAGGCGCCGGTCGACGGTTCCGTCGGGCTCGGTGACACCGTAGGTGTGCAGGGTGCCGCGCCGGTCCTTTCTGGTCGTGAAGTGCCACAGGAGGAAGAGCAGCGTGGCGATGATCGCTCCGCCCACCGCCCATGCCGCGATACCGGTGGTGATGGTCTGAGGAAGGTACGGGCCGGCCGGGAAGGTCTTCGACCCCCACTCCTGCAACCAGTAGAAGGTCACCGGGCCGAGGGCGACGAGCACGGCCGCCCCCACCCACCAGAGGGGTCCACGCATCGACCGGTTCTCCGGTCGGTCGCGGACGACGGCTCCGAAGTAGGACGTCTTGAGGAGCTGCCCGGCGACACCGAAGAGGAACACCCCCACCCCGATCAGGCCGATCAGGGTCCCGATCTCGTCCCAGTACCAGATCTGGTGACCGGGAGGCATCGACGAGACGCCGACCAGGGTCAGCTGCATCCAATGCACGGCGTCGGCCACGGCGCTCGGGTCGATGGTGAGCCCCGGGTGGTCGGTGCCGTGGATGAGCAGTTCACGACCGGTCCCCGCCGCGATCGAGCCGTACACCTTGCCCTGCACGATGGGCTGCGAGGTGCCGAAGAAGGTCTGCATCCGGGCAGAGTGGGGAAAGTCGCTGCCCTGGGGAACAGCCCACATCAACTGGGAGAACTCCGAGTACTGGGCTTCGTCGACCAGCACGTTGCGGGGGAAGGTCGGGGTGCCGGGAATCGGCTCCACGCCGGGCGTGCTCACCGACGAGCTGACCAAGACGATCGAGCGGTAGGCCTTCGGCTGGGTGTACGCGGCCAGCACCGACGCCCAACCGCCCATGGAGTGGCCGATCAGGCCGACGTCGCCGTGACGCACGAACGGCAGGGTGTTGATGAAGGCCAGCGCCGCCGGGCCGCCGAACTCGTCGGCGAACGACGGCGGCTGGGACGAGCCCTGTCCGGTCTGGTTGGCATCGAGCACCACACATCCTCGGCGGGCCATCTCGATGGAGAAGCCGTCCATGGTGTCGACCGAGTTGATGTACCCCTCGATGGTCACCACCCCGCAGGCAGGCGTCTTGGCCGTCGCCGTGGAGGGGATGTAGAGCAGGCCGGTCTCGACCAGGCCCGACTGGGTGAGGAAGCGCACGTGCTCGACGCGGATGTTCCCCCCCGCCGTCTGGGCGGTGTTGGCCACCAGCCCCCCGACCAGGGTGAGGACGACACCCAGCAACAGGACCAGACGCGATCCGGTCAGCGAGAGCTTGGACCAGATCGATGCCTTCGGGGCACGATGCC
>JBMFXC010000093.1:3941-8235 GCA_049964655.1 Acidimicrobiales bacterium
TTTCCTCTCGGCACCACCGGTCCATGCTGCGCCGTCGGGTCGGTGCGATTGCACGAACGCCCGGCTGCGCCCGTCGAGCGCACGTCGCCACCACGTTCGGCCTCGGACACGGCTGCAGCATGCAGCCATTTTCACCGCGTTCCCGACCACCAACTAGAGCCGGAAGTCCTTCGGTCAGGGAGGTACCACCGTCCGTCCCGTCATGGAGACTCACCGTACCGAGATGTGCCGACCGTCGACCGGCCTCAGGTGTCTACAGGGTCGTCCGCTCTCCGACGATCGGCCTGTCCCGACGTCGTTGTCCGGAGTGGCGGCTTCGGCGTTCCCGACGTCGTCACCGGAGATGACGGATCGAGGGTGCCGGAACGGGACGTTCGATCGAACCGGCGCGTCGCGGGTTGGTCCCCTCCGGGCTCCTTGTCTTCGGCACCGCTCGCTCCGTTCCCGCCGTCACCGGCTGCGCCGTCTTCGGCACCGCTCGCTCCGACCCCGGCGGCACTGGCTGCGGGCACGTCGTCGGGCGTCCCGTCACCATCCCGGCGGGCCTCGCGGCGGGCCTCGCGGCGGGCCCTCCGACGGCGCAGGGCGACAACCACCGCCACCAGCGCGGCCAGCACCACCACGGCCCCGACGACCACCAGGCCCCACGGGAACGACGTGACGGTCGCGGCAAACGACACTCGCTGCCCGTCGACGCCCACGCTGCCCCGCAACGAAAGGGTGCCCACGGTCATGGCGGCGACGGTCACGGGCACCTCGTAGGTCGCTCTCCCTCCGGGGGGCAACGTGGCAAGGGTGCGAGCCACGAGCAGCCGCGACGCTCCCGTTTCGCTGGCCACCCGAAGACGCAACGACATCGGTCCGGTCGCCAAGCCACCCTGGTTGGCCAGGACCAACACCAGCCGCCGTGTCGAGGACGCGCCGAAGGCGGACGTCCAGCTCACCGGGCCCCCCACGGTGGCGCGTTCGACAACGACGTCGGCGAACAGCGGTCCTTCCGGTGCAGCTCCACTGACTGGCGCCCCGAGCAGAGAGAGGGACGCCAGAACGGGACTGCGCCCCGGTGCCAGCGCCTCGAGGTCGCAGGGGCATGGCACTGGTGGCACCCGCAACGTCACCCGTGCGGCCAGCTCCCCGTGGGCCGTCGCCGACGTCCTTGTCGGGTGGGCGGCACAGTCACCGGCCCCGCCGAGACCGAGATCGCCGCAGACCACCAACTGGATGGCCTTCCCCGGAGGAAACCCGCTGCCGAGCACCCCCACCGTCGCACCGACTGGCGCCGCGCTCGGCAGGACGGCGATGGTCGGGCCCTGGCCGACCGCCGGTGGCGACGACGGGGCCGGCGGGGCTCCTCCGCCGGGTCCCACGAGGTCGACAGCGAACCGTTCGAGGTAGTCGACGTCCTTTCCTTGAGCAAGCACCACGCACGGACAGGGCGTCGGCGGCACCACGACGGGGAAGGTCGCCTCAAGGGAGCCATCCGGGCCGGGTGCCACGGTGACCGCGTCGGCGTTGGCGCAGTCGAGGCTGCCGTCGTCGGCGAGCGCTCCGCACAGGACCGCCTGCACCGCGCTCCTCTGCGGCCAGCCGGTGCCCACCAGCGTGCCTGTCTGGCCGACCACCAGGGTCGTCGACCCGAGCCGCAGCGTCTCGGCGGGTCCTGAGGAGGTGCTCGCCCAGGCGGGGACCGGGGCGACGGCGCCCACCACGGCAAGCAGGCCGGCAAGCAGGCTGGCGATCACGACGACACGAACAACGGCGCCAAGGTTGGCGGCGACCGGGGCACGGGTGTGCGCGGTGGTCAAGGGAAGCGAGGCGTTCTGGGTGCCGACCAAAGGCACCGGGGCTGTGCCGGTGTCCGGGGCTGTGCCGGTGTCCGGGGCTGTGCCGGTGTCCGGGGCAGGTCTCCTGCGAGGCGCAGGGTTCCCGCGGCGCGCCGTCGCACCGCCGGCAGCGGTGGGATGTGCTGGCGACGAAGGACGGGCGCGGGGCACGCCAGGCACTCAGGTGTTCGACGTGCTCGATGCGGGCTCGCGGGGAGTGGTCTCCGGCTCGTCAGCCTTGTCGGGCCCGGCCTGGTGACGTCGTCGCCGCCGCCAGACGACGAGACCGGCGATCACGAGCACCACGATGCCGACGATGCCCCAGGGCACGACGACGGCCGATCCGCTTCCGGCGGCGACGGCTCCCGGAGCGGTCACTCGCACGTGTGCTCCGAGGCTCCCGAAGGGGACCACGCTCCCGAAGGGGACCGTGATCGTCACCTGGTTCGCCGGCAGGATCTGGAGCAGCTTCTTCGTGAGCGGCTTCGGCCCGCCGCCGAGGAGCGGGGACAACGACACGGTGGCGGTCGGTGCGAGGGGCACGTTGCCGGTGTTGGCGATGGTGTAGCGGACCTTGGCCTTCGTGCCACCGCCGAACTGCGTCCCGGCTGAGGTCTGGGTCAGCACCGACACGCCGGTGATGGTGAGCGACGGGTGGAGCGGACCGATGATGCGGGCGTAGACGCGAGTTCCGACGGCCTGTACCACGTTGAAGTGGATGGCGCCGGCCTTCGTGATCGTCCCGGTGGTCTGCTCGGCCACGATCCCCCCGACGTGGAAGCCGGGGGTTGCGTCCGCTGGGGGGTTGATCGTGAAGGGAACGAGCGCCTCGCTCCTCCCCGGAACGGTCACCTGCGAGACCGACAGGTGGACCCAGCTCCCGACCCCGTGCTGGGGAGCAGTGGGCGGGTTGAGGGCGAACGCCCCGCCCGCGGCATTGAAGGCATCGGCGGCATAGAGCTTGAAGGTGATGGGCGACGTCGTCTGGTTCACGATCGTCACCGAGTCCGGGTAGTTGGACCCGGGCGCCATGAGCGGCTGGAAGTAGGGCCGGGGCTGCTGGCCGGCCGCCGTGGTGGGAAAGACGCTCCAGCTCCCGTTCGAGGCGGCTCCGGCGAGCCCTGGCAGGGAGACCAGTGCGGCAACGGCGGCGGCGACCACGAGAACAAGACGAGCGAGCACGTAGGCGGCCGGTCGCCTTCGCGGCAGGCTCCGCGCCGGTCGGACTCCGTTCCTCGGCTGGTCTGCACGCACCGCCATCACCTTTCACGACGGGGCGACGTCCTTGCCGCCCCGGAGGTCACCTGTGCGCCGCACGAGGCGGCGCTTCCCGACAGTACTGCCACCCACCGGGCGGCTACCGGGCTGTCACCGGCACAGTCTGACCGCAACCCGGTGCCGGTGCCGGCACGGCTCCGGAGGCTCGGTCCGCAACAAGGGGGTGGCGCCACCGGCGCCACCCCCTTGCCTGCGAACTGGGACGTACCTGACTTAGCTAACCAGGTACTCCACGGTCCCGATGTAGGTCCCTGCGTACACCGACGCCGGGACGTACAGCGAGTAGCTGGCGTTCATGACGAACGTGCCGCCACTCTCGCCCGCCGCGGCGCTGCCCAGGGAGACGGTGGTGCCGAAGTTGCCGCCGGTACCCGTCGTCGAAGGCGCTGCGTTGAGCGTGCCCGTGTAGGCAGACCAGCCAGTGACCGTGATGCTCAGGTACTTGGCAGCGATCTGACCGTTCGGGTTCGAGGCGTTCGAGCCCACCGACGAGTCACAGAAGGCGGCGACAGAAGCACACGCCGTGTTGCTGTTGACCGACGAGGAGCTCGGGATCATCGACGCCGTCAGCGACCAGCCGACGGCGGGATTGCCCCGGTTGTCCGACACGTAGATGGCGTTGGCGTTGCCGTTCGTGGTCTGGGCCAGGCCGTTCAGGGTGATGGACGGCATGGTGATCGTCCCGCAACCGAGCGTCGGGTAGCCGGTGGTGCCGGGGGCGCTGCAGCTCAGGACCAACAGGCCGGGGTTGACCGTCTGCGAGATGGGCTGGTCGACCGGCGGCGTGCCGACGCTCACCGTGATCGTCCCCGGAGCGCTCGTCTCGGGCGTCCCGTAGTCGTTGGTGGCGGTGAACTGGAAGGTGTACGTCTCCGGCGCCGTGTCGCTGTCCGTCAGGGTCGCCGAGCACACGGTCGGCGAGTTGCTGATGGCAACCGTCAGGTTCACCGAGCCACCGCCCGTATTGGCGATCGAGCCCGACACCAGGGCACACGAGGTGACCGGGTAGGCGGAGTTGCCAGGCACGGTCGGCAGCGTGACGGTGGTCGACTGGCCGGTGCCCATCGACACGGTCTCGCTCTTTGCCACCGGAGCCGGCTCGACCAGGTTGGCGTACGCACCGGACTGGAAGTCCGTGGGGACCGAGTCGAGGGTGGCACCGCTACCGGTGGTGGCCGTCGCCAGCAGTGGCG
>JBMFXC010000094.1:0-8223 GCA_049964655.1 Acidimicrobiales bacterium
CTGTTGATGCAGACCGCCATCGAGGCCGAGGTCACCGAGTTCCTGGGCCGGGAGCGCTACAGCCACGGGGAACGCTCCCGGGCCGGCAGCCGCAACGGGCACGGTCCGACCACGATCAAGACTGGGGTTGGCGCGCTTCGACGGACACGTTGGTTGTGTTGATCATGCCGCCTGAGAGTCGGCGGCGTGGTCGTGGCGTTCGACGCAAGCTGGGGGGCGGAGCAGAGCAGCCTCCCCGGGCCGGCAGAGCTCCTCGCTGCCGCGTTCACTGCCTGCCTGCTGAAGAACCTCGCTCGCGCTCGCGAGCTGCTCGACTTCGCATTCGAAGGCGCCGAGGTCGAGGTGATGGTTCCCCTGTCTGTCAGGTCGGCCGGACCCGACGCTCGGCTTTGAGGGGCCGGCACACCCGGAGCTCACGCCGGGAGAGCGCGGAGCGGTGTCCGGCGCGCCGGCTGGCGCACCGAGCTGCGCCGGTCCGAGCGCTCCCGGTACGGTGGCGACGGCCCCGCGTTCGCCCGGCCGGGCGAGCAGGGGACCGGTCTGACGATCGACGAGACGGGGAGCGCACAGGTGAGCGACGCCATGACGGCCAAGACAACCACCATCACCGGGCACGGGGGAGATGTCATCGAGGCCTACCTGGCCTGCCCCGAAGACGGTCCGTACGGTGGCGTCGTGGTCATCCACCACATGCCGGGCTACGACGACGCCACCAAGGAGATCGCCCGAAAGTTCGCTGCGCACGGGTATGCCGCCGTGTTGCCCAACCTCTACAGCCGTGAAGCGCCGGGGGCGAGCCCGGACGACGCCGCCGCCACGGCCCGGGCCCAGGGCGGCGTTCCCGACGAGCGGCTGGTGGGCGACGTCGCCGGTGCCATCGAGGCCCTGCGGGCCCTGCCGGGTGCCAACGGCAAGGTGGCAACCATCGGCTACTGCTCGGGCGGTCGCCAGTCCTTCCTCGCCGCCGTCAGTCTCGACCTCGACGCCGCCGTCGACTGCTACGGGGCCTTCGTCGTCGGTACTCCGCCAGAGGGGTTCCCGCTCGCCGTCACGCCGCTCGTCGACCGGGTCGGGGACCTCTCGGGCCCGCTGCTCGGCCTGTTTGGAGCCGAGGACCAGTTCCCCTCGCCGGAGCAGGTGGCCGAGCTCGAGGCGGCTCTGAAGGCAGCCGGCAAGCCCTACGAGTTCCACACCTACGAGGGGGCGGGCCACGCCTTCTTCGCCGTGGACCGACCGAGCTACCGTCCCGAGGCTGCGGTGGACGGGTGGAACCGCATCTGGGAGTTCTTCGGCCGGCACCTGTCCGCCTGAGAGGAGGGACCATGTGCACCTACCGCACCGAGAAGGTCGCCGTCAGTGGGAGCGGCAAGGGTCGTGACGGCTGGTTCCCGGTGACGGAGGCCACCGTCTACTTCGACCATCCCGTCCACGCGCCCGCTGCGCACACCCTGAACGTGGATTTCCTCAATCCGGCCAGAGGGGCGGGCGCCCGGGTCGCCGTCGAGCTCGATCCGGAGGCAGCCCGGGCGGTAGCCGAGGCCATTCTCGCCACGCTCGACGGGCTGCCGAGCGGGCTCCTGACAAGCACCGCCTGAGCACCGTCTGAGCGCTGTCTGAGCGCCGACGCCTTCCCGCCGCTCGCCCCGTCAGCCAGCCAGCCCGTCGGGCTCGACCGCCCTGTCGCCCTCGGGTGGCGCGTCCTCGGGCCCGGGTGTGGCGCCGGCCACGGCGCGAGCAGCCAGCTCCGCCAGGTGCTCGGGGTCCCACGGCCGGGTGCTCATGGACTGGCTGGCCGTTCCGAGCAGCGTCCCGTCTTCGGCGAACAGGTGTGCCTCACCGTAGGCGAACCCGCCGGCGGCGTACTGGATCCAGCTGTCGCACAAGAGCCACTCGGTGGGCACCAGATGGCCGACCCGGAGGGTGTTGTCGAGGCTTCTGCTCATGGTGCGCTCGCCGAGGGCCTGCGAGACCCCGCCGGTCACGTAGTCGCCCAGGATGGCCAGCGTGGCGGCCGACGGCTCGAGGTGGCCAGGGATGTGGAACCACCAGACGGAGTGGGGGTCGGTGGCGTCGGGGTCGAGGTCCTCGAAGTCGCGTCCGGCTGCGAGGCGCTGCTCGACGCGTGCGAAGATGGAATCGCCCATGAACCGCGGCCACTCGCGGCCTGGGTAGGCGTGCGGGCCGTCCACCTGAGGGGGGGCGACGGTGGCGCCCGATCCTCGGGCGCCCTCCACCGGGCTGCCAAGGGCGGCATTGACGGTGATGATGTCGCGGTCGCCATAGCGACCGATGGCACGTGCCTGGGTCAGGTACTTGCCACTTGCCGTGAGCTCGACATCCCAGCGCAGGACACTGCCGGTGGGGGCGAACGACAGGTACTGGGCGCTGGCCCAGACGGCCGGCCGGTCCGAGGCGCCTTCCATGGCCACGATGCCGGCGGCCAGCCCACAGCCGCCGAAGAGGAAGCGACCTGGGGTGGAGACGGCGGGCGTGACGGGGAGGAACCACCGGGTCGGGTCCGCGGTGGGCTCCATGCCCAGGAACTCTTGTGCGTCCACCGCAGCACCGTAGGACGTGGAGGAGGCCAGGCTCAATTCCGTTCCGGCCCGCCGAGCAGGGTGCTCGGCCGCCCCGGGCCCACTCCGGAGCCGCCCCGGGCCCACTCCGGATCGTCAGGAGGGGTGAGGCGCCTGCCGCCAGCCGCGCTCGAACGGGAGCCGCCAGGTGCGAGGGGCGATGAGCTGGCTGATGGCTCCGGGGCCCCATGTGCCGGGCTGGTAGGGCTGGACGGGTGGCGGGTGCTCGAGCAGGGGGGTGGACAGCTCCCACAGCCGCTCGATGTCGGCCGCCGTCGTGAACAGGGTGTGGTCGCCGCTCATGGCGTCGTGGAGAAGCCGCTCGTAGGCCTCGAGGACGTCGGCTTCGGTCCCGGTCTCCTGGAGCGCGAACTGCAGGCTGAGCTTGTCGAGGCGCATGCCCGGACCGGGATGCTTGCCGTAGAAGGAGAGGGAGAGCCGCGTCGAGTCGGCCAGGTCGAAGGTCAGGTGGTCCGGCCCTTGGGCACCGACCCCGGACCCAGCGGGAAACATGCTCTTGGGGGGCTCGCGGAAGGCGATCGAGATGATCCGGGCGCCCTCGGCCATCCGCTTGCCCGTCCGCAGGAAGAACGGGACGCCGGCCCAGCGCCAGTTGTCGATCTCGCAGCGGAGGGCGATGAACGTCTCGGTGTCCGAGCCCGGAGCCACCCCGTCGAGGTCGAGGTACCCGGCGTACTGTCCCCGCACCACCTGGCGGACGTCGAGGGAGCGCATCGACCGGAACACCTTGTTCTTCTCCTCTGAGATCGCCTTCGGCTCGAGCGCGGTGGGTGGCTCCATGGCCATGAAGGCGAGGATCTGGAACAGGTGGGTCACCACCATGTCGCGGAACGCGCCGGTGTGCTCGTAGAACGAGGCTCGGTCGTCGACACCCAGCGTCTCGGGCACGTCGATCTGGACGTGCTCGATGTGGTCGCGGTTCCAGATCGGTTCGAAGAGACCGTTGGCGAACCGGAAGGCCAGGATGTTGAGTGCCGCCTCCTTGCCGAGGAAGTGGTCGATCCGGAAGACCTGAGACTCGTCGAAGACCCGGTGGACGGTGTCGTTGAGGGCCCGTGCCGAGGCGAGGTCGGTGCCGAACGGCTTCTCCATGATCACGCGAGACCGCTCGGTGAGGTCGGCCTTGCCGAGCAGTTCGATCACCGACGCGGCCACGTTGGGTGGGATGCTCAGGTAGTGGAGGCGTCGAGGCTCGCCACCGAGTCGTTGCTCGGCGTCGGAGACCGCCTGCAGCAGGGCGTCGACGCCTGCGCGCTGGGGGACGAAGCGCAGGACCTTCTGGAAGTCGTCACGCTCCTCGACACTCAGGTCGCTCCGACCGAACTCGTCGAAAGCGGTCCGGGCGAAGGCCCGGAAACGCTCGTCATCGAGGTCGTCGAGCGACGTGCCGACGATCTGGCACTCGGGGAGCAGTCCGGCATGGCGAAGGTGGAGCAGGCCGGGGAGCAGCTTGCGGCGCGCCAGGTCGCCGGTGGCGCCGAAGAGGACGATGACGTGCGGATCCAAGTCGGGCATGGAGCTCCTTTCGCCGTGGGCGCTCCGGATCTCGGGAGGCTCGACCCCGAACCTACCGGGACGGAGCGTCCAAGGCCGGTACACTCCGGGCTTCGGCGGTCCGGGAGGCGCCGGGCCTGGCCGCCGGTGCGGTGCGGGTGGCTCGGCCGCATCCCCGTGCCGACCCGCCGACCCGCCGCGCACCGACCCGCTGGAGAGCCGCTGTGACCACAGGAGCCGAGCAGTCAGAGCCCGACGACCGGTCGACCCGTCCGTTGGACGCCCTCATGGCCGAGCGACGGGCCAAGCGTGACGCCCTGGTTGTCGCCGGGATCGACCCGTACCCGGCCCGCTTCGATCGCACCGACCTGGCGAGTGACGTGCGGCGTCGTTTTGCTGACCTCGGGCCGGACGCCCGGACCGGCGTCGAGGTGGCGATGGCCGGACGGGTCACGGCACGGCGCGGCCACGGCAAGCTCGTCTTCCTCTCCCTGTCCGACCGGTCAGGGTCGATCCAATTGCTCGTCCAGGTGGGGGAGCTCGACGTCCGCAGCGCCGCCGTCCTCGAGGCCTGCGACCTGGGCGACTGGATGGGGGTGACCGGGGAGGTGGTGACCAGTCGGCGAGGTGAGCTTTCGGTCGGCGTGCGCACCCTCGTGCTGCTGTCGAAGGCAGTCCGACCCCTCCCTGACAAGTGGCACGGCCTGAGCGAAGCGGAGACGCGCTACCGCCAGCGCGAGCTCGACCTCCTTGCCAACCCGGAGACGCGCCGGATCTTCGACATCCGCTTTGCCACCATCGCCGCCATGCGTCGGGCGCTGGTCGACGATCACTTCGTCGAGGTCGAGACGCCCATCCTCCAGGCCCAGGCGGGTGGCGCCATCGCCCGGCCCTTCGTCACCCATGCCAACGCGCTCGACGTCGACCTCCGCCTTCGGATCGCTCCGGAGATCTACCTGAAGCGCCTGGTCGTCGGTGGCTACGAGCGGGTCTTCGAGGTCGCCCGCAACTTCCGCAACGAGGGGCTCTCCACGCGCCACAACCCCGAGTTCACCGCCCTCGAGGCCTACCAGGCCTTCGGTGACGTCGTGACCGGGATGGAGCTGACCGAGCGACTCGTGCTCACCGCGGCAGACGCGGCCTGCGGTCGTCGGACGTTCGCCACCCGGAGCGGGGACGTCGACCTCACTCCGCCGTGGCCCCGCCGCGAGCTGCTCGACCTCCTCGAGGAAGCACTCGGTCGCCCCGTCCATCCGAGCCAGCCCGTCGGCGCCCTGGCGGCCCTCTGCCGCGAGCACGACGTTGAGGTCGACGACGCCTGGGGTCCCGGCAAGCTCGTCTTCGAGCTCTACGACAAGGTGCTCCTGCCTACGCTGCTCGGCCCGGTGCTGGTGTGCGGCTTTCCGGTGGAGGTGTCCCCCCTGGCCCGACATCGTCCGGACGACCCGATGCTCACCGACCGCTTCGAGCTGGTGGTCGACGGTCGCGAGTACGCCAACGGGTACAGCGAGCTCAACATCCCCGAGGAGCAGGCCGAGCGCTTCCGGTTCGAGGTCGAGGCTGCCGAGCGCGGCGACCCTGAGGCGCACCCGGCCGACCTTGCCTTCGTCCGCTCGCTCGAGTACGGGCTCCCGCCTACTGCTGGCATCGGCATCGGCATCGACCGGCTGGTGATGCTGCTGGCCGAGGTGGACGCCATCCGCGATGTGATCCTCTTCCCGATGCTCCGCCCCGAGGCCGCTCCGGGCTGAGCATCGGTGAGCTGCCTGGCTGAGGCTGCTGGCGCTGGCGCTCTCGAGCGCATACACTTCGCTCGCCCACAGCCGATTCACGCGGGCGTGCGGCCGTTGGGCTTCACCGTGGGGCCGATTTCAAGCAGCGTGAAGTCCAAGGAGCAGCACATGCCACAAGGCGTCGTGAAGTGGTTCAACGCCGAGAAGGGGTTTGGTTTCATCACCCCCGACGGAGGCGGTGACGACGTGTTCGTCCACCAGTCGGAGATCCAGATGGAGGGCTACCGCGACCTCGAAGAGGGCCAGCGGGTCGAGTTCGAGACCAAGCAGGGCCAGAAGGGCCTTCAGGCCAGCCAAGTCCGCAAGATCTGAACCACCTCGCCACCGGGTCTCCCCGGACGAGGAACCGCCGGTCTCCGGACCGGCCGTCGGCACGCCGGCCATCCTGTCGAGAAACGACGGGACGGCCGGCGTCGTCGCGCCCGGGCCCGAGCGGGCCGAGGTGCCTGGTAGCACAGCCGCCTACCAGGCGGCTGCCTACCAGGCGGCACAGCCGTACTGGTCGGGCACCCATCCGCCGGTGATCCGCTCGGCGACGATGATCTGCTGGTCCTCGGTGGCCAGCGCACCTTCGGGGGCGAACTGGGTGCCGCCGTAACGGACCCAGTTGGTCCGGCTGATGCCGAGGCCTCCCGAGAAGGCGCTGCCGTTGGCGAACCAGTTGCCGTCCTCCTCGCACAAGGCGACCCGCTCCCACTCGGCCCGGAGCGCCGGCGTGACGGGGTCGGGTGCCACCACTGCCGGAGCCGGGGCCGGAGCCGGAGCCGCTGCCGGAGCCGGAGCCGGGGCCGGAGCCGGGGTGGGGACGTGGAGCAGGTCGGAGGTCAGGCTCCCGTGCGCGGGGACGAGCATGCCAGCCTGGCTGGCGAGTGCGCGTAAGGCCACGAGCGACTGGGGGGCGGCGGCGCTGCCCGTGTCCGAGGACGTGAGCTGGGGCTGCCAGCCTCCGGGGCGGGCCAGATGGAGCGCGACCGGTGTGGAACGGATCGGCCACGGTGACGAGTTGGACAGGCTGGACGGGCTCGACGACAAGCTCGAGCGCGACGACGTGAGACTGGCAATGAGCGCGACGGAGCACGCTGCGAGTGCGATGCGGGTCCGCATGGCACCTCCCTTCGTTGGGCGCCGAGGGCGCCTTCCTCTGATTGGTGTTGGCGGGCTCCGGCCCTCGCATTCAGCCCCCGGACGGCGAGCGGGAAGGCTTCGTCCGTCCTGGCGTCACGCCTCAGGGTGTGCGGCCGGTTGGGTTACGCCCAGTAGTGGGTCGTCGTGTGCTCCTCGTGCGTCATCGTCGCACCCCGCGCACCAACGGGCGGGGAACGGGCGCATCGGCCCGGCAGATGGGGCGGGCCGCCTCCGGTCCGGGGCGAACGACTCGTGGGCCGCCCCGGGGGTCACGTCCGACGTGCCGCCTGGGCGCGTCGGACTGAACTGGGAGGATGTGTGCTGGCAGAAGTATACACACGGGGGTATCCAGACCGGCAACTTGGCCGTTCCGGCGGTCCCTTCCGTTCCGGCGGTCCCGGTCGTCCCGGCGGTCCCGGTCGTCCCGGCGGTCGTGGTGCCGCTGGCGAGGTGCCTGGTGGACGGACGTTGCCGCTCGGGCGGTGCGCTGTGGCTGTGGGCCGGGTGCTTCAGCGTGCCCCCCGGGGTGCCGATGCAAGGGGAGTGTCCGGGACCGTCGTGGTGAGAGCGTCTCGATGATCGCCTATGGCGTGTGCATCGGGTCGGAGGAGAAGTACCAGGCCTGCGCTCGTCCAGGCCTGCGTGCGTGCGCTGCTCCGGAGGCCCCGGTGGCCGAGTGCAGAGACGCCGACTCGATCTTCGCCGCGTACAACCAGGTGTTGGACGTCTTCGCCGAGCAACCGGACCTCGAGGCGCTGGTGCTGTTGCACGAGGACGTGGAGCTACGCGACGCGCACTTCGAGGCCAAGGTCCGCAGTGCGCTGGCCGACGACTCGATCGCGGTGGTCGGTGTCATCGGCGCCCGATCTGTCACCAGCCTCGCCTGGTGGGAGGGCGAGGGCCGCGGCCGGTGCGCCGAGACCCGTGGTGTGATCGCGTTCGAGGGGGGCGAGGCCGACGTCGACGTGGTCGACGGGCTCCTGCTCGTGCTCTCACCGTGGGCGGTGCGCACCCTCCGCTTCGACGAGGCGGGCTTCCATGGCTTCCACGGCTACGACGCCGACATCTGCTTCCAGGCCCGGGCCGCCGGTCGTCGGGTCCGAGTCGTGGACCTCGACCTGTTCCATCACACCAAGGGTGGTTACGGTGACCTGGCGGCGTGCGCCCGTGGAGGTTGCCGTCACGACGAGCGCCGCGCGGGACGTGCCGGACGC
>JBMFXC010000095.1:0-8213 GCA_049964655.1 Acidimicrobiales bacterium
CCCGGGGGGGGCGGGTCGAGCTTCACGTCGTCGTTGTTGGCGGAGGTCCTGGCGGGTATGCCACTGCCCTCTACGGTGCCTCCGCCGGACTGCGGGTGGCCGTCGTCGAGCGCGACAAGGTCGGTGGCACCTGCCTCCACCGGGGATGTGTCCCAGCCAAGGAGTTCCTCGAGACGGCCACGGTGCACCGGGTCGTCTCCGGGTCGTCCCGCTTCGGCATCGGATGGGGTGCGACCGACGGCGATGCCCGTCCCACGATCGACTTCGCCGTCAGCCAGGCTCGCAAGCAGCAGGTGGTCGACCAGCTCCACAAGGGGCTCGCCGGGCTGATGCGGGGTCGTGGGATCACCACGATCGAGGGAACCGGGACCCTGCTGCCGGGCCGTCGGGTCCGGGTCGAGTCCTCTGACGGCACGGTGGCCGAGGTCAGCGGCACGCACGTGGTGCTGGCTGCGGGCTCGGTCCCGAGGACGATCCCCGGGTTCGACGTCGACGGACGTGTGGTGCTGACCTCCGACGAGCTGCTCGACCTGGAGGAGCTCCCGTCGTCGGTGGCGGTGGTCGGCGGAGGCGCCATCGGGTGCGAGTTCGCATCGCTCCTCGCCGACCTGGGCGTGTCGGTGACGATCCTGGAGGCGCTCCCCAGCCTGCTCAACGGGTGCGACGAGGAGATCGTCAGCGTGGTCGGCCGTTCGTTCCGCAAGCGCGGCATCGACGTGAAGACCGGCGTCCGCCTCGAAGGCCATACGCCTGATCCGTCGGGTTCCGGAACCGTGGTCACCTACGACGGCGGTCAGAAGCTGGCGGTCGACGCCGTGGTGGTTTCCGTCGGCCGCAGGCCCCGGAGCGAGGGCCTGCTGGCGGAGGAGACCGGGGTCGAGGTCGACGAACGGGGCTTCGTGGTCGCCGACGAGCTCATGCGCACCTCGGCACCGGGCGTGTTCGCAGTGGGCGACCTCGTCGCCGGGACGCCCCAGCTGGCCCACGTCGGCTTTGCCGAGGCGATCGTGGCCGTCAAGACGATGCTCGGCGAGCCGACCCTGCCGGTCGCCTACGACCGGGTCCCGTGGGCCATCTACTGCCATCCGGAAGTAGCGTTCGCCGGCCTCACCGAGGCAGGTGCTCGCGCTGCCGGCTACGACATCGTGGTGAAGAAGGACCCCTTCGGCGGCAACAGTCGGGCGCGGATCCTCGGCGAGACCGACGGCATGGTCAAGGTCGTGGCAGAGCGCCGGCCCGACGGGTCGGCCGGGCGCATCCTCGGGGTGCACCTCGTGGGACCGTGGGTCACCGAACAGCTGGGAGCCGGCTACCTGGCTGTCAACTGGGAGGCCACTCCCGACGAAGTAGCCCAGTTCATCCAGCCGCACCCCTCCTTGTCGGAAGCGTTCGGCGAGACGGTGCTGGCACTGACCGGAAGGGGGCTCCACGTTGGCTGACGTCACCATGCCGCAGCTCGGTGAGACCGTCACCGAAGGGACCATCACCAAGTGGCTCAAAGCAGTCGGCGACCAGGTCGAGCGTGACGAGCCGCTCTTCGAAGTGTCGACGGACAAGGTGGACTCGGAGGTCCCCTCGCCCGTGTCGGGCACGCTGACCGACATCTTGGTGGCAGAGGGGGACACCGTCGACGTGGGTGCTCGCCTGGCTGTCATCGGTGACGGCGCAGCCGCCCCCGCCCCGGCGGCCTCGCCGGTGCCGGAGGCAGCGGCTCCCGCCCCAACAGCCCCAGCAGCTCCGACCCCGCCCGCCTCAGCAGCCCCAGCGGCACCCGCAGCTCCAGCAGCTCCGACCCCGCCCGCCCCCTCGGCTCGACCGGCGCCGGAAGCAGCCGCCCCCGCTGCTGCAGCGGCCGACGGCTCGACGAGCTCAGGCACCGGCGTGCTGTCTCCCATGGTGCGCAAGCTGTTGGCCGAGCACGGGCTCGACGGATCGTCCATCGTCGGCACGGGCTCGGCCGGACGGGTCACCCGGGCTGACGTGGAGGCGGCGATCGCCGCCCGTGGCGCCGCTCCACTCGGCCAGGCGCCTGTCCCTGGGGCGCCCTCCGCTCCGACGGCCGAAGTGCCGGCTCCGCCGGCCCGGGCCGTCCCGGCTCCGCCGGCGAGCGAGTTGCTCCGCTCGGGACGCGACGAGGTGGTGCCCTTCACCAACATCCGACGTCGCACGGCCGAGCACATGGTCCGCTCCAAGGCGACGTCTGCCCACACCTTGATGGTGAAGGAGCTCGACTACGAGCGCGTCGAGGCGGTCCGACGCTCTATTGGGCCGCGCTTCCGGGAGGAAGAGGGCTTCGGGCTGTCGTACCTCCCCTTCGCCGCCCGGGCCACGGTCGAGGCGCTCAGGGAGTTCCCCCGGCTGAACGCGTCCGTGGCCGAGGACGCGCTCGTCGTGCACCACGAGGTCAACCTGGGGATCGCCGTCGACCTCGACGACGAGGGGCTCATCGTGCCGGTGGTGCACCACGCCGAGGAGCTCACCCTGCGGGGGATGGCCCGACGGATCCGCGAGCTCGCCGTCCGAGCCCGAAGCCGCCAGCTGACCGCCGACGACATCTCGGGCGGGACGTTCTCTATCACCAACGCCGGTCCGTACGGGACGCTCCTCACCGGTGCCATCATCAACCAGCCGCAGGTGGCGATCTTGGCGACCGACGGGGTGGCGCGGCGTCCGGTGGCCGTCACCCTCCCCGACGGGAGCGAAGCCGTGGCCATCCATTCGGTCGGTCTCGGTGCGCTGACCTTCGACCACCGGGCCAACGACGGTGCGTACGCGGCCAAGTTCCTCGGCCGGGTCTCGGAGATCCTCCTCGAGCGCGACTGGGCCGGAGAGCTGTGACGGAGGCCGGCGGGCTGTCCGTCGTGGCTCGAGTGACACCGACCGGGCCGTCCTCAGCCGGGCCGTCCCTGACCGGTCCGTCCCGCCGGTGATCCGTACCCGGTGGTTGGGGCGCGTCCCGTATCGGGAGGCATGGGACCTCCAACGCACGCTGGCGAGCCGCAGCGAGGACGACTACCTGCTCCTGCTCGAGCACCCGTCGGTGGTGACGCTCGGCCTCCACGCCGATCCCTCCCACATCCGCTCCGACCTGGGTGCTGCCGGCATCGAGCGTGTCGAAGTCGACCGTGGCGGCGACGTGACGCTGCACGCTCCGGGTCAGCTCGTCGGCTACCCGGTCGTGTCCGTCGGTTCCGGTCCGCACCGGGGCTCGGCGCACGTCCACCGGGTGGAACAGGTCGTCCTCGACGCACTCGTAGCCCTGGGTGTCCCTGGCGAGCGGCTCGGCCGGCTGGAAGGCCTGCCCGGCATCTGGTTCGACGTCGACACCCCGGGGAGCGCACCGCGCAAGGTGTGCGCGGTCGGGGTCCGGGTCAGCCGGGGCAGGACGACCCACGGGTTCGCCCTGAACGTCGACCCCGATCTCTCGCTCTTCGACCACATCGTGCCGTGCGGGATCGCCGACCTCGGGGTGACGTCGCTCGCCGCAGAAGGGTTCGAGCGTTCGCTGCCGGAGGTGGTCGACGCTCTTGTCGAGGCTGCCGCCCGACACTGGGGCGGGCTCCACGACGATGCCCGGGTCGTCACCGGCCCTGCGGGCGTGACCACTGCCGTGGAGGGGACCGAGGACGGCCTCGGCCGGCGGTCCCCCCCCACGCCGGCCGGCGCTTCCCCCGCCCAGCCGGTTGCCCTCAGACGACTGCGGCACGCCGGAGTCGACCCCGCCGCGGCGTTGCCGGTGGCCACCCGCAAGCCCGACTGGCTCCGGGCGCCCACCACGATGGGCGAAGGCTTCCTCGGCCTGCGCCGGTCGTTGCGCGAGCTGTCCCTCGTGACGGTGTGCGAAGAGGCAGGGTGCCCGAACATCAGCGAGTGCTGGTCGGACGGCACGGCGACCTTCATGATCAACGGCGACCGGTGCACCAGAGCGTGTGGTTTCTGCAAGGTGGACACGCGGCGTCCGCTCCCCCTCGATCCGGGCGAGCCCGAACGAGTGGCCGAAGCCGTGGCCCGGATGGGCCTGGCACACGCCGTGATCACCTGCGTGGCGCGCGACGACCTGGCCGACGGTGGGGCCGGGGCCTTCGCGGCGACGATCGCCGCCCTGCGCCGCCACGCTCCGGGGACCCGTGTCGAAGTGCTCGTCTCGGACTTCAAGGGCGACCCAGACGCCCTGGGCCTGGTCATCGACGCACGTCCCGACGTCCTCAACCACAACCTCGAGACGGTGGCCCGACTGCAGCAGGCAGCCCGGCCGCGAGCCGGTTACGCGCGCAGCCTGACCGTCCTCGCCCGGGCGGCTGAGGCCGGGCTCGCCACCAAGTCGGGGCTGATCGTGGGGCTCGGCGAGTCCGACGACGAAGTGGTGACTGCCCTGGCAGACCTCCGGGCGGTCGGGGTGGAGGTCGTCACCATCGGCCAGTACCTGCGCCCGAGCGCACACCACCTCCCTGTCGTCCGGTGGTGGACACCAGCCGAGCTCGATCGGCTCGCCCAGATCGGGAGTGCACTCGGGTTCGCCCACGTGCAGGCCACTCCGCTCACTCGTTCGAGCTACCACGCTCGCCAGGCGGCAGACGCGGCCAGGGGGGTCGTCGTCCCAGCATGAGCGGCCTGTCGGAGGCGGCGGTGACGGCACGGTCGGACCGTCTCGCCAGGGTCCGTGAGCGGATGGCGGCTGTCGGCGTCGACGCCCTCTTGCTCTCCCACGGGGCTGACCTCCCGTGGTTGACGGGCTACGAGGCGATGCCACTCGAGCGCCTCACCATGCTGGTCGTGCCTCAGCACGGCGATCCGGTGCTCGTCGTCCCCGAGCTCGAAGCGCCACGGGTCACGTCGGCTGCCGAGCTGTTCTCGCTGCGTCCGTGGTCGGAGACCGAGGACGCCGTGGCAGTGGTCGCCGACCTGCTCGCCCCGGTGCCCGCCGGGACGTTCGCCGTCTCCGACCGGGCATGGGCGTCGTCCGTGCTGGCGCTCCAAGAGCGGCTGGCCAACGCCCGGTGGAAGCCGGCCTCCGAGGTGACGGGACCGGTCCGGGCCAAAAAGGACGAGGCGGAGCTGGCGGTGCTCCGTGCCGCCGCCGAGGCGGCTGACCGCGTGATGGCCCACGTGGCTGCCGGCGCGGTGCCGTTGCTCGGCCGTCGTGAGTCCGACGTGGCTGCCGACCTGTCGAGGCTGCTGGTGGAAGAGGGCCACCAGCGGGTCAACTTCGCGATCGTGGGTTCGGGCCCGAACGCTGCCAGCCCGCACCACGAGCCCGGTCAGCGTCGGATCCAAGCGGGCGAGACCGTCGTGTGCGATATCGGTGGCGTCCTCGCACTGCCCGGTGACGTCGGCTACTGCTCGGACATCACCCGGACGGTCGTCGTGGGCGACGTCCCCGACGACGTGCGACGTTGTTACGAGGTGCTCCAGGACGCGCAGGAGGCTGCGGTGCGGTCGGCGACCGCTGGCACGACGACGGCCGACGTCGACGCCATCGCACGTACGGCCATCACCGAGGCCGGCTATGGCCCCTACTTCCTCCACCGGACGGGGCACGGCATCGGCATCGAGGAGCACGAGGACCCCTACCTGGTGGCGGGTGACGACACGGTGCTCGCTCCCGGGCATGCCTTCTCGGTCGAGCCGGGCATCTACGTGGCCGGGCGCTTCGGGATGCGTCTGGAGGACATCGTGGTCGTCGACCGTGCGGGCCGACCGGAGCGGTTGAACCGGGCCGACCGGCACCTCGTCGAGCTGTCCTGAGCGGCGGGAGCCCGGCTGGACCGACGAGCAGGGAGCGGGAGGGAAGCATGGACTTGGGGATCCAAGGCCGGGTCGCCGTGGTGACGGCGGCGTCGAAAGGGCTCGGGCGGGCAACCGCCGAAGCGTTGGCAGCCGAAGGCGTGTCGCTCGTCCTGTCTGCACGCGGGGAGGATGCCCTCGCCGCCCTGGCCGGCGAGCTGGCAACGCGAGGTGTCGAGGTGGTTACCGTTCCCGGCGACGTCACTAGGCCCGACGTTCCGGCCCGGCTGGTGGAGCGCGCCCTCGACCGGTTCGGTCGGCTCGACATCGTGGTCGCGAACGCCGGCGGGCCTCCGCCTGGGCGCGCTCTGGAGGTGACCGACGAGCAGATCCTCTCGTCCATCGAGGCCAACCTGCTCGCTTCGGTCCGGCTGGTCCGGGCGGCGGTCCCGGTCATGGCCGAAGCGGCGTGGGGGCGGATCTGTTGCATCAGCTCGTACTCGGTCGTCCAGCCCGTCCCCCGTCTGGCGTTGTCGAACACGGCTCGGACGGGGTTGTGGGCATGGGTCAAGACGGCGGCTCACGACCTGGCCGGTTCGGGGATCACGCTGAACCTGGCCTGTCCGGGCCCGCACGCGACCGACCGCATGCGAGAGCTCGGTGGCAGCGGCACCCTGGGCGACCCGGGGGACTTCGGCCAGGTCGTGGCGTTCCTTTGCTCCCAGCAGGCCGGGTTCGTGAACGGGGCAGCGGTGGTGGTCGACGGCGGCGCGTCGCTCTGCTCGTGAGCAGGTGCCTGCCACTGGCACACTCGGTGGGCCACCTGATGTCACACTGAGCGTCTGTTCCACTACGTTTCGTCAAGAACGAACGCCGGGCAGCCGAGTAACTAGGTGAAGCATTCAGCTCACGGGGCTACGAGCGTCGGACGCTGGACGAGCTGTGCGAGCGAGGTCGTGACGGACCATCCTGTTGCAAGTTGGGGAACGAGGGGCGCACGGGACGAGCGCCTGCGTGTCGAGGCGTGGCGGGCCGCGCTGGTCGCCGAGGTCGAAGCGCTGGCTGCGGCGCGCCAGCCGATCGGGCAGCTCGGGGACGAGTGGCCCGAGCCCGCCGCGGTGGCGGTGGTCGACGCGGTCAATGGTGCTGCTCGCGCGTTTGCTGGACCGGCTGCCGTCGACAGTCCGACCGTCGAGGACAGCGAGACGGCTGTCTCCGCGGTGCCGTCGGTGCGCGGGACGGCCGGGCTGAGTGGTGTCGTCGAGGACGGACCGTCGCTGTGGATCCCGCCACGGTGGCGTGACGAGCTGGCCGTGGCCGGAAGGACGTGGGCTCAGGCGCACCGTTCTGCCTCGTTGATGCGCCACCGGATCGACACGCTCGAAGTGGTCATCACGAAGACGGTCTCGCCGCGGCTGCACGGGCCCATGCTCGTGGCCCGGCTGGTCGTCGCCGACGCGGCGACGACCACGTCCCTCGAGCGTTTCGAAGAGGCGGCCATGGTGGACCCGCTGACCGGGGCGGGCAATCGACGTGCCCTGGACGCGGTGCTCGCAGGTGCGGTGGCGGGCTCTCTGCGCTTCGGCTTCCCGCTGGCCATCGTGGTCATCGACCTCGACGGCCTGAAGGCCGTCAACGACACCCACGGCCACCAAGCCGGGGACAGGGCGCTCGTGGCGCTGGTGGAAGCGCTCCACGAGGGGCTCCGGACGACCGACTCGGTCTTCCGGACCGGCGGCGACGAATTCGCCGTGGTCCTGCAAGGCGCCGAGCTCGAGGACGTCCCGATCCTGATGGATCGCGTCGTCGCAGCCGGGGCCCCCTCGTTCAGCTGGGGCGCGTCGCGCTCCACCGACGGAGCGGTGCCGGCCACCCTGCTCGAGACAGCCGACGCCGACCTCTATCGGCGACGCCGCCAAGCCCGTGGCCTGCGACCTGACAGGTCGGTGGGCCGCGGTGGTGACGCCGTCCTGGTCGCGGCCAGTGCGGTGGCAGCCCCTGGGCAGGTCGTGTCGTTGTCGGCAGCCCGGCGCCACGGCAGTGGTCGGCCATCCGGTCAGCGGCCAGGCAAGGTCCGGCGTCGTGCCTGGGTGGCAGCGACGGCGGCGACTGCCGCGGTCAGCGGCCTCGCCCTGGGCGGGGGAGCACTGACGGCGTCGGGTCCCCTGTCGCCGGGGGGCCACCACGGCACCGTGACGGTTCCGGGTGGCCGACGCTCGGGACGGTCCGGTTCGCCGGGCAGCGCCGGCGTTGCGGGGACCGGGGCAACGGGGAAGCCGCCGGTCTCCATCCCGGCCTCGCCGTCCGGGGGCGCGCCCACGGGCCCGGTGGTAACGGCGGCCGGCGGTGGGTCCGGGGCGTCCGATGGCACGTCGGAGCCGACCTTGACCGCCGGTGTCGAGCTCACCGCGTCGGACCGGACCGATGTCCCCGCCCCCACACCGAGCCCCACACCGAGCCCCACACCGAGCCCCACACCGAGCCCCACA
>JBMFXC010000096.1:0-7956 GCA_049964655.1 Acidimicrobiales bacterium
GGGGCAGTAGCCTTGCCGTCGGTGCCCGCTCCGTCCTCCCTCCGGCTGGCCACCCGGGGCTCGCCGCTCGCCCGCTGGCAGGCCGACCGGGTGGCGGCGCTGCTGCGCCGTCGCGGTGTGGGCGCCGAGCTCGTGGTCGTCGAGACCCACGGTGACCGCCACGTCGACGTGCCCTTGGCCGACCTCGTCGGCCAGGGCGTCTTCGTCAAGGAAGTCCAACGCGCCGTGTCGGACGGACGCGCCGACGTCGCCGTCCACTCGGCCAAGGACGTTCCGGCGGCCCCCGAGCTCCAGCCTGCCGATCTGGTCCTCGCCGCCTTGGTGGAGCGCGGCGACCCGCGTGACTGCCTGGTCGGCGGACGGCTGGACGACCTGCCGACCGGGTCGCTCGTGGCCACCGGCTCGGCGCGGCGCCGGGTCCAACTGGCCAATCGCCGACCTGACCTCACCTTCACCGACCTGCGGGGGAACCTGGCGACCCGGCTGGCTCGGGTGGGAAACGACGGGGTGACGGCCGTGGTGGTGGCCGCCGCCGCGCTCGACCGCCTCGGTTGGGTCCCGCCGGCTGGGCTGCCCGTCGAGACCTTCGCCGTCGACGACGTCGTGCCCCAGGTGGGCCAAGGTGCCCTCGCCCTCGAGTGCCGGGCTGACGACGGCGCCGTTCGCACGACGCTCCTCGCCCTCGAGGACGGACCGACTCGGCGGTGCGTGACGGCCGAACGGTCCTTCCTCGCCGCCCTCGGCGGGGGGTGCACACTGCCCGTCGGCGCCCACGCCGTGCTGGCCGGCGACGAGCTGGTCCTGACCGGCCTGGTGGCCGCCGAGGACGGGCGGGTGGTCCTGCGTCACACCGAACGCGGCTCCGACCCCGAGCTCCTCGGGCGGTCGGTTGCCCGCTACCTCCTCGACGACGCCGGCGCCCGTGCCTTCGGACCGTGGGACGCCTCCGACGGCGACCCGGGGTCGGTGGTGGTCGTGCCGTGACCGTCTACCTGGTCGGAGCCGGCCCGGGCCACCCCGAGCTGCTCACCCTGCGGGGTGCCGCCGTGCTCGGTCGGGCCGCCGTGGTCGTCCACGATCGACTGGTGGCCCACGAGCTGCTCGACCTCGCGCCGCCGAGCGCCCTGCGGATCGACGTCGGCAAGACGCCGGGCCTGCCGGGTCGGCCGACCGGGCAGGCCGACATCAACGAGCTCCTCGTCGCGCACGGACGTCGCGGTGTCGACGTCGTACGCCTCAAAGGGGGCGACCCGTTCGTCTTCGGCCGGGGTGCCGAGGAGGCAGAGGCGCTCCGGGCCGCCGGTGTGCCCGTGGAGGTCGTCCCCGGGGTCAGCTCGGCCTTCGCCGCCCCGGCGGCGGCCGGCATCCCCGTGACCTACCGAGGGATGTCCGCCTCCGTCACCGTCGTCACCGGCAACTCCGGCCAGGCCGGAGGCGTCGACTGGGCGTCGTTGGCTCGTGCCGGTGGCACGCTGGTCGTGCTCATGGGGATGGCCGAACGAGCTTCCATCGCCGACGCCCTGCTTGCCGCCGGTCGCCCACCGGACACCGCGGTGGCCGTGGTCCACTGGGGGACGACCGACCGCCAACAGGTGGTACGGACCACCCTGGACAGGCTCACGGACGTCGACCTGCCGGCGCCGGCGACGATCGTCGTCGGACCGGTGGCGGCGCTGGCCCTTCTCCCCCGAGGGGCGTGAGGACGGTGGGCCCGGGTGGAAGGGACCCGCTCCCGCTCACCGGGAGGTCAGTCGTCGTCACCCGGGCCCGCGCCCAGGCAGGCACCCTCGTCGCTCGGTTGGAGGCGCTCGGGGCGACCGTCGTCGAGCTTCCGGTGATCGCCGTGGTCGACCCGTCCGACGAGGGTGCCGCCCTCCGGGGCGCCGCTGCCGACGTCGTCGCCGGCGCGTACGGGTGGGTGGCGCTGACCTCGGCCAACGGAGCGACCCGCCTGGTCGACGCCATCGGCCGACGACCCGTGCCGCCGACCACGCGGTGGGCCGCAGTGGGGAGCGCCACGGCGCGGCTGCTGGCCGCTGCCGGTCACCCGCCGGACCTCGTCCCCGCCACAGCCGAGGCCGATGCCCTGGCCGACGCCTTCCCTCCTGCCCCGTTGGAAGACGCGGCTTCCCAAGGTCCCGCTGGACGCGTGCTCTTCGCGCGCGCCGAGACGGTACGGGCGGGGCTGGCGCCGAAGCTCCGGGCCAAGGGGTACCGGGTGGACGAGGTCGTCGCCTACCGCACGGTTGCCGGTGCCGTCGACCCGGCAACCATCGAGGCCGCCCGGCAGGCCGACGCGGTGGCGTTCACGTCCTCTTCCACCGTCGAGCGAACGGTGGCCCTGCTCGGGGGCGAGCGTGTCCCCGCGGTGGTGGTGTCCATCGGTCCCGCCACCTCGGCGACGGCCCGGCAGGCCGGGCTCGTCGTGTCGGCGGAGGCGACCGAGCACTCCCTCGACGGCTTGGTGGACACCCTGGTCGCCCAGGTGCGACGGCCTGCCGGTCCCCGCCTCGACGGCGAGCCGAGCGCGGTGTCCTAGGCTCGACCTCGTGACCGTGCCCCGCTACCCCGCGGCGCGCCCTCGCCGGTTGCGGCGGACGCCGGCCCTGCGCCGCCTCGTCGCCGAGACCCGTCTGTCGACCGACGATCTGGTGGCCCCGCTGTTCGTCGCCGACGGCATCGACGAGGCGCGCCCGGTTCCCTCGCTCCCCGGCGTCGTCCAGCACACGCTCGGCACGCTGGTCGCCGAGGTCCGCCGCCTCGTCGGCCTGGGCGTGCCCGGCGTGCTCCTCTTCGGCTTGCCCCGACCGGCCGACAAGGACGCCGTCGGATCAAAGGCGTACGCCCCGGACGGCATCGTGCAACGGGCGCTTGCTGCCGTGCGCGACGCGCTGGGCGACGAGGTCGTCGCCATGGCGGACACCTGCCTCGACGAGTTCACCGACCACGGGCACTGTGGGGTGGTCGACCCGGTGAGCGGCTCGGTCGACAACGACGCCACACTGCCCCTCTACGCCCGGGCGGCCGTGGCGCAGGCCGACGCCGGGGCTGCCGTGGTGGCCCCGAGCGGCATGATGGACGGCCAAGTGGCCGCCATCCGGGCCGCCCTCGACGACGCCGGGCACGGCGACGTGGCCATCATGGCCTATGCCGCCAAGTACGCCTCTGCCCTCTACGGCCCGTTCCGCGATGCCGTCGACGTGGCCATCGTCGGCGGCGGCGACCGCCGTGGGTACCAACAGGACGTCGCCAACCGGCGTGAGGCGTGGCGCGAGGTCGCCCTGGATGTCGCCGAGGGCGCCGACCTCGTCATGGTCAAGCCGGCAATGACCAACCTCGACGTGGTGGCAGACGTGGCCCGTCTGGTCGACGTCCCGGTGGCCGCGTACCACGTGAGCGGCGAGTACGCGATGGTCAAGGCAGCGGCCGAGCGAGGGTGGCTCGACGGCCCGGCCGTGGCCCTCGAGCAGGTGACCGCCGTCAAGCGGGCGGGGGCCGACCTCGTCCTCACCTACTTCGCCGGCGAGCTGGCCGAGGTGCTCGGTGGCTGAGGCGACCCGATCGGAGGCGCTCTTCGCCCGGGCGCTGGCCGTCGTGCCGGGAGGGGTCAACTCGCCGGTGCGGGCCTTCGGCTCTGTCGGCGGGCACCCGTACTTCGTCGCCCGGGGCTCGGGGGCTCGGGTCTGGGACGTCGACGGGCGCGAGCTGCTCGACTACGTGCAGTCGTATGGAGCGTCGCTGCTGGGCCATGCCCACCCGGCCGTCGTCGAGGCGGTTCGCCGGGCGGCGGCGTTGGGCACGACCTTCGGCGCCCCGACCGAGGGCGAAGTCCTCCTGGCCGAGGCCATCTGCGCCCAGGTCGACGGCTGCGAGCAGGTCCGGCTGGTGTCGTCCGGGACCGAGGCGACCATGAGCGCCGTGCGGGTCGCCCGCGGCTTCACGGGACGGTCAAGGGTCGTCACCTTCGCCGGCTGTTACCACGGGCACTCGGACGCCCTGTTGGCGACGGCGGGCAGCGGGGTGGCAACCCTGGGGTTGGCCGGCTCGGCCGGGGTGCCACCGGGTGCCGTCGCCGACACGGTCGTCGCCCCCTACAACGTCGTCCCCGAGCTCGACGATGGCGTCGCCTGCGTCCTCGTCGAGCCGGTGGCGGCCAACATGGGCCTGGTCCCCCCTGAGCCGGGCTTCCTCGAGGGGTTGCGGTCGGCGTGCGACGCCGTCGGTGCGCTCCTCGTCTTCGATGAAGTGATCACCGGCTTCCGGCTCGGGCCGGGAGGTGCCAGCCAATGGTCGGGCGTCCGACCCGACCTGTGGTGCTTCGGGAAGGTCATCGGCGGCGGCCTGCCCGTCGGTGCCTTCGGTGGCCGTCGAGACGTCCTCGCCGTCCTCGCTCCGGACGGCCCCGTCTACCAGGCCGGCACGCTGTCGGGGAACCCGCTGGCCACTGCTGCCGGGCTCGCCGTGCTGGGCACGGTCGACGACGACGCCTACGACGATCTCGCCCAACGGGCCGCCCGCCTGGCCGGCGAGCTGGCCGCCTCCCTCTCCGAGGTGGCGCGGACGGCCGGTGCTGCTGTCGACGTGCACGTACCCTGTGTGGGTCCCCTCTTCGGGCTGGCGTTCGTCCCAGCCGGGAGCGGGCCCGTGCGCGACGTCGAGGGTGCCCACGCTGCCGCCGCCACCGGCGTCTACGCCCGCCTGTTCCGAGCCCTGCTGCGCCGGGGGGTCGCTGTCGCCCCTGGCCCCTACGAGGTCGCCTTCCCGTCGATGGCCCACACCGACGCGGATGTCGACTGGACCGTGTCGGTGGCCACCGAGGCGCTGGCCGAGGCGCTCACCCGCCCGGAGGCGTGACGCCCCGGAGCGGCCCGATGCTGCCCGGGGCGTGGGTGCTCCCGGCGAGGCGTCACCCCGGTGGCGTGTCCTCGCACAGCGGCGCCGTGGGCGGCCCGACCGACGGGGCGTCGGTGATAGTGGTGGCGCCGGGGACGTTGCCGGCGACCAGGAGCGCCGCGGTTGCTTGCTGTTCGCCCTTCAGCGTGGCGTCGAGGAAGTCGGTGCTCACCACCTCCAGCGTCGACAGGTCGACCCCGGCGTCCTGGTAGGGCGGGAGGTGCCCGGCACCGAGAAAGCTCAAGAAGTACTTGGGTGCCGGGGCAGCGTTGTACAGCTCGACGCTGCACGAGGGGAAGTTCACCGGGTCGGCGGTGCCCTGGGTCACGAGCATCGGCACGCTGCCGGCGGTGTAGAAGTCGGTCCCGAGCGAGGAGAGCTCCTGGCCCGACATGATGACCGCCGCCTTGACCAGCGGGTCGCGCTGGGAGGGGGCGGCCGCTACGGCCAGGCTGACGTCGGCCCCGTCCGACTGCCCGGCTACCGCCACCTCGGAGGGGTCGACGAGGCCGGCGAGCAGTCCGGAGCTGCTCGCCGAGGCGTCGAGCACGCTCGTGATGACGAAGCGCAGGTCGCGAGGGTGGTTCACGATGTCGGCCTCGCACGTGGGGCACACCGGTGGGTCGGTGAAGGGGTAGGTCGGTGCCGCCACCACGAAGCCGCCCGCCGCCCAGGCGGCGAGGAGCGCTCCGTAGGAGGAGGGCGTCTCGTCGTACCCCTGGGAGAAGACCACCAGCGGATAGGGGCCGTCGGTCCGATCGGGCTGGGCGGCCGGGCTGGGCTGGCCTCCGGACGCGCCGGTCGCCGGGTAGAAGAGGAGCGTGGGTAGCGACCGGGTGGGCAGCCCGCCCCCGGCCGGTTCGACCAAGGTCGTGGTGGACGTCCCCACGGCAAACGGACCGCTGCGGGGGTTCGTGCTCGGAGTCGTGGTCGGTGACGTGGTGCTCGTCGGCCGGCTGGCCACGGTCAGGGGGCGGGTCGTCGTCGTCGGACGGGTCGGTCCTGAGTGAGCTCGGGTGACCAACAGCGCCACGATGCCGACCAGCAGCAGCGCCGACGCGGCCACGGTCAGACGTCGCCGCACGATGACGGCTCGGGACGGTCGACGCGGCATCCGCCGCAGCGTACCGACCATCCCCGGGCTCCGGGCGCCGGGGTCTCGGCGAAGCACGCCCACTACACTTCCGCGGCTGTGGACCCCGTCTCCGACCCCGCTCCGAGCGGTCCTGCCGAACCCGCTCCGAGCGAGCGCCGGGCCCCGTCGGGTCGGCCCCTGGTGGTGCGTCCGCTTGCCGACCGCGACCTGTCGGCGGCCGTCCCCCTCCACCGCCAGGTGCTCGACGTCGAGTTCCTCACCCGCTTCGGCCCCGGCTTCCTGCGTCGGTACTACCAGGCGTGGGCGGCCAGCCCGGGCGGCATCGCCCTTGTGGCGACCGACGGTTTGAACGTGGTCGGAGTCCTGCTCGGAGCGACCGACCCGTCCGGGCACGCGCGTGCCATGGTGCGGGGCCACGGGATGGGGCTGGCCGTTCGGATGGCCGCCGCCGCCGCCGCCCGCCCCAGTTTGGCCTACGAGCTCGCCGTCACCCGGAGCCGGCGGTATGCCCGGGGCCTCTGGCGTTCACTGCGCCGGCGTCCTTCGACGTCGGCGGGAGCGGACGCTGACTGCGGCGCTGCGCCACAGGGCGCTGACTTCGGTGCTGCGCCACAGGGGACAGAGACGACGCCCGGGTACCGGTCAGGCGGCACCATGTCGGGTGGCACCGCGCCAGGCGACACCGTCGGTGAGATCACCCACCTCCTCGTCGACCCGGCCGCCCAGGGAGGCGGCATCGGTCGGGCACTGGTCGACGCCGCGGTGGCCGAGTGCCGGGCCGCCGGCGTGAGCGAGGTCGAGCTGGTGACGCCGCCGGACTTCGCTGCCCGTCGCTTCTACGAACGGTTGGGTTGGGTACCTGTCCAGGACGTCGTCAGTCAGAGCGGCGAGCGTTTCGTGAAGTACCGTTTCGCCGTCGAGGACGCCTCGGGGGACGACCGGCGCGAGCGGTGACGGCACCGCCGCGCCGGGACAGCTCTGCCCGTTTCGGCGAACGTGCACCCGTCGCGCCCTCGCTTGAGCCAGTATGGGCGGGTGCTCGAGCTCGTCGGGTGTGCTGACCAGGGTGTGGACGTGCACGTGATCGGGTCTGGCGAGCCGGGTGACGCAGAGACGAGCGGCAACAGGGGCGGGATCGCGGACCGGGGAGCCGGCCGAACAAGGAGTTGCGGATGACGGTCGGATCGATGGAGCTTCCCCCCGAGGGCATGGTGCTGGGGGGCGTGGCCCTGGCTGGCGACCCCGAGCGCGGGACGGCGACCACCGAGGGCCTGACCCTGCTGTTCACGGTGGACGGCATCACCGTGCAGGGTCCTCAGCCGGGCATGGAGCGCTTGTTGGCTTGGTCGGGTCTCGATGCCGCCGCCTGCCGCGACCAGACCCAGCTCGAAGGTGGTCGGATCGCCACGATCCTCTCGCTGACGTCCGGCCAACAGACGGTCCACTTCCTCCTGCCTGCCGAGACGGTCTCGCCCGGTCAGGCTGCCTATCTCGACCAGGCGCTGCCGTCGTGGCTCGCCCGGTACGGTCGTCCGACCGGTGCGCCCGAACGCGGCGTCGTCCCCGGCGCCCCAGCCCCGAGCGCCCCAACCCAGCCCGGTGCTGCCGACATGTCGGCCACTCCTGCGGCCACTCCTGCGGCCACTCCTGTCGGGGGCGACCGTCCCTCCCCGCCCCCGGTCGACGTCGGGGGGGTCCCCGAGCCGACCATCGACCCGTTGACCGGGGCGGCCACCTGGCCCGACCCGCTGTCGGGGCAGGAGCTGACCGTGGCCGCGCCGAAGAAGCGCTTCTGGACGCTGCGCCCGTCGGGCCCCGCTCGTCCGGGAGGCGTCCCGATGGCTAACGGAGCGACGCCCGCCACCGCTACCCCGGACCTCGCGGGAGCGACGCCCGGTGCGGCCGGCACCACCCACCCGGGCTCGCGCCGACAGACCCTAGTCCTGCTCGTCGTGCTCCTCCTGGTG
>JBMFXC010000097.1:0-3077 GCA_049964655.1 Acidimicrobiales bacterium
GAATCGAACCCGCGTTCTCAGCTTGGGAAGCTGATGTTCTGCCTCTGAACTACGCCCGCAGAGTTGCCGGACAGCCTACCCGCTCCGACTACGCCGGGCGGCCGCCGGGGGGCGACACTCCCCGACGCCCTGGTCGAGGCGCTACCCCCGATGGCACACGCTCGCTGGCCCGCGTCGACTTTCCAGCTCGCCCCGGCAGGCCCCGGTCGTGAGCGACGGCCCACGCCTGGGTGCCACCCCAGCTCGCCCCGGCAGGCCCCGGTCGTCTGGACTCGACTTGGGGTGCCGCTGGTCAACTAGCGTGCATCCGGCATGGTGCTCTCCGACCGCTCCATCCGCGAGGCGCTCGACGCCGGACGCATCGTCATCGACCCGTTGGGCGACGGCTGTGTCCAGCCGTCCTCGGTCGACCTGCACGTCGACCGGTACTTCCGCGTCTTCCGCAACCACACCAGCCGGGTCATCGACGTCCGTGAGGACCAAGAGGACCTGACCGAGCTGGTCGAGATCGCCGAGGACAGCGCCCTCATCCTCCACCCAGGCGAGTTCGTCCTCGGCTCGACCATGGAGCGGGTCGCCCTTCCCGACGACCTGGTCGCCAGGCTCGAAGGCAAGTCGTCGCTCGGCCGGCTCGGTCTGCTCATCCACTCGACGGCGGGCTTCGTCGATGCTGGCTGGGACGGGCACCTCACCCTCGAGCTCTCCAACGTGGCCAACCTGCCCATCACCGTCTACCCGGGCATGAAGATCGGCCAGATCAGCTTCCTGCAGATGACGACCGCCGCCGAGCGGCCCTACGGCTCGGACGGCCTGGGCTCCAAGTACCAGGGCCAGTGGGGTCCCACCCCCAGCCGGTACGCCGACAACTTCCGCTCGTGAGCCACCTGTCAGCCCCTGTCCTCGCGCTGCGCCCCCCGGTCGTCACGGGGGCTGCCACCGACCTGCCACAATTGCGCCCGACGCTGCCCCGACCCACCACACCGCGGCCCCCCGCCCGGTAACCCCAGGAGGAAGTCAGTGCCCCTCAGACTCGGCATCGGCCTCGGCGTGACCGCCGTCATGCTCGCCATCGCCGGCCGACGCTTCTTCTGGCTGTTCCGCCTCATCTCGGCGGGCCAGCCCGCCCCCGACCGGTTCAAGGACCTCGGCAAGCGCCTGAAGGCCGAAGCGGTCGAAGTCGGTGGTCAGCGCAAGCTGTTCAAGTGGACCGTCCCCGGCGTAGCGCACGCCATGACGTTCTGGGGCTTCACCATCCTGCTGTTCACCATCATCGAGGCCTACGGCGACCTGTTCCAGCGCAACTTCCACATTCCCCTGATCGGCCAGACGGCAGTCGTCGGCTTCCTCGAGGACTTCTTCGCCGTCTCGGTCCTGGTCGCCCTGTGCGTCTTCACGGTGATCCGCTTCCAGCACTCTCCCAAACGGGAGAACCGCCGGTCCCGCTTCTTCGGATCGCACACGACCGCCGCCTGGATCACCCTGGGGCTCATCGCCGGGGTGATCATCTCCCTGCTCGTCTACCGCGGCGCCCAGGTCAACACTGGTGACTTCCCCTACGGCTGGTGGGCGTTCGCCTCCCACGTGGTCGGCCAGTGGCTGCACCCCCTCGGAACGGGGGTCAACTCGGTCATCGAGACGACGGCGCTCCTCGCCAACATCGCCATCATCACCGGCTTCCTCGTCTTCGTCTCCTACTCGAAGCACCTCCACATCTTCATGGCCCCGATCAACGTGGCTACCTCGCGTCGCCCGCGGGCCCTCGGCGCCCTCGCCTCCACCCCCGACATGTCGATGGAGGACGTCGGCGAGGAGGACGAGGTGGTCTTCGGTGCCGGGCGCATCGAGGACTTCAGTTGGAAGCAACTGCTCGACCTGGCCACCTGCACCGAGTGCGGTCGCTGTCAGTCGCAGTGCCCGGCGTGGAACACCGGCAAGCCCCTCTCTCCCAAGCTCGTCATCATGACGCTGCGGGACAACCTCTTCGCTTCGGCCGACCGGGTGCTGGCGAAGAACCGGGCCGCTGGTGCCGACGTCGACACCCTTGTCCCCTCGGTCATCGAGCCCGACGTGCTCTGGTCGTGCACGACGTGTGGGGCCTGCGTCGAGCAGTGCCCCGTCGACATCGAGCACATCGACACCATTGTCGACATGCGCCGCTACGAAGTCCTCATGGAGTCTCGCTTCCCGACCGAAGCCGGCCTCATGCTGCGCAACGTCGAGAACCAGGGCGACCCCTGGGGCCTCGGTGCCGCCAAGCGCACCGACTGGACGGAAGGGCTCGACTTCGAGGTTCCGGTGGTGAGCGGGACCATCCCCGACGACGTGGAGTACCTCTACTGGGTCGGCTGTGCCGGTGCTCTCGACGAGCGTGCCCGCAAGGGCACCCAGGCCACCGCTCGCATGCTGCGCCAGGCGGGCGTCACCTTTGCCATCCTCGGGCCCAAGGAGAGCTGCACCGGTGACCCCGTTCGTCGGCTGGGCAACGAGTACCTCTACCAGGAGCAGGCCAAGGCCAACATCGAGACGCTCGAGTCGGCCGGCGTGAAGAAGGTCATCGCCAGCTGCCCCCACTGCTTCAACTCCCTGGCCAACGAGTACCCGGCTCTCGGAGGAAACTTCGAGGTCATCCACCACAGCCAGCTCCTCGCCCACTTGGTGGAGGCGGGCAAGCTGAAGCCGGGTACCGGCTACTCGGGCTCGGTGACGTACCACGACCCCTGCTACCTCGGGCGCCACAACCGCGTCTTCGACGAGCCTCGCTCGGTCATCTCGGCCATCCCCGGGGCCAAGCAGGTCGAGATGCGCAGGTGCCGCGAGAAGGGCTTCTGCTGCGGCGCCGGCGGCGCCCGCATGTGGCTCGAGGAGAACATCGGCAAGCGCGTGAACATGGAGCGCACCGAGGAGGCGCTCGGGACCGGCGCGGACGTCGTGTCGACGGCGTGCCCCTACTGCATGATCATGCTCGACGACGCCGTCAAGGCGAACCAGAAGGAGGACGAGGTGCGAGTGCTCGACCTCGCCCAGCTCGTCGAAGAGTCCCTCTCGGAGGCACCGACCCCGACGGCCTGACCGGTCCT
>JBMFXC010000097.1:3177-7841 GCA_049964655.1 Acidimicrobiales bacterium
CCGGCTGGTCGGTCCTCCGGCTGGTCGGTCCTCCGGCTGGTCGGTCCTCCGGCTGGTCGGTCCTCCGGCTGTGCTGTTCCGCGCTGACGGCCTTTCTGGCCGGTATGACGCCGGAGTTCACGCGCCCGAAACAGGCGTGTAGCAGCCGCGAAACACCACGCGTGCACAGTGGCGCCACGACGTCGACCGGATCGGTACGTCGGGGTGCGCGCACGGATGGCGCACCACGCCCGCTCCGGTCCCTCGTCGCCGCAGGAGCCCGTGAGAGGAGACCGAACCACCGTGATGCTTCCCTATCCGCACTGGCTCAACCCGGGCGACAACACGTGGCAGATCGTTGCCGCCACGCTCGTCGGCCTGATGAGCCTTCCCGGGATCGCCGTCCTCTATGGCGGTCTCGTGCAGAAGAAATGGGTAGTGAACACCATGCTCATGGCGTTCACGGCCTTTTCGATCGTCCTGCTGGTCTGGGTGCTCTGGGCCTTCAACATGGCCTTCGGCAACCCCGCCCACCTCGGCGGTGCCAATCCGCATTCCTTCTTCAACAACTTCATCGGGCACGTCCACCCGGCGGTGAGCCACTTCGCCCTCCAGAACCAGGAGGTCCTGCCCGAGGGAACCTCGATCCCGTTCCACTACAACCAAGCCACGTTCATGTACTTCCAGGTGGTCTTCGCCGCCATCACGCCATTGCTCTTCCTCGGGAGCGTGCTCGGGCGGATGAAGTTCAAGGCCTGGCTCGTCTTCGTGCCCTTGTGGATCACGTGCGTCTACACCGTCAACGCCTTCCTCCTGTGGGGTGGCGGGTACTTCGCCCAGAAGGGCGCGGTCGACTACTCCGGTGGTTACGTCATCCACCTGGCTGCCGGGGTGACCGGTTTCGTCGCCGCCTGGGTGATCGGGCCCCGTCTGGCCAGTGACAAGCGTCACGGCGTGCCCAACAACCTGCTGCTCGTGGCCGTCGGTGCCGGCGTGCTGTGGCTGGGTTGGAACGGCTTCAACGGCGGCGACCCGTTCTACGCGGGAGCGGACGCCACGGCGGCCGTGCTGAACACCAACCTGGCGACGGCGGCGGCCCTGATGACTTGGCTGATCATGGACATGCTGTTCACCAAGCAGCGCAAGCCGACCTTCCTCGGAGCGGTGAACGGCATGATCGTCGGCCTGGTTGCCATCACCCCCGGTGCCGGATGGGTCGACGGCTACGGCGCCATCCTCGTGGGGCTGATCGCCTCGGCCATCGTGTGGGTGGCATGGACCTACCTGCCGAGGATCCGGCCCTTCTCGAAGGTCGACGATGCGCTCGGGGTCGTCTACACCCATGGCATCGCCGGGTTTGTCGGTGGTCTGCTCGTCGGCTTCCTCGCCGACCCGGGCATGCTCGAGTACATCGGCACGGGCAAGGACGCTCCCGGCTTCGCGGTCCAAGGGCTCTTCTACTCGGGCTCGTGGCATCAGGTCTGGGAGCAGTTCATCGCCGCTGCGTGGGTCATCGTCTTCACCGCCGTCATGAGCTTCATCTTGCTCAAGATCGTCCAACTGGTGATCGGCTTGCGTGAGCCAGACGACGTGCTCGAGGTCGGCGACCTCGCCATCCACGACGAGGAGGTCTACCCCGAGCCGACCTTCGCCGAGCGCCTCGGGGCCGGACGGGCGGCGCTCGAGGACGCCACCACGGGCTGAACGCCCCGGTCGACCGGTGGGCCGCCCTAGCCTTTGTGGCGGGGCGGCCCACCCCCGGATCGCAGCAGCCCTCCCGACGAAAGGAAGTCAGACGTGAAGCTGGTCGTAGCGGTGGTCAAGCCGTTCAAGCTCGATGACGTAAAGGAAGTGCTGAAGACGATGGGCGTCCACGGCCTGACCGTCAGCGAGGTGCAGGGCTTCGGACGGCAGCGGGGCCACACCGAGGTTTACCGGGGTGCCGAGTACCAGGTGGAGTTCGTGCCCAAGGTCCGTCTCGAGATCGTGGTCGACGACAGCCAGGTCGACGACGTGGTCAACGCCGTGGTCGACGCGGCGGCAACGGGGAAGATCGGTGACGGCAAGGTGTGGGTCGTGGCCGTGGACGAGGTCGTCCGGGTGCGGACCGGCGAGCGCGGCGTCGACGCCCTTTAGGGCGCTCCTCCGCTGCCGGCCGCCGTTCCCTCGCCACGGCCGGCGGCTGCTGCCCGCCTCCGGCTTGGCGATCGAGCCGGCCGGGGTGCGGCCTCTACACGACGACGGCCGGCGCTTTGGCGTCGGTCGTCGTCGTGTCCGCCCCGTCGAGGAGGGCGGGTGCCAGGTCGCTCAGCCAGCCTGGCGGGCCACCGCTTCTGCGGCCCGCGCCGCCGCCTCGGGGTCGCCGAGGTACTCCGCCGAGACAACGGCGAGGTCGTCGTCGAGACGGTAGCGGAAGGGGATGCCCGTGGGGATCTCCAGGCCGACGATGTCCTCGTCGGCGATGCCGTCGAGGTGCTTGCGCAGGGCGCGGATGCTGTTGCCGTGGGCGACCACCAACACGCTCCCGCCCCGTGCCCCCTCGGCGAGGAGGTCCGGGACGATGGCGTCCTGCCAGTAGGGGAGGGCTCGGGCGACGACGTCGGCCAGGCACTCGGTGCGTGGCAGGGCCTCTGCCGGCACGTCTCGGTACCGAGGGTCCCCGGCGGCCTGGCGCTCGTCACCCTCGGGCAGCTCCGGTGGAGGCGTGTCGTAGCTACGCCGCCACACCTTCACCTGGTCGGCCCCGAACCGCTCGGCCGTCTCCTTCTTGTTGCGCCCCTGCAGGTCGCCGTAGTGGCGCTCGTTCAATCGCCAGTGACGCCGGACCGGTAGCCAGCTCCGACCTGCTGCCTCGAGCACCAAGTTGGCCGTGCGCACAGCACGGGTCAAAAGCGAGGTGTGGACCACGCGGAGGTCGAGATCGCCGGTCCCGGCGAGGAGCGCACCGGCGGCCCGGGCTTCGCCCTCGCCCTTCGGGGACAGGTCGACGTCGTGCCAGCCGGTGAACAGGTTCTCGGCGTTCCAGAGCGACTCGCCGTGGCGGAGCAGGACCAGGTCAGGCATGGGAGCAGCGTACTCCGACCCCCGTCGGGCAATCCGAAGCGGTCACCACGACGACCCGGGCACGCGCCCGCGCCCGACGACGTCGGCTCAGGGCCCCAGTGACAAGGCCCCCTGTCAAGAGGCCAAAGAAAGTTGACACGACCGCTATCAACTTTGTTATACTGACCTCACGGAACGCACCGCCGGTGCGACGGTTCACCGTGTGCGCCGGACCTCGGAACGCACCGCAGGCAGTGAGGAGGCAGTGATGGCCAAGGCAGTGGGAATCGACCTCGGGACGACGAACTCGGTGGTCAGCGTGTTGGAGGGTGGCGAGCCAGTGGTCATCCCGAACGCCGAGGGTGGACGGACCACGCCGTCGGTGGTGGGCTTCGCCAAGTCGGGCGAGGTGCTGGTGGGCGAGGTGGCCAAGCGTCAGTCGATCACCAACCCCGACCGGACCATCCGCTCGGTCAAGCGCCACATGGGCACCTCGTGGACCGTCGACATCGACGGCAAGGCCTACACGCCTCAGGAGATCTCGGCCCGCATCCTCGGCAAGCTCAAGCGGGACGCCGAAGCCTTCCTGGGCGACACCGTCAACCAGGCCGTGATCACCGTCCCGGCCTACTTCGACGACGCCCAGCGGACGGCGACCAAGGAGGCGGGCACCATTGCCGGCCTCGAGGTGCTCCGCATCATCAACGAGCCGACTGCCGCCGCACTGGCCTACGGCCTCGACAAGGAGGGCGCAGACCAGACCGTCCTGGTCTTCGACCTGGGTGGCGGCACGTTCGACGTCTCCATCCTCGAGATCGGCGACGGGGTCTTCGAGGTCAAGGCGACCTCGGGCGATACCCATCTCGGTGGCGACGACTGGGACCAGCGAGTCATGGACTGGTTGGTGAAGACCTTCAAGGACACCGAAGGCGTGGACCTTGCCAACGACAAGATGGCCATGCAGCGCCTGAAGGAGGCGGCGGAGAAGGCGAAGATCGAGCTTTCCCAGGTGCAGGAGACCCAGATCAACCTGCCCTTCATCACGGCCACCTCCGAGGGGCCGAAGCACCTCGACGTCAAGCTGACCCGGGCGACGTTCAACGAGCTGACCTCCGAGCTGGTCGAGCGGTGCCGCGGACCGTTCGAGCAGGCCATCAAGGACGCCGGGCTGTCCAAGGACGACATCGACCACGTGGTGCTGGTGGGTGGTTCCACCCGGATCCCGGCCGTGCAGGACCTGGTCCAGAGCCTGACCGGCAAGGAGGCCCACAAGGGTGTCAACCCCGACGAGGTCGTGGCCGTGGGCGCCGCCGTACAGGCCGGCGTCCTCAAGGGAGAGGTGAAGGACGTCCTCCTGCTCGACGTCACCCCGCTGTCGCTCGGCATCGAGACGAAAGGCGGCGTCATGCACCGCCTGATCGAGCGGAACACGACCATCCCGACCAAGCGGTCCGAGGTGTTCACCACCGCCGAGGACAACCAGCCCTCGGTAGAGGTGCACGTCCTGCAGGGCGAGCGCGAGATGGCCATGTACAACAAGACGCTCGGCAAGTTCCAGCTCGTCGACCTGCCCCCAGCGCCTCGCGGTGTGCCGCAGATCGAGGTCACCTTCGACATCGACGCCAACGGCATCGTCCACGTCT
>JBMFXC010000098.1:0-7814 GCA_049964655.1 Acidimicrobiales bacterium
CGAGGTCCGACTCCTCACGCCCGAAGGGCATCCCCTGGCCGCTCTCGGACGTAGCATCGGGGACTTTCTCCTCGCCGCCTGCACCGAGGCCGGCGTCGACGTCCGGTTGGGAATGCATGTCGATACGGAGGCGCTGGCTACCGGCCGGTTGGTCGGCGAGGCGGGTGCCCTTGATGGCGCGGACCTGACGATCGTGATCCCACCGCACCGAGCCAGCCCCTTGCTCCATGATTTGAGCGACGGCAGCGTTCTCGTTCCGGTCGATGACCGGTTCGCCACCGCGGTACCGGGGATCTTCGTCGCCGGTGACGCCGCCGCGAGCCCGTACCCGAGAGCTGCCGACCCGGCCACAGTGTCCGGTGTCGTCGCCGCGGAAGCGATCCTCACCGAGCTCGGCTACCGCGACGGCAACCCTGGACGGACCCCGGAGCCGGACTGCTTCGTGGACCACGGGGACGGCCGGTACGGGCGTATCCGGATCTCTTACCCTGACGGGCCTCCGCCGGCCGGACAGCCCGCGGTTGGTGTCGATGCTCCGGCACGGGAGCAAGGCGCAGCGTTCGAAGACGCCCACCGACGCTGGCAGGCATTACGACGGGATGCCCCAGCGCCGTGACAGGCCACCGCGGTCCGTCACGGTACCGTTGGCGCGATGAGCACTCGATGGTTTTTCGAGTTGCGAGTGGAAGTGCCCTCGCACAATGATAGTCGGGACGGTCCGCCATCGTCCTCGCCGGCATGCTCGGTAGGGTGGCCAGGCAGGCCCTGCGCGATGGATGCGCAGACGAGGTAAGCGAGCAGAAACCGGGCATGAGCGTGTCAGCGAAGGAGGGTGGTGGCATCCGATCGATCCCGAACCAAGCGGGCCGGTGGCGACCCTCAGCTCCTCGCTGACACGGGTCTGGTTCGCGCCGCCCGCTACCTCCAGCCCGGGGAGCCGTCGGCCGACGGGCGCGAGCTGCATCGAGGGGGTGGTCGCCAAGCCGAGGAGTTCTACCGGGAGCGCTGGCGCCACGACAAGGTTGTCCGCTCCACTCACGGGGTGAACTGCACCGGGTCGTGCTCGTGGCAGGTATATGTGAAGGACGGGATCATCACCTGGGAGACCCAGGCCGTCGACTACCCCTCGGTCGGCCCCGACTCCCCTGAGTACGAGCCCCGGGGGTGCCCGAGAGGGGCGTCGTTCTCCTGGTACACCTACTCACCGGCCCGAGTCCGCTACCCGTATGTCCGGGGTGTCCTGCTCGACTCCTTCCGAGCGGCCAAGGCCCGCCACGAAGGCGACCCGGTAGCCGCGTGGGCCGAGATCACCTCCGATCCCGAGACTGCCTCGGCCTACAAGTCGGCTCGGGGCCGGGGCGGCTTCGTGCGCGCCACCTGGGCCGAGGTCCTCGAGCTGGTCGCCGCCGCCCATGTGCACACCGTCGCCGCCTACGGACCGGACCGCACCGCGGGGTTCACGGTGATCCCGGCCATGTCGATGACCTCCTATGCAGCGGGCACCCGTTTCTACTCGCTGCTCGGCGGCACCATCCCCTCGTTCTACGATTGGTACGCCGACCTGCCCATCGCCTCGCCCCAGGTCTTCGGCGACCAGACCGACGTGCCAGAGTCGGCCGACTGGTGGAACGCCAGCTACCTGATCATCTGGGGCACCAACCTCCCCATCACCCGCACCCCCGACGCCCACTTCATGACCGAGGCCCGTTACCGGGGCCAGAAGGTCGTCGTGGTCTCCCCGGATTACTCGGACCACACCAAGTTCGCCGACGACTGGCTTCCCGCCGCGCCGGGGACGGACGCGGCCCTGGCGATGGCGATGGGCCACGTCATGCTCACCGAGTTCTACCGCGACCGCCAGGTGCCGCGCTTCGAGGCCTACGCCCGCACCTACACCGACCTCCCGTTCCTCGTCTCGCTGCGCCGACGTGAGGACGCCTGGGTGCCCGACCACTTCGTCACCGCCGCCGACCTCGGGGACACCGAAGAGGGCGCGGCGTGGAAGACCGTCGTGCTCGACGAGGCGAGCGGTGCCCCCGCGGTGCCCAACGGGTCGCTCGGCTTCCGCTGGACCGAGGCGGGCGAAGGGCGCTGGAACCTGCGCCTCGAGGACATCCGTCCCGCTCTCAGCCTGCACGGTCGGCCCGGATCCGAGGCGCTGGCGGTGGACCTGCCCCGCTTCGACGTGGGCGACGGCGAGGGCGGCGGGGTGCTGCGGCGGGGGGTCCCGGCTATCGAGGTGGGTGAGCGGTGGGTGACCACGGTGTTTGACCTCGTTATGGCGCAGTACGGGGTCGCCCGCGATGGCCTACCTGGGTTGTGGCCGAGCGACTACGACGACGCCGAGGTGCCCTACACTCCGGCTTGGGCCGAGCGGATCACGTCGGTGCCGGCGGTGGCGTGTGCCCGGGTGGCCCGCGAGTTCGCCCGCAACGCCGAGGTGTCCGGCGGCCGGTCGATGATCGCCATGGGGGCGGGTACCAACCACTGGTACCACTCCGACCAGATCTACCGGACTTTCCTGTCGCTGCTCATGTTAGGCGGGTGCGAGGGCGTGAACGGCGGCGGCTGGGCCCACTACGTCGGCCAGGAGAAGGTCCGGCCGCTCACCGGCTGGTTCACCCTCGCCTTCGCCTACGACTGGGCGCGGCCCACCCGGCACATGCCTGCCACCCCCTACTGGTACCTAGCCAGCGACCAGTGGCGCTACGAGGGGGCCCGGGCCGACCTTTTGTCGAGCCCCCTCGGTGAGGGCCGGTTCGCTGGTCAGTCGGTCGCCGACCTCAACGCCTACTCGGCCCGCCAGGGGTGGCTGGCCTCCCACCCGACCTTCGACCGGAACCCCCTCGACCTGGCCGACCAGGCGGAGGCGGCGGGCCAGGAGGTGGGCGACTACATCGTCGACGAGCTCACGGCCGGGCGGTTGCGCTTTGCCGCCACCGATCCTGACAACCCGGCCAACTTCCCGCGGGTGCTGACGGTGTGGCGCTCCAACCTGCTCGGCTCCTCGGGAAAGGGGCACGAGTACTTCCTGCGCCACCTGCTCGGCGCGGACAACGCGGTGGCGGCCGAGGAGTGTCCGCCGGGGCTGCAGCCGGCCGAGGTGACGTGGCGGGACGAGGCTCCCCGAGGCAAGTTGGACCTGCTGGTCGACATCGACTTCCGCATGACCTCGACGGGCATCTACGCCGATGTCGTCCTGCCCACCGCCACCTGGTACGAGAAGCACGACCTGTCATCGACGGACATGCACCCCTTCGTGCACAGCTTCAACCCAGCCATCGCCTCCCCGTGGGAGGCACGAAGCGACTTTGACATCTTCAGCGACCTGGCCGCGGAGTTCTCCCGCCTGGCCGAGGGCCGGCTCGGGGTCCGGCACGACGTGGTCGCTATCCCACTGCTCCACGACAGCCCCGACGAGTGCGCGCAGCCCGGTGGCCGGGCAGTCGACTGGGCGGCGGGGGAGTGCGACCCGGTCCCGGGCAAGACGATGCCCCGCCTGGTGGTCGTCGAGCGCGACTACCCCCACCTGGTCGACCGCTTCCGGGCGCTCGGCCCCCTCATCGACGAGCTCGGCGCCACCACCAAGGGGGTCCGGCTTCCCGTCGGCGGTGAGGTCGACTACCTGCGGTCCCGTAACGGGACGACCCGGGGCGGGGCGGCCCACGGGCGCCCCCGGATCGATCGCGACGACCTGTTCTGCGAGGCCATCCTGGCCATGTCGGGCACCACCAACGGACGCCTGGCGGTGGCCGGCTTCGAAGAGCTCGAACGCCGCACCGGCGTCACCCTGGCCGACCTGGCTCACGAACGGGCTGGCGACCGGATCACCTTCGCCGACACCGTCACCCAACCCCGCTCGGTGATCTGCTCGCCGGAGTGGTCCGGGTGCGAGTCCGAGCGCCGGCGCTACGCGCCGTTCACCATCAACGTGGAGCGCTTGAAGCCCTGGCACACCTTGACCGGTCGCCAGCACTTCTTCTTGGACCACGACTGGATGGCCGAGCTGGGCGAGATGCTCCCCACCTACCGTCCGCCGCTCGACCTGCTTTCCACCTTCGGGGATCCGAGCCGGTCCGAGCTCGGCGAACCTCAGCTGGTGGCTCGTTTCCTCACCCCGCACTCGAAGTGGTCGATCCACTCGGAGTACCAGGACAACCCCCACATGCTCAACCTGTTCCGGGGTGGTCCGGTCATCTGGATGAACGACCTCGACGCCGGGCGCATTGGGGTGGCCGACAACGACTGGATCGAGGCCTACAACCGCAACGGGGTCACCGTGGCCCGGGCGGCGGTGACCCACCGGGTGCCTCCTGGCACGGTGCTCATGTATCACGCCGTCGACCGGCACCTCGAGATGCCGGTCTCCGAGCTCTCGGGGTTGCACGGCGGGACCGACAACTCGCTCACCCGGGTGGTCATGAAGCCCACCCACATGATCGGCGGGTACGCGCAGCTCTCCTACGGGTTCAACTACTACGGGCCGACGGGATCCCAGCGCGACGAGCTGGCCGTCATCCGCCGCCGCTCCCAGGAGGTCGAGTTCTGATGCGCCCCGTCCTTCTGGGCACGATTGGAGCGACCCGGTGAGGATCATGGCCCAGGTGTGCATGGTCATGAACCTCGACAAGTGCATCGGCTGTCATACCTGCACCGTCACCTGCAAGCAGACCTGGACCAATCGGCCGGGCACCGAGTACGTCTACTTCAACAACGTCGAGACCAAGCCGGGGCTTGGCTACCCGGCCCGCTACGAGGACCAGGAGCAGTGGAAGGGCGGCTGGGAGCTGGATCGCAAGGGCCGGCTGCGGCTCAAGGGGGGCAGTCGCCTCAAGCGGTTGGCGACGATCTTCTACAACCCCGACCTGCCGACGATCGACGACTACCACGACCCGTTCACCTACGACTACGCCCGCCTCATCAACGCCCCGGCGGGGACCAAATCGCCCTCGGTCTCGGCCCGCTCGGCCCTGACCGGACGGGAGATGACGCCCAAGTGGGGCACCAACTGGGAGGACGACCTGGCCGGCGCCCCCGGTCGGGCCCTCGGCGACCCGAACATCGAAGCGATGGCCGAGAAGGTCAAGATGGATTTCGAGTCGGTGTTCATGTTCTACCTGCCCCGCATCTGCGAGCACTGCCTCAACCCGAGCTGCGTCGCCAGCTGCCCGTCGGGGGCGATGTACAAGCGGGAGGAGGACGGCATCGTCCTCGTCGACCAGGATCGCTGTCGGGGCTGGCGGTTCTGCGTCTCGGGCTGTCCCTACAAGAAGGTGTACTTCAACCACCGCACCGGCAAGGCCGAGAAGTGCACGCTGTGCTTCCCGCGCATCGAGGCGGGCCTGCCCACCATCTGCTCGGAGACCTGCGTGGGGCGACTGCGCTACCTGGGGCTTGTCCTCTACGACGCCGACGCCGTCACCGCGGCGGCGGCCACCCCCGACGCCCAAGACCTCTACGAGGCGCAGCTGCAGGTGTTCTTGGACCCGAACGACCCGGCGGTCGCCGCCGAGGCGGAGCGCCAGGGCATCCCGCACGACTGGGTGGCCGCGGCGCGGCGCTCACCGGCCTACGCGCTCATCGTGCGCCACCGCGTCGCCCTGCCGTTGCACCCTGAGTTTCGGACCATGCCGATGGTCTGGTACGTCCCGCCGCTCTCCCCGGTGGCTGACGTGACGGCGGCGGCTGGCTACAACGAGGACAACCCCGACAACATCTTCGCCGCCATCGACACCCTGCGGATCCCCGTCGAGTACCTGGCCAACCTGTTCACCGCCGGGCGTGTCGCCCCGGTGCGCGATGCCCTGCGCCGACTGGCGATGGTGCGCACGGTGATGCGCGCCCACCAGCTCGGCACCCACCCCGACGTCGACCCCGCCGACGTCGGGCTCTCAGACGACGACGCTGAGGACCTTTTCCGCCTCCTCGCCATCGCCCGCTATGAAGACCGCTACGTGGTGCCGCCGGCCCACGCCGAGAACGCCGGCCGGCTCCTCGCCCAGCACTCGATGTCCGGCTGCTCGCTCGATGAAGAAGGCGGCCCGGGGATGGGCGGCGCAGGCCCGGAACCAGAAGCCGTGCCCGGGTTCCACCTCCAGCGCCAGGAGTCGGCCGACGACTCGGTCGCCGGCCGGGACCAGCGCGGCCGGCTGCACCTGGTGGTGAGCGAGCGCCCTTCCCCCGGCCCGCTCGGCCCGGCGACCCTGGGGGGAGCGGGATGAGGCGGGCCGTCGCTGCGGTGGTCTTCGGCTGCGCCTCGGTGCTCCTCAGCTACCCAGACGACGGCTTCACCGACGACCTCGCCGCCGTCACCGACGCCCTCGGTCGCCTTCCGAAGGGCCCGACCCGGGACCGCCTCGAGCGAGCGACGGCGTGGCTGGGCGAGTTGGCACCCATGGCGGCGGCGACCGGCTACGTGGAGACCTTCGACCTGCGCCGACGCCGCAGCCTGCACCTCACCTACTACCGACACGGGGACACGAGGGAGCGGGGTATGGCCCTCACCGCCCTGGTCGACGCCTACCGGGCCGCCGGACTGTGCGTGGCCCCCGGCGAGCTGCCCGATTTCCTGCCCGCCCTCTTGGAGCTGGCGGCGGTCACCTCCGCCGGGGCCGCCGTGCTCTGCGAGCACCGAGCCGCCCTCGAGGCGCTGCGAGCCGACCTCGAGCAGGCGAAGAGCCCCTATGTCGAGGTGGTGCGGGCGGTCGTCGATGCGCTCGGTGGCCTTACCCGGGCCGACCGCAGCGCGCTGGCCCGTTACCGGGCCCAGGGACCGCCGTCCGAGCGGGTCGGTCTTGAGCCCTTCGCGCCGCCCGAGGTCATCGCCCAGGGGGTCACCAGCCAAGGGGTAACCATGGGAGCGACCCGGCGATGAACGGCATCACCGGCTTCGAGCTGTTCTGGTGGGTGATCCTGCCGTACGTGGCGCTCGCCACCTTCGTCATCGGCCACATCTGGCGCTACCGCTACGACCAGTTCGGCTGGACCAGTCGCTCGACCCAGCTCCAGGAGAAGCGCTGGCTCAAGTGGGGGAGCCCGATCTTCCACTACGGGACCTTCGCGGCTATCGGCGGGCACGTCATCGGCATCTTGATCCCCGAGAGTTGGACCCACGCCATCGGGATCCCCGAGGTCGCCTACCGCTGGTTCTCCGCCGGCGCCGGCACGCTCGCCGCGGTGCTGGTCATCGTCGGCGTGGCGATCCTTGCCGGACGGCGCCTCTTCGTCACCCGGGTCCGAGCCACCACCAGCCCGGTCGACTGGCTGGCGCTTATCCTGTTGGCGATCGTCATCGCGATGGGCATCGCCGAGACCGTCGGGGTCAACCTGCTCGGCTCGGGCTACGACTACCGACAGAGCGTGGCGCTGTGGTTCCGGGGCCTGTTCGTCGGCAACCCTGACGTGGCGGCCATCGCCCATGCGCCCCTCCTTTACCAGGTGCATGCCACCGCGGCGTGGGCCGTGATCGCGGTGTGGCCGTTCAGCCGGCTGGTGCACGCCTGGAGCTACCCGGTGTGGTACCTGTGGCGGCCGTTCGTCGTGTACCGCAGCCGGGTCGCTGCCCCGCCCAACGAGCCGGGTACCAGCGGTCGTCGGTGGCGCAAGATCGGCGCCCGGTATTGAGCGCCCGGCGCAGCCGGCGACGCCAGTGGGCCACGCCCGTTGGGAGACGACGGTGAGCTGGGCTCGCTCGGACGCCGACGACCGGCCCCGCGCCGCGACCAGCGTCTCGGCCGGGGAGCCTCAGATGCCGACAGGGCCCGACGCGCCGCCACCCCCGGAGGAGCTGCCACCGGTGCCGCAGGGACTGTGCC
>JBMFXC010000099.1:0-1743 GCA_049964655.1 Acidimicrobiales bacterium
CATGGGAACAGGCGATCAACAGGCCGTCCCCGATGACCCTGATCTCGATTGTCACGCCGTTGCGCCGGGGTCCGAACCGGTATCTCGCCGAGGCATGGGAGAGTGTGCGGGCCCAGCGCCTGCCCCCCGGATGGGGTCTCCAATGGATCGTCGTGGAGGACGGCCCTGCCGTCGATTCGAGAACCGTCCCCGACGACCCGAGGATCCGGTACCTCGGCACCTGGGCGCAGCAGGGACCTGCCGGGGCGCGCAACGTCGGCGTCTCGTGTGCCCGAGGCACCTGGATCCGTATGCTGGACGACGACGACATCCTTCCCCCCGGTGCGCTCGCCGCCGCAATCGATGTGGTCGAACGACACGTCGACGTGCTGTGGATCACCGGCGGGGCCCTGGACCTGACCGAAGCGGGACCTCGGCCCGTCTCCGGCAATGGCTTCGCCCCCGGACCGCTGCCCCGCCCCGCATTCGCACGGTGGTTGCTGGAACACGACGAGGGTCCGCTGCCCGTCCATCCCGCCAGCCTCTTCGTGCGCCGCGATGCCTTCTTGGCTGTCGGCGGGTGCAGCGCGCTCTCCCCGGGCGAGGACGTCGAGATGCTGGCCGCCCTGAGCACCCTCTTCGATGGCTGGCACACCGGTGCGCCTGCCCTCCATTATCGGGTGTCGCCCCAGCAGCACCGCCGTGCCGAGTACCGGTCGGCCAGCTTTCCCCGCCGCGTGAAGCTGATTCGCCAACGGATCCTCGCCATGCAACGGCTCGTCCAGGCGCACTCCGGCGAACCTGATCACCCCGCGGTGGACGACTCCCGACCGCAGTTCACCCCAGGAACGCCTGCCGCGGCAGGCAGTGCCGACCATCCCCCGCTCCTGGCGACGAACGGACCGTGACCGACCCACCGCCATCCCAGCGACAGGCTGCCCGCGCTGTGGTACAGGCGGTGAACGTGGGCCTGCCCCGTGAGGTGGTCTGGCAGGGGCGGACGATCCGCTCGGGGATCTGGAAGTCACCTGTCGTGGGGGTGGTCGCCGTGCGCGGGGTGAACCTGGAGGGCGATGGCCAGGCTGACCGCAGAGCCCATGGGGGCCCAGACAAGGCGGTGTACGCCTACGCGGCAGAGGACGAGCGGTGGTGGTCCGAGGAGCTCGGCGTCGAAGTCAGCCCTGCCAGCTTCGGCGAGAACCTCACCACTACCGGCCTCGACCTGAACGGGGCCGTGGTGGGTGAGCGTTGGCAAGTGGGCAGCGTGCTCCTTCAGGTGACGCAACCTCGCATCCCGTGCTACAAGCTCGGCATTCGCATGGGGGACGACGAGTTCCCGGCGCGTTTCGCCGCCGCCCGACGCCACGGCGTCTACCTACGAATCGTGCAGGAGGGAGAGCTCCGGGCTGGCGATGACATCGAGGTGCTCCACCGTCCTTCTCACGGCTTCCGAGCTGTGGACGTGGCCAACATCTACTACGGCGACCACCGGAGGGCCGGTGAGTTGCTCGACGTGCCCGAACTGGCCCCGTCCTGGCACGCGTGGGCCCGCAGGATGCTCGCCCGCCTGGGGCAGCTCGACAGGCCGGCTCCTTCCGGCGACGCGAGTGAAACTGGCTCCTGAACGCGTCGCCCGCTCCGGCCGACCCCGGGGCCACGAGTGCTCGGCCGGGCGGAACCGGGGTCAGAACGCGTCCTCCGCGATCGCCTCCCGCTTCTCCGAGCGCGAAGCGGATCTGGTACCAACGGAGCCCTCGCCATCGC
>JBMFXC010000099.1:1843-7369 GCA_049964655.1 Acidimicrobiales bacterium
GCGACGGCCGAGTCGGTGATGGGTGACCACGCAGCTGGCGGCCACGAGAGCGCCAGGCCGGTCCCGATCGCCACCAGCAGGGCGGTGGTGCCGACGAGACCGTAGCGACGACCGACGGCTCGGAACAGCGCCACCTGGGACGGCGTATCGAGGACCCGGCGGGCCGCGGCGGTCACGACGGCAAGGCAGACGAGGCTCCCCACCCAGATCGACGCCGCGACCAGCTCCACGGCGACCAGCGGCGTGCTCGTGGTCAGCATGGTCCTTTTCTCCTTGCTCATCGCCCGTCTGGGGGTGAATCGAGCCGACAGCACTGCACCGACTGGTTCGTGACACCCGATAGAAGGTTCGCTCGGTCGGCTTTGGGGCTTGTTTCTCTAGTTTATACTGGAGATAGGATCAAGAGCGGAAGACGAGGTCCTTCAGGATCTCCACACGAGGAGGATCATCCCATGACGATTACTGACGCCGACGCCTTCGAGGCGATGCTGGCCCATCACCGCAGCCTCGAGGACCAGGTGGTGCGGCGGGTGACTACTCTTCGAGAAGCTGTTGGGAGTGACCGCCCCTACGAGGCGGCGGTAGCTGAGCTGGTCGCCTACGTGGCCGAAGAGGTCCTCCCGCACGCGATGGCCGAGGAGCACTCCATCTACCAGGCTGCCGGCGGTCTTGCCGCCCTGGCGGGCACGGTGGCGGAGATGATCGCGGAGCACCGGCAGCTGGTGGCGTCGGTCGAAGCTCTGGCGAAGTCGCAGAGCCCAGCCGATGCCGCCGAGCTCGCCGAGTCGATCGGGACGCTGTTCACTGCCCACGTGGCCAAGGAGAACGACCTCCTCCTGCCACCGCTCCAGGCGGACGACACGGTGAGCCTGTCGCAGCTGCTGGTGCAGATGCACCGGCTCACCGAGGCAGCCCAAACCGAGACATCGACCGCGGACGATGTCTCGGTCCCCGACACTGACACGACCCTTCTCGGACTGCTGCTTGAGGCGGGCAGCGCCCTCGCAGACGCGGGCGAGGGTGATCGGGCCTGTCGGATCGTCGCCCAGGCGTGGGCGGCGCTGCGAGTCCCGAGGCCCGATCTCGCCGTGCGTGTGACTGCCACCCTGCATCGCCTAGTCCGCTCCGTCACGGCCGAACCGGTCGCCTTCTCGACCCGTGCAACCACCGGCAAGTCGGCCGACGACGAGATCCTCGACGTGCGGGAGCTCGCCCCGGCCCAGCGTCACGAGTCGATCTTCGCCGCCTACCAGGCGCTGGCCCCGGGTGCTGGCTTCGTGCTGGTGAACGACCACGACCCCAAGCCGCTGCGCTACCAGTTCGAGGCGGAGCACGCTGGCGAGCACACCTGGGAGGCCATCGAAGCCGGACCGGCGGTCTGGCGGGTGCGCATCGGCCGGGTGGGCGCTGGGACTGCCTCGGCGTCGGGCGCAGCTGCCAGCGGCGTCGGATCGGAGCCGGAGCTCGACGTCCGCCGGTTCCCGCACGGGCAGCGCCACGAGTCGATCTTTGCCGCCTACGACGCCCTTGCTGGCGGTTCCGGGTTCGTGCTGGTCAACGACCACGATCCCAAGCCCCTGCGTTACCAGTTCGAGGCGCAGCACGCCGGCGAGTACACCTGGGACTACCTCGAGGAGGGACCCCGTGTCTGGCGGGTGCGCGTCGGCCGTCCCGTGGGCGCACCTGCATGAGCACCACCCGGAGTGACTGGGCCGAGCTGGCCGGACGCGAGTACGCCTACGGGTTCGTCACCGACATCGACAGCGACCTCGCCCCCAAGGGCCTGAGCGAGGAGGTGATTCGGCTCATCTCGGCCAAGAAGGACGAGCCGGACTGGCTGCTGGACTGGCGCCTGCGTGCCTATCGCCATTGGCTCACGCTTTCGGAGCCGACGTGGCAGAACGTGGCCTACGGGCCGATCGACTACGACGACATCATCTACTACGCGGCGCCCAAGGCGAGGGTGACGCCGGGAAGCCTGGAGGAGGTGGACCCCGAGCTTCGGGCGATGTTCGACAAGCTCGGGATCTCCCTCTCCGAACAGGAGCGTCTCTCGGGCGTGGCGGTCGACGCGGTGGTCGACTCGGTATCGGTCGCCACCACCTTCCAGGCAAAGCTCGCCGAGGCGGGGGTCATCTTCTCCTCGTTCTCCGACGCCGTGCGCGACCATCCCGACCTGATACGCGCCCATCTCGGCTCGGTGGTCCCCTACAAGGACAACTTCTTCGCCACGCTCAACTCGGCGGTGTTCACCGACGGGTCGTTCTGCTACGTCCCCAAAGGGGTGCGCTGCCCGATGGAGCTGTCCACCTACTTCCGCATCAACGCTGCGGGCACCGGCCAGTTCGAACGGACCCTCATCGTCGCCGAGGACGGGGCGGAGGTGAGCTACCTGGAGGGTTGTACCGCCCCGATGCGCGACGACAATCAGCTGCACGCCGCGGTCGTCGAGCTGGTCGCCATGGAAGACGCCCGCATCAAGTACTCGACGGTGCAGAACTGGTACCCCGGCGACGCCGAGGGCAAAGGCGGGATCTACAACTTCGTCACCAAACGCGGACGCTGCGCCGGGGCGCGCTCGAAGATCTCCTGGACCCAGGTGGAGACCGGCTCGGCGATCACCTGGAAGTACCCCGGTGTCGTCCTCCAAGGCGACGGCTCGGTCGGCGAGTTCTACTCCGTCGCCCTGTCGGCCAACCACCAGCAGGCCGACACCGGCACCAAGATGATCCACATAGGCAAGAACACGACCAGCACGATCGTGTCCAAGGCGATCTCCGCCGGTCACGGCCAGAACACCTACCGGGGCCTGGTGAAGATGCTGCGATCGGCCCAGGGGGCCCGCAACCACACCCGCTGCGACTCGCTGCTCATCGGGCCCGACTGCGGCGCCCACACCTTCCCCTATATAGAGGTGAAGCATCCCTCCGCTCGGGTGGAGCACGAGGCGACCACCTCCAAGGTCTCAGACGACCAGCTGTTCTATGCGCGCCAGCGCGGCATCGGTGAGGAGGAGGCCACCTCGATGATCGTGAACGGCTTCTGCCGGGAGGTGTTCCGGGAGCTGCCCATGGAGTTCGCCGTCGAAGCCCAGCGCCTCTTGTCGGTGAGCCTCGAAGGGGCGGTCGGCTGATGCTGCTCATCGACGACCTGCACGCTTCCATTGGCGACACCGAGATCCTCTCTGGGCTAAGCCTGGAGGTGGCAGCCGGCGAGGTCCACGCGGTCATGGGTCCCAACGGGTCGGGCAAGAGCACTCTCGCCCACGTCCTCGCCGGCCGGGACCCCTACCAGGTGACCGCCGGCCGGGTCCTCTACGACGGAGCCGACCTGCTCGCCATGACGCCCGAGGAGCGCGCCGCGGCGGGGGTGTTCCTCGGCTTCCAGCACCCCGTCGAGATCCCCGGCGTGGCCAACATGTACTTTCTGCGCACCGCCCTCAACGCCCTGCGGCGCGCCCGAGGCCTCGACGAAGTCGGTCCCGTCGAGTTCCTGGCCATCGCCGAGGAGAAGCGCCGCCTGGTGGAGATGGACCGGATGCTCATGGACCGCCCGGTCAACGACGGGTTCTCCGGAGGGGAGAAGAAGCGCAACGAGATCCTCCAGATGCTGCTCTTCGAGCCGCGCCTTGCCATCTTGGACGAGACCGACTCGGGCCTCGACATCGACGCGCTACGTGTCGTCGCCGCGGGTGTCAGCTCGCTGCGATCCCCCGACACCGCCGCGATCCTCATCACCCACCACCAGCGCCTGTTGGACCATCTGGTCCCCGACCGGGTGCACGTGCTCGCCGGGGGGCGGATCGTCCGCTCCGGCGGTCCCGAGCTCGCCGCCGAGCTCGAAGCCCACGGCTACGCCGGGTTCGACACCAGGTGCAGTCGCGAGCTGCCGGCGCCGATCGGATCAGGGCGATGACACTCGCAGCTCGCACCGTGTCCGCCCACCCCAGCGAGGGGTTGCAGCTCCCGCTGGCGGGATGGCCGTCGGACCCGGACTGGCTCGCCGTCGCCCGACGCGGGGCAGCGGCGTGGGTGACGGCCAACGGGTTCCCGAGCGCCAAGCACGAAGATTGGCGCTACACGAGGATCGATCCGGCTCTCGCCATTCCCTTCGCCACCGATACCGACACCGGCCGTCGCACTGCCACCGGCGGGAGCTGGCCCGACGTGTCGCTGCGGGACCTGCTCGGCCCAGGGCTCGGCGGGATTCGCCTGGTGGTCGTGGACGGCCACTTCGCTCCCGAGCTGTCGGACCACGGCCACCTGCCCAGCGGTGCACGACTCGACAGCCTGCACGACGCGCTCGCCGTCGCGCCTCATCGGCTCGAGCCCCTGTGGTCGTGGCACTCGAACGGGTACCCGCACGCCCTACGCGCCCTCAGCGACGCGCTGGCGACAGACGGGATCCTCATCGACCTGCCGACCGAGGCAGTTGTCGACGACCCGATCGAGATCATCCTCCTCACCGTGCCGGGACGTGCTCCTCACTGGTCGCATCCCCGCATCGTGGTCCTCGCCGGAGCGGGGTCGAAGGCAACCGTGGTCGAGACTCACCTCGGCGTTCCCGGCCAACCGTCGGTGACCAACGCCCTCACCCAGGTGGCGCTCGATGACGGCGCCCAGGTGGCGCACTACGTGATCCAGGACGAGAACCTGGACAGCTTCCACTTCTCGTCGCTGGAGGCCCACCTCCGCCGCTCCAGTCGCTTCTCCTCCCGACTGCTCGCCGTCGGTGGCCGGATCGGCCGCCACGAGGTCCACACCGTCCTCCACGGTGAGAACGCGGAGGTCGAGCTCGACGGGCTGTTCCTCACCGCTTCCGGCCAGCACCACGACAACGCGATCCTGGTCGACCACGCCGCTCCGGGCTGTCGGAGCCACCAGATCTACAAGGGTGTCGTCGACGGCGACGGCCACGGGGTGTTCAACGGCCACATCGTGGTCCGCCCCGGCGCTGTCGGCACCGATGCCCACCAGACGAACAAGAACCTGCTGCTGTCGGACCGGGCGGAGGTCGACACCCGCCCCCGCCTGGAGATCTTCGCCGACGACGTGGCTTGCACCCACGGCGCCGCCGTCGGGCAGCTCGATCCCGACGCCCTGTTCTACCTTCGCTCCCGAGGCGTCCCGCCCCAGGAGGCCCGGGCGCTGCTCGTCTCGGGGTTCGTCCAGGAGGTCCTCGACTGTTTTGCCGACGGCCCCATCCGCCAGTATGCCGAACGCCTCGTCGCCGCTCACCTGGAGCCAATCATGTCAGCTGGTCGACGAGGTACCGACAGTGCATCCGACAGCGATAGCGATAGCGCGCGGGACGTCTCCGCCAGCCGATCACGAGGAGGTACGGCGAAGTGAACGAGGTCGTCGAGCTGCGACGGGACTGCCGTGCCGTGTTGATCCCGAGCGGCCGGCTGGCCGTCCTTGCCCGAGGCGAGCACGTGGCGCTCACCCAGCAGTTGGGCGGCAGCTTCACCGTCGAGATTCGCCATGGCCTCCTGGCGCGGATCGACGGCGCGGACGCCGACGCGCT
>JBMFXC010000100.1:0-7151 GCA_049964655.1 Acidimicrobiales bacterium
GTTTGGGGCGCGGGCGAGGCCCGGCGTCTCGGGAGGGGGTGGCGGGGGTGGCGCCGAGGCCGACGCCGGCGGCGGCGGTGGCGGTGGCGGTGCCGACGCCTACCTCCCGACCTACTTCGCCTCGGGGTCCGTGGGAGCGGGCAACGGCGCGCCGAGCGGGACCGGAGGCTCGGCGACGGTCAGCTGGACGCTGATCACGCCGTCGGTGACTGTGCCCTCGACGGTCACCGCCTCCCTCGGCGACCCGACGGCAAGCCTCTCTGCCACCGTCTCCGGGCCGGCTGGTTACACGCCGACTGGAACGGTCTCCTTCGTGCAGCTCGGTGCCACGCTCCCGGCCTGCACGGCGACCGTCGCTGCGAACGGCACGGCGTCGTGCACCTTCACCGACACGACCGCCGGGGACACCTCCTACGTCGCCATCTACTCCGGTGACGACACGCTGGCGGGAGCGACGACGGGCTACTTCATCGTCGACGGCGTGCCCGACCCGACCGCGGTCGCGGCGCCCACCGCGACCGTCCAAGCCTCGGCGACCCCGCCGGACATCGCCCTGTCGACCACCGTCACGCCTGCCTCGTATGCCGTCGGCACGCTCGGTGGCGGCACCGTCTCCTTCTACGACCAGCTCTCTGCGACGACTCCGGTGTGCACGACGGCCGTCCCCACCTCGGTCGTCGTCGGTGCCACAGCTTCCGTCGGGTGCACGTTCGGGGTCACCGCTCCCTACCCCGTCCCGGGCCAGTCCTACTCGTTCACCGCCGTCTACGGCGGCAACACCGACAACGCCGCGTCGTCGGTCAGCGCTGCGTCGTCGTCCGCCACCATGGGCAAGTACGCCACGACCACCACCCTCGTGGCCGACAATTCGACCAGCGCCGTGTCGGTCACCTACGGGACCACCGTCTCGCTGCAGGCGACGGTCCACGACCTCCCGAGCAGCGACACCACGGCACGGGGAACCCTGACCTACCAGACGACGAGCGGCACGCCGCTCGACTGCCAGGGCCTCGTGCAGCCGGTTGCCGTCACGCTCACCTCCGGCACCGGTCCGGTCGATGGCACGGTGCCGGCCTGTGTCTTCACCCCCTCGGTCGGCGAGCAAGTGGACGCTGCCTTCTCCGGTGACCAACAAGCCAACCCCTCGACCTCCTCCAGCCCCTCGATCACCGTCGGCCAGGCGACCGCCACCGTCGCTTCGCTGGCGGTCAACGGCGCCGGCGACGCCTACGTCGGGGCGGGGACGACGGTCACGGCCACCGTCACCACGACGGCTGGTGCCCCACCCGACGGTGGCGTGAGCTTCTTCCTCGGCAGCGGTGCCAGCGCCGTGCCGATCACCGGGTGCGACGCCGCCCAGACGGCTGCCACGGGCCGGTCGAGCGGCTCGCCCGGCGCCGAGCAGACCGTCTACACCTGCACGGACGGCCCGGCACCGACCACGCTTGGCACCGAGACGTTCAGTGCCACCTACTGCCCGGCTTCGAGCGGCGTGGCGGCGTGCGCCGACTGGACGACCGCCAGCGCCACCACGCCGTACACGCCGAGCCCCGATCCGACCACCGTGTCCGTCTCGCCGAGGGGCAGCGAGCTCAACCCGGTCAACGAGACCGGTGGCCAGCCCGTCACCCTGACGGCCACCGTGGCGCTGGCCGCCGGCGACGCCGAGCCGACCGGGACGGTCGCCTTCACCGAGAACGGCAACCCGGTGACGTCGACGACGGGTGCCTCCTGTACCGGCCTGGCACTGGTCGTGGCGGGAACGGGATCGGCGGCCACGGGGACCGCTTCGTGCACCTTCGTCCCCGATCCCGGTGGCGAGGACGAGGTCGTTGCCACCTACGTCGTTCCGGCGGGATCGCTGACCCAGCCGTCCACCTCCCCCGTCTCCTTCTACCAGGTCAGCGGGGCGCCGACGACCATGGCGCTCGTCGTCGTGGCGGGTGCGCCGGCAACCGGTACGACCGGTGGGACCGTCCTGGCCACCGGCGCCTCGGTCGCCTACGGGGTACCGCTCACGCTCCGGGCGACGGTGACCTCGACGGGCGGCGTGCCGGTGGCGCAAGGGACGGTCGCCTTCACCGAGGACGGCGCCCCCGTCACCTCCGGCGGCACGCCGGTGTGTCAGACGGTGTCAGTCACCGGTGGTACCGCCACGTGCCAGGTGCCGGACCCCGCCCCGGGGGCGACCACCTTCGGCGGCACCTTCGCCTATGCCGGCGGCGGGTTCCAAGACAGCACGGCATCCGCCTCGGTCGACGTCGTCACCGCCGCTACGACCACGTCGCTCGCCGTCGCTCCGGACCCGGCGGCGGCCGGCGCGCTCGACCTCACGGCCACCGTCGCCGACGCCTCGGTGGGCTCTGCCGTCGCCCCGGTGGGGACGGTGTCCTTCTCCGCCGGGGGTGTGGGGATCGCCGGTTGCCTCGCCGTCCCTCTCGTCGCCGGCACGGGCGTGACGGCTACGGCGACGTGTGCCGACCAGGCGGCACCGGCGACGGGGACGACCTCCTACGGCGCCGCCTATGCCTCGTCCTCACCCGACTTCGCCGGGTCGGCACCGGCCACGGCGTCCTTCACCGCGGGCGCGGCGTGCTCGAGTGTCTTCGGCGGCCTGTGGGCCCAGGCGGGAGCGAAGGGGGCAACCGTCTCCTTCGCGGTGGGCGGGTTGCCGACCACCGTCGACCGGGTGACGGTCACCCTGGGTGGCACGACGGGAGGGTGCACGGCTTCGTCGGACCTCCCGGTGACCGCCGGCTCGCTGTCGCTCTTCGGCGGCACGCTGACGGTCGGCTCGGGGCTGACCGGCTACGTCGAGGACGCCCAGGCCGGTGGGGGGACGCCGACGCTGTGCCTGACCCGGGGCACGCTCGCCCTGCCGGCGGCCTGGGGGCTCGGATCGGGGATCACCCTGGGGTCCACCGCGGCACTGTGCTTCGCCGTGACCGGTTCGGGCAGTGGGTCGGACACCCTCGGCCAGGTGACGAGCGGCACCCTGACCGTCCCCATCGGGTCCCTGCCGTTCGGTGCCCCCGATGCCTCGGTCAGCTATGCCCTCGGGCTCACCTTCTCCGACGCCGCCGGGCCCGAGGTCACCGTGACGGTCGCACCGGTCACCCCGCCGGCCGACCTCCCCTCGGTCGACCTGACGGTCACCGTGGCCCTGTCGGGGACGACGCCGACGGCGAGCGGGTCGGCGGTGCTCGCCGGAGTCCCCTTCGGTCCGCCCGTCCAGGCGTCCTTCACGGTGGGGACCGGCACCGGCGGCTCGCTGCCCCCGTCGCTCGTCTTCACCATGGCACCGGCTGGTGCGCCCTACGCGCCGCTGCCCGGACTCGAGCTCGAGGACGTGACGGCGACCCTGATGGCGCCGGGGTCGGCCAGGCCCTTCGCCCTGACGTTCGGTGCCACCGCCGTGCTCGGCGACGCCGCCGCCTCGTCGACCAGCGCCCTCACCCTGTCGGTGACCGGCTCCTACTCGAAGGGAACCTTCACGCTCGGCGTCTCTGGCGCCAACGTCGGGACGTGGTCGCCGTTCGGCTCGCTCTCGTTCTCCCTCGCTTCGCTGACGGGCTCGGTCACCGTCACGACCACAGGCTCGGTCTCCTACGACTTCGAGGACGGCACGCCACCTCTACCCGGCACGGCCCCGAGCCCGGTGGCAACGTGGGACCCGACCGCCGGCGCCTCCGTCGAAGTCGCCTGCATCGCCCTCGCCTTCGGCACCACCCCGACCTGTGCCTCGGGCTCGCTCCAGCGCCCGGCCGATCCGACGCTCTCCGTCGAGGGCGTCGTGTCGGTGGGAACACCGGGGAGCGGCGGCCTGGCTGCCGCCGTCGAGGGCTCGATCGACCTCCGGACGGGGGGCGTCTCGTTGCAGCTCGACCCAGCCGGCTCGTCACTGACCGTGCCGGTGGCGGCCGGGATCACCGTCACGCTCGTGACCCTGTCGGTGACTGGGGGCATCAGCACGAGGATCGCCGTCGACGGCGTGGCCGACGCTTCCATCCCCACCCTCAGCCCGTTGCCAATCGTCGTCACCGTCTCCGACGACGACGGCGCCTTGGTGGTGGCCGTCGCCGGCGTCGACCTCTCCGCGCTCGGCATCCCCCTCAGTGGGTTCTTCGCCTACTCGTCGGCCCCGGTCGCCGCCTTCGACACCGGAGCGCCGACGATCGGTACGGTGGCCCTGGCCAGGGGGTTCAACGGCGATGCCGTGCTCGTCCCCTCGACGGGGGTCGCCTCGATGCTCGAGGCCGCGGGGTTCACGCTGCCCCCCGGGGGGGCGATCACCTTCAGCGGGAGCTGGGACCCGGGGTCGTCGCCCACCTTCACCGCCGCCCTCGAGGCGCCATCCGGCTTTCCCTTCCTCGTCCTCCCTGACGGCGCCGCCCTCACTGGCGCTGCCCTTTCCTTCTCGTCGGGCAAGCTGTCGCTCGCCGTCACCGGGGTGGTCCCTGTCCCCGGCCAGGCGCCGGCCACCGCGGCTCTCGACGTCGACATCGGGCTCGCCGACGGGTCCTTCTCGGGAACGGTGACCGTCACCGGGCTCGTCGTCTTCGGCGTCACCGTCGGCCTGCGGGGCACGATCTCGCGGAGCGCCCAGGGGTCGGTGTCGGCGGACGTGACGACGTGCCAGCCGTCGGGGTCGTCCTGCACGCCCGGCCCCATTGCCGGACCGTTCACCCCGTTCCCCGGGGTCCCCGTCACCCTCACCGACGTCGGGCTCTCGCTCGGCACCTCCGGACTCGCCGTCACCGGAACCTTGTCGGTGGACGGCCTCGGCTCCCTGTCCCTGGACGGGACGCTCTCCTCTCTCGAGACCTGGAGCCTGACGGTGGCTGCTGCCCAGGCGCAGGTGTGGCAGCCGGCTCCGTCGGTCACCATCGATGCCGCGCTGTCGGGGACCATCAGCGACGCCAGCGGCGTGGTCACCTTCGCCCTGTCGGCCACCGGGGTCAGCGGCAACCCGGTGTTCTCGCTGGCGGTCGGCGGCGTGTCGCTCGCTGTCGACGCGATCCAGTTCGGGGACGCGACGCCCCCGTCGGGGTGCACGGTCGTCGCAGCGGGAGACCTGTGGCTCGCCGTCACCGGGTCGCTCGGCATCTCCCTCACCGGCTTCTCCGGCTCGGCCTCGGCCAGCGGTTGCTTCGACCTGACGGCGGGGAGCTTCTCGCTCTCGGCCACCCTCAGCCAGCTGTCTGCCAGCTTCGCCGGAGGTGCCGTCCAGCTCGGTGCGCCGACGTTCACCCTCAGCGAGGCCCAGGGCTCCTACCAGGTCGCCGCCCACCTCGTGCTCACCGTCCAGATGCCCGGAGGCGGGTCCCTCGTGCAGAACGCCACCTTGCAGATCGGTTCGGGCGGGACCTTCGTGGTGGGCACCGAGACCAACCTGTCGCAGTGGCTCGGCTCGAACGGCGACACCGCCTACCTCTACTACGCGAGTGCCGCCGTGCCCGGGTTCCAGACCGGTGACCCCGCGCTCGGGGCGATCGACCTGAGCCAGGGCCTCGACTTCGCGCTTTCCATCTCGCTGCCCGGTTCGGTCACCTCGGGCCTGTCGGCCATCGGCATCGACGTGCCGTCGGGGTCCGGCCTCGTCGCCGTCGGCACCGCCGACTTCCAAACGAACACCTACCTCCTGCGGATCTCGATCTCGCTCGGCTCGGGGCTCACCGTCTTCTCGACCGCCGGCAGCTCGCTCGTCCTCGACTCGGGCTTCCTCCAGGTGGAGCTGAGCCCGGCTGGGCCGACCTTCTCGGTGGGCATGACCGCCACCCTGGATGTCGCCTCGCCCGGCTCGATCGGGTCGCCGTCGTCGCACCAGTTGACCGGTGAGCTGACCGTGAGCGACACGGGGATCAACGTGAGCCTGTCGTTCGGAGACTGCAGCGGTCCGTCGACCGGGTGGCAGGGCGCGTTTGGGATCAGCGGGCTCACCATCAAGTGCGCGGGCCTCCAGGGAGGGATCAGCTTCGGCGACGGCATCCCGCTGCCCAACGTCGGGCTCTACGGCACGGTCACCGCCTTGCCGAGCAACGTGGCGACCACCATCGGCTACCTCGAGGGTGCGCCGATCACCTTTGCCTTCAACTTCGACCCCTTCCTCCTCGACCTCTCCATCGGCACCAAAAACTCGGGTACGCCAGCGCTCGAGCCGTTCAAGGACTTCGGGCAGGCCAGCCTGCTCGAGGTCGACTACGCGTCCCTCTACATCTCCCCCGAGGGCGCCACCCTTGGGACCACTACCTACCCGGCAGGGTTGGGGCTCGGGTTCCAGGGGAGCGTCGAGGGCATCCAGATCTCGGTGCTCGCCAACATCGGGCTCTCCCCACCGAGCATCAACTTCACCGGGTCGGTGTCCCAGATCACCGTGGGCGGTCTCAGCATCGGACCGGTCAGCATCACGCTTGACGCCTCGCCGACCACCTTCAAGTTCGAGTTCGACGGCTCGCTGTCCCTCGGGCCGGGCAGCGCCCAGATCGGCCCTGCCCTGGAGGTCGGGGGCGCGCTGTCGGCGTCGGTGTCGATCAAGGTCTCCACCAGTGGGATCAGTGCCTTCATCTGGGGGAGCGTCTCGGTCGAGGTGGCCTCCTACGTGGCCACTCAGGCCTGCTACTACGACGGGTGGGTCCCGTACCCGTGCAACTACCAGTGGGAGGGAACGTCGGCCTCCTTCACGCTGGCGAAGACCGGGTTCTCGGTCGACGGGAGTGGTGTGACGCTCGAGGCCGACGGCTACTCGATCACCTTCGACTACGACGGCTCGATGTCGGTTGCCACCGGCGACGTCGGCGGTGGCCTGGCTACTCGACCCGGAGATGGGGCGACCACCGGCTCGTCTGCCGCCGTGCTCGTCGACTGGGTCCACCGGGTCGGTGGGACGGGCGAGGTCGCGCCGGCCGGGCCCATCCACGTGGTCGCCCACGTGCGCCGTGTCGGGCGAGCGGTCCTCGTCGCCACCCCGCTCCTCGGCGGGACCCCTACCGGGCCCGGAGGGTCGGGGGGTGGTGGTGCGCCGGGAAGCCCCTCGTCGCCCGCTCGTCGGGCAGTCGTCACTCCGCAGGACCCCGTCGCCCACGTCGCTCCGGGCGGTACGGGGGCCACCGCTCCCGGAGCGAGCGCACCGCAGGGGACGTGGTCACCCACGG
>JBMFXC010000101.1:0-6446 GCA_049964655.1 Acidimicrobiales bacterium
GGGGGACGGGGTGCCCCGGCACCGTGGTTGCTGACGGCCACCAGGTCGGCCTCGACCACGTACCGGTTGGGGGTGAGGAACAGGGCGTCGAGCGGATAGCAGGTGACGAGGGCCAGCTGGGGGGTGAGGGTCGAGTAGAGAGGCGAGCCGGACTTGAGCACCTGGCCCCGGACGACCCGGTAGCGGAGCGTCTGGCAGCGGTCGGTGAAAGTGATGGTGTCGCCGGGGTGCAAGTGGTCGATGCGGCTGAACCACGAGACGTCGTGGGCCGACAGCACGGCGGTGCCGAGCTGGCCGGGCCACACGCTGCCGGGGACGTGGCCGACGGCCACGGCGAGCTGGGTGTTGCCGACGCCCTCGACGACCGGTGCCGTGAGGCCGATGGCCGGGGCGGCAAGGAGCCCGGCGGGAGCGAGCTGTGTGGTGCCGGTGGGCGCTCCCGACCCCGGCGTGCAGGGCACGCCCGACGCGTCAGCGGCGCGGATCTCGGAGCGAGCCCGAGCCATCAGGGCGTCGCCGACCGTGTGGGAGCGCCAGTAGAACCAGCCGATGTGCCCGGCGATGGCCAGCCCGGCGGCGACGGCGGCCAGCGAGAGGACGAGGCCCATCCGCCGTCCGAGGGGCGCCCGAGTCCGGCGCCGGGCGTGGAGCCGCCGTGGGCGGCGGCTCCGGCCCCGTCGTCCAGCGACGTCGACCGAAGGAACAGGGACCGGTACGGCTGCGACCGGGATCGGACTTTGCGCCGACCAGGGTCCCGTCCCTGGTGCCGCTCCCAGCGGACCGTCGGGCATGGTTCGATCGTCTGGTGCCATGGCTGCTCCCTGGTCAGGGTACCAGCGTGGGTCGTCATGTCCATGGGCAGTGTCCACGTGACCACGGAGGGTGGGAAGGGGGTCGCGCCGCTCCGACTAGGTTCGAGCCCCGATGGGAGCGTGTCGGTGACCGTGACAGACGAGGCGCCCGCCGGGAGCGCGGCGTCGGCCCTTCGACGGTGGTTCGTGCCGGCATGGGGGGGCAGGAACTTCCCGGTGTTGTTCGTGGCCCGGGTGGCCATGAGCGCCGCCCGGGCCCTGGCCGGGGTCGTCGTGCCGGTCTACCTGGCGCTCCAGGGGTTCACGGGCTTCGCCCTCGGCGTCTTGTTCTTCGGAGTCGCCCTGTTCAGCGCCGTGCTGTCCTCCTCGGTGGGCCTGACCTCGGACCGGGTCGGCCGGAAGGTCTTCCTCGTCACTGTCCCGCTGTTGGCGGCCGTGGCCGCCGCCGTCTTCGCCGCGACGACGTGGGAGCCGGCGTTGGTCGCCATGGCCGTGGTGGGGAGCTTCGGCCGGGGCGCCGGAGCGGGCGCCGGGGCGGTCGGCCCGTACCAGCCCGTCGAGTCGGCCATGGTCACCGATGCCACGCCGGCCTCCCGGCGCAACGACGCCTTCGGCCGCCTGGCCTTCGGGTCGTCGGGCGGGGCGCTCGTGGGGAGCCTCTTCGCGCTTCTCGCCGACGGGCACCACCTACGGGGCGCGGCGACTCTGGCTGCCTTCCGTCCGGCGTTCGTGGCAGCCGCGGTCCTCGCCGCCGTGGCGGGTCTGCTCGCCCTCGCCCTCGAGGAGGTTCCTCGACCGGGCCGGGTGGGAGCTCCGGGTGGTCCGGCTCGGCCTCCAGCCACTCGGGTCAGCCCGCCCGAGCCGGTCGGCTCGCCCGAGCCGGTGCTCCCGGTCGACGTCGTCGACGTGGCCGAGGTGGGAGAGACGGTCGTACAGGCGACGTCGGGGACGGAGCCGGGGACGGCCGGCACACCGAGCGGGCCGCCCCGACGGTGGGGCATCCGCTTCCCCCACCGGTCGCGCCCGCTCCTCGTCCGCCTGTGGGCGACGAACGGCGTCAACGGCCTTGCCATCGGCATGATCGGCCCCTTCGTCACCTACTGGCTCTACCGCCGCTACGGGGTGGGCGTGGGGGAGATCGGCATCCTCTACTCGGTGATCAACCTGGCCACCATGCCCTCCACCCTCTCTGCCGCCGGGCTCGCTCGCCGGTTCGGCCTGGTGCGCACCGTCACCGCCGTGCGGGTAGCCCAGGCCGTGCTCCTCGTCCCCATGGTGCTCGCCCCGACGTTCCTCCTGGCGGGGGCCGCCTACCTGGTCCGGATGGTCGTCCAGCGCATCGGGCTCCCGCTGCGCCAGTCCTACGTGCTTGCCATGGCCGATCCCGACGAGCGGGCCTCGGTCGCCGCCCTGGCCAACCTGCCCAGCCAGGCGGCCATGGCGGCCAGCCCGGTGCTGTCGGGCTACCTGTTCGACAACGTCAGCCTCGAGCTCCCCTTCGAGCTCGGCGCCGCCCTGCAACTGGTCAACGCCGTCCTCTTCTGGGTGTTCTTCCACGGCTCTGCTCCCGAGGAGGAGCGCCAGGGTCCACCCTGACGGCCGGCCTGGCGACGGTCAGGGCTGGTCGGTCGGCTACCGGTCGAGCAGCTCGGTGCGCAGCTCGCGCTTCAAGACCTTGCCGGCCGGGTTGCGGGGGAGGGGCTCGCTGCGGAACCAGAACCGCTTGGGCACGTTGAAGGCGGCCAGCCGCTCGCGGACGAAGCGAGCGAGCTCGTCGGCGTCGACCTCGGCGCCCGAGCGCAGGACGACGATGGCGCCGACCTCTTCTCCGAGCACCGGGTCGGGGATGCCGATCACGGCACAGTCGGCCACGGCCGGGTGCTCGAACAGCGCCGCCTCGACCTCGACGCAGTAGACGTTCTCGCCGCCCCGGATGATCATGTCCTTGGCCCGGTCGACGATGTAGACGTAACCCTCGTCGTCGACCCGAGCGACGTCACCGGTGTGCAGCCAGCCCGCGGTGAAGGAGCGGGCAGTGTCCTCGGGGCGGTTCCAGTAGCCGCGGACCACGTTCGGCCCTTTGATCCACAGCTCGCCGATCCGCTCGGGGTCGGGAGGCAGGTCGGGCGGCTCACTGCCGGCGTGGTCCTCCGGCACCACGGCGACGTCGCACACCGGGGCGGGGGGGCCGACGCTGTCCGGCTTGCGGACGTAGTCGTCGCCCGTGTTCATGGTCGTCATGGCCGACGTCTCGGTGAGGCCGTAGCCGTTGGCCGGCGAGCCCACCGGGAAGTGCTCCTTGATCCGGCGCACGAGGTCGGGTGGGGCCGGGGCGCCGCCGTAGGAGATCGACCGCACCGAGGAGGTGTCGCGCTTGGCGAAGTCAGGCGAGTCGAGGACCTGCATCACCATGGCGGGCACGCCGCCGAAGATGGTGATGTGCTCCCGCTCGATGAGCTCGAGCGCCCGCTCGGGGTCGAAGTGGTGCATCATGACGAGCTTGCCGCCGGCCGCGGTGTTCGACACCAGGATGGCGTGGCACCCGGTGGCGTGGAAGAGCGGGACCGACAACAGGTGGGCGTTCTGGCCGCCGCTCACGTCGCTCAGCTGTGCCGTCCTGCGCAGCGTGCCGACCGTCGACACGAAGAACAGGTTCATCAGGTTCGAGACGCTGTTGCGGTGGGTGCCGACGGCCCCCTTGGGCCGTCCCGTGGTCCCCGAGGTGTAGAAGATCGTGGCGTCGTCGTCGGGGCCGATGGCCACCTCGGGGAGCCGGACGTCCTCGGCCGGGGTGCCCACCGCGTCGGGGAAGGGGACGACGGGGACCGGCTCGCCCGAGGAGCGGGGGAGCGTGCCGGCAGCCGGTGCCCGGCGCTTCTCGCCGTCGTGCTCCTCGCTGGTCAGCACCACCGCTCGGAGGTCGGGCAGCTCGTCCACGTGGGGAGCGATGCGTGCTGCCCGCTCCTCGTCGGCGAAGACCACGGCGCTGCCCGAGTCGGCGAGCCCGTAGGCGAGCTCGGGGCCCGTCCACCAGGCGTTCAGCGGGACGACGACGGCACCGGCGACGATGGCCGCCCAGAAGGCCATCACCCATTCGGGCAGGTTGCGCATGGCGATGGCCACCCGGTCGCCCTTGCGGATGCCGAAGCGCTCGGCGAGCTCGTGACCGAGCGACGCGACGATGCGGAAGTGCTCGCCGAAGGTGGTGCGCTCGTCCTCGTAGACGAGGAAGTCGCGCTCGGCGTGCAGGGTCGAGAGCTCGAGCACCGTGCGCAGGGTCTCCGGGGCGTTCTTCCACACCCGGGTGGCAACCCCGCGGATGTCCTGCTGGTCCATCTCGAACATCTGGCCCGGTGCCGTCAGCATGGCCACGGCTTCGGCCAGGCTCGGCGGCGCCTCGGAGCTCACGGTTCCACCGTCGGGGTCGAGGTCCGTCCCACCGGGCGTGTCCCCGTCGTGCTCAGCCGTCTCGACCATCGGTGCTCCTTCCGGTTCCCCTGTGCTCCCCCGCAACCCTGCGCCCCCCTGAGACCTGTCCACTGCCCTCCGTCCGACGCCCTCCCGGCGACGGTGCCCCCGTGCGGGGACGAGCCACCTGCCCGCTCACGCTGGCCTCGCTTGTGAGCGCTCTCCGGGGCCGGCCTCCGAGGGGCCGGCCGGAGCCCGAAAGACCGTGGAACGGTAGTACGCCAGCTCGGCGACGCTCTCCTTGATGTCGTCCATCGCTCGGTGACCGCCCGCCTTGGCCGGTGCGCCGGCGAGCACGTCCGGGTACCACCTCCGGGCCAGCTCCTTGATGGTGGAGACGTCGACCGATCGGTAGTGGAGCTCAGCCTCGACATCGGGGAGCTGCGCGGCGAGAAAGCGCCGGTCCGTCCCGATCGAATTGCCGCACAACGGCACGGTGCGCGGGCCGGGGACGTGGGAGCGGATGAACTCGAGGGTCTGGCGCCCAGCCTCTTCGAGCGTGACAGTCGACGCCTCGATGGCGGCGAGCAGCCCGCTTCGGGTGTGCATGGCGCGCACGTAGTCGTCCATGGCTGCCAGTGCTTCGGGCGGCGTGGCGATGACGAGGTCGGGGCCCTCTGCCACGATGGCCAAGTCGTCGTCGGTGACGAGGGTGGCGATCTCCACGATGACATGGCGGCCCGGATCGAGTCCGGTCATCTCGAGGTCCATCCACACCAGCACGTCCCGTGACGCTACTGGTTCGTACGGGGGTTGCCCAACGTGGCGACCGGTAAGCCTCCGTCCCGCCCGACCGTGTGGACCGAGCACGCCCACGGCGACACCCACCCGGGGCGCCCGGGCAGCGCATCGGCGGGGCAGCGGGCGGTCGTCGGGCGGCTAGCGTCGGCAGTCGGAGGTGGTGCGGTGAGCGGTAGCCCGGTCGGTGTGGCTCCGGCGGTCGAAGAGGAGTCCGAGGAGGTCGCCGACGGTGGTGGCGACAGCCCTGTGGCGCGGGTGCGGGTCCCGCTGCGGCGCCTCGACCCCGAGCTCCCGGTTCCCACCTACGCCCGACCCGGGGATGCAGGTGTGGACCTGCGGGCTCGGAGCGGTTGCGTGCTGGCCCCGGGCGGTGGCCGGGCGCTGGTGCCGACGGGGCTGGCCGTAGCCATCCCCGAGGGCTACGCGGGCTTCGTCCAGCCCCGCAGTGGTCTGGCCCTCCGCCACGGCGTAACGTGCCTGAACACGCCGGGGCTCATCGACGCCGGCTATCGCGACGAGCTGTGCGTGCTGCTCGTCAACACCGACCCGGCTGCCCCGTACGAAGTGCGCCGGGGTGACCGGATCGCCCAGCTCGTGGTCCAGCAGGTGGCGTGCGTGGCCTTCGACGAAGTCACCGAGCTCTCCGGGTCCGAACGTGGCACAGGTGGCTTCGGCTCGACCGGGCGGTAGGTGGGTCTGGTCGGGGCAGTCGGTGGCCGGACCGGAGCGATCGGCCGGGCCGGTCGGCAACCGCTACCACCACGGGCGGAGACGTGACGGCGAGGACGGCGAGGACGGCGATGGCGAGCGACCAAGGTGTGGGTGACGGTGACGAGCGGAGCGGGCGGAGGCTGTCGGGAGTCGACAGCTTCTTCCTCGGCGTCGAAGCCCCTTCGATGCCGATGCACGTCGGGCTCGCCCTCGTCCTCGAGCCCGGTGGTCAGTCGGCGGACGAGTTGGCGGTCGACATCGGACGGCGTCTCAGCACGGTGCCCGACCTCAGGGCAACTCTTGCCGGGGTTCCCCTGGGTCTGCGACGACCGCGTCTCGCGCCTCACGGCGGCCTGGACGTCCGTGCCCACGTACGCACGTGCCGGCTCCCGCTGCCCGGTGGCATCGGCGAGCTCGAGATGATGGTCGCCGCCGAGATGGCCCGCCCGCTCGACCGGCATCGGCCACTGTGGGAGGTGGTGGTGGTCGACGGGCTCGATGGCGGGCGGGTCGCCGTCGTGGCCAAGGTGCACCACGCCCTGGTGGACGGCATGGCCGGCATCGAGACGATGGCGGCGCTCTTCGGGCCGACGGCATCGGTCGCCCACCCGGAGGATGGCGTCCACCCGGGCGACGGCCCCTACGGAGAGGAGGGCGCCCACCCGGACGACGGCGTCGGTGCCGCCGACGGCGGGGAGCCGCCCGACGGACACC
>JBMFXC010000102.1:0-6446 GCA_049964655.1 Acidimicrobiales bacterium
GTGTGGTAGTTGGCGTGCACGTTGTGGAGGAAGCCGGGGAGGGTCAGCTCCTCGGTGCACAACCCGCCGCCTTCTTCGTGGCGTCGTTCGAGCACGACGACGTCGAGACCGCTCCGTGCCAGGTAGGCGCCGAGGGTCAGGCCGTTGTGACCCGAGCCGATGATGACGACGTCGTAGGCGTCACGCACGGGCGGTCGCCTCGCGGTGGTCGGCCGCCGCGTCCCCGCCCGCACCACGGGTCGTGCTGTGGCTCGAGGGGTCGGCTGCCGCGTCGCCCGTGGCGTCGCTGGTGTAGGGCGGTCGCCCGAGGGGCCATGTGGTGGAAACGGCGCTGGTGTAGGCCGCCAGCAGGGAGGCCACGTGCTCGGCGTTGCGCAGGAGTAGACGCATGTCGCCCTTGACGGTGACGGCTCCTCGCAGGGCGACGTCGACCGGGTCGAGGAGGCCGGCGGCGATCTCGTCGAAGACGGTGGCCGGCCCCCGGAACCGGTAGTCGATCCTGCCCTCGTGGTACGTACGCTCGTCGTCGTGGGCGGCCAGCTCTCGGTACCACAGGCAGGTGCCGTCGTCGATCTCCATCAGGAATCGCCGGGTGGCGTCGGTGGGCACGTAGGGGGAGATGCCGTCGCCGACCACCTCGACGGCGACGACGAAGCTGCCCTCCGGCACCGATCGCAGCCGGCTGACGCCGGCGTTGATGGCATCCCGCACGGAGTCGTACCACTCGGTGGTGTAGATGTCCGGCATTGGTCCTCCCTCCCGTCCTTGCCCGTGGTCAACCGTCGCTAGAAGGACGGGACGCCCTCGCTCGACCCGCCGCCGGCATCTCAGTACCCCCGTTCCGCGACGACCGGTGAGGCGAGGGCAAGGTCCTCGGCGATCGCCTTGAACGCGTTGTACCCGCACGCCGCGTGCACTCCGCCGCCGGGGTAGGCGGACGGACCGCAGAGGTAGAGCCCCTCGATCTCGGTTCGGTAGTTGGCCGCTTCGGGGAACGGCCGGTTGACGCCGACCTGGTCGAAGGAGAACTCGCCGTTGGAGAAGTCGCCCTCCCTCATGAGGTTCTTCCGCTCCATCTGGTCGGGCGTGTAGAGCCGGTTCGCCAGCACGTTGTCTCGGGTCATGTTCGGAGCAACCTCCTGCCACGAGGCAAGGAGCCGGTCGTTGAGGGTCGCCCGGACCTCCGCCCACTGGTCGGCGTCGAGGTCGCTTGCCTTGGGGAGGAAGAACCAACCGGTTGCCGCATGGTGGCCCGGAGGCGCCTGAGACCGGTCCCAGAGCGTGTTGACCCACGTGCCGGCGGCTGCCGTGGCGGGCAGACGCCCGCTGTAGGCGTCGCGGATGTAGCGGAGCACGTCGTCTGCCCCGTCGAAGCCGACGACGGTGTAGAAGCAGCGGTCGATGTCGGGGTCGACCGACGCCGCCCGGTACGCCGGTGCGTCCCGGAGGCACCAGGCGGTGGTGCCGAGCACGTGGCTCGGTCCGTAGCGGAAGGCTTCAGCGCGGCTCGTCCAACGGTCGGAGAGGTGCTCCCGCCCGACGAGGTCGAGCAGCGTCTGATGGAGGTCCGCGTTGGAGGCAACCAGTCGCTCGGCCCGATAGTCGGTGCCACGGGCCCGGATGCCCACCGCCCGCCCGTCTTCGACCAGGATGCGTTCGACGGCAGAGCTCTCGAGGAGGTCGACGCCCTCTCGGTAGCAGGCCTGGGTCATGGCCTTGGCCAGGGTGTGGGTGCCGCCGAGCGCCAGCTTCCAGTTGGCCATCGTCCACATGACGAAGGTGACGAACATGCCCCCGAGCCCTGCTTCTTCGAGGGGAGCTCCCCACTCGACGGTGGCCCGGTAGAGGAGGGCGCGCAGCTCGGGTGTCTCGAACAGCTCGTCGATCACGGCCCGGGGGGTCTTGTAGACGAAGTTCGCCGTCACGCCGAGATCGCCGAAGACGGACTCGATGGCCGCTCCCTGGTCGTCGAGTGACACGGCGACCGGCAGGCTGTAGAGGTTGGCGGCCACCATGGGCTCGAGCGAGGCGACGCGACGTTTGAGCTCCACGTAGCGATCGGCGTCTGCCGTCGAGTACCGGGCGATGCTGGCATGGGTGCGCTCGAGCAGGTCGGGCCGGTGCAGGATGATCGGTGGTCGGTCGTCGGAGAAGACGATGCCGGCCTGCGCTTCGGGCGTCACCGTCCGGAGCCCGAGGTCCTCCAGCCCGAAGTCGGCGATCATCGGCATGACGTCGAAGAACTCCATGTACTGGGCGTGGAGGTTGTGGCGGAACCCGGCCAGCACCGGCTCCTCGGTGTTGACGCCCCCCCCTTCTTCGTGGCGTCGTTCGACGATCAGGGTGGAGAGCCCGGCTCGCTGCAGGTAGGCGGCGAGGCAGAGCCCGTTGTGCCCGGCACCGATGACGATGGCGTCGTAGACGCGCCGTTGCACGGTCAGGCCTCCTTTCCGTTGGTAGCACTCGCGGTGTCTTCGGCGCGTTCAGGGCCGGTGGCAGCACTGGGGCCGGGACGCTCCGGCCGGGGTGGCCGGGGGGCCCGGGGCGGTCGGGGCGGTCGGGGCGGCCTCGAGGCGCGTTCGGCCCGCACCAGCCGAGGCGGTCGAGGTCGAGGGGCTGCAGCGAGCGGGGATGGGGGTGCGGTCGGGAGTGCCGCGGGCGGAGCAGGGGCGGTGCCGGCGCCATCGGTAGGGCCGAGACGACCGGCGTCGCCGATGGTGGTGGGCCGTGAGGGCTCGCCGGTTGCCGTGCTGTCGCCCAGGGTCGCCGGACCGTCCACAACGGCGCCGGCAGCGGGCGTTGCGGCAGCGGGCGTTGCGGCAGCGGGCACGCGACCCATGCGCTCGCCGGTGCGGTCGTCGGCGGGCACGTCGGGCCGGCGTAGTACCCAGGCCATGCCGAGTCGCAACATCGAGAGGTGTGCCGCCATCCGCAGGATGGTGCCCACGTCGCGCGGGCCGACCCAGACGGTCGTCTCCCAGGTGATGGGGGCGTGGGTCACGCCCTTGAGGAGCACACCGGTGCCGTCGCGCTCGACGGTGAACTCGCGTAGGTCCATCTCGAGCTCCCGCCGACCGAGGCCTCGTGAGCGGATCTTCATGAGAGGTACTGCTCCTGGTAGCGGGCCATGAAGCGGGGCGTGCGCCACCACCGGTCGGCAGCGAGGTCCTCGACCACCGAGCCGGCGGCGATGTAGCCGGGGCCACCGATGACCAGTCCACCTGGGTAGGAGGACGATCCGCACAAGTAGAGCCCCTCGATGGGCGACCTGCCGGCTACGCACGAGGCGTTGGGCCGGAACGATCCCATCTGCAGCGGGTTGTAGTCCCCGTGCTTGATCGATCCGCGGACCATCGAGCTGAGCCGGGTCTCGATGTCGACGGGGCTCTCCACCGATTGGCGCAGCACGTGGTCGGCCTCGACGCCGTCGCAGTGACGTCGCCACAGTCCGAGGAGCTCTGCCGTCACGTCGGGGCCGGCAGTGCCCCAGCCACCGTCCACGTCGTAGGGCGCGTGCATCTGCAGGAAGCTCACCTGATGTCCGGGCACACGGGTGAGGGTCGGGTCGTAGCGGGTCTCGACGGTGGCGTGCCCACCGAGGACCGACCCCAACTGGCCGGTCGCCACCGCGTCGTAGTGGGCGAGGACGTCGTCGGTGGTGCCGAAGCCGAGCAGCACCATCAACGCGTCGTCCACCCACGGATCGTCGGCTCGGTAGTGGGGCACCGTATCGGTGGCGAGCGAGAGGGTGAAGAAGGACCACTTGTCCCACTCCCAGTGGGTGGCCGCGTCGGTCAGCTCGGCGGGAACGGCGACTGGGTCGATCAGCTTCCCGAAGGTGAGCGGTGGGGCCAGACTGGAGAGCACGGCTTTGGCCTCGATGACGCGGCCGTCGAAGCACTCCACGCCGGTGACCGCTCCGCGCTCGACGATGATGCGGGTGACCTCGGCGTTGTCGAGGACGATCCCGCCGGCCTTGTGGATCTCGCGTGAGAGGGCACCGGCCAGCTTGTGGGAGCCGCCGTAGCACTGTGCCTTGTTCATGGCCCGGTCGATCATGAGCGGGACCATGAACCCGAGCCCGCTCTCGCGGGGATCGAGGCCCCACATGCACGACACGTAGAGCATGAGCGCCCGCACCCGGTCGTCGTCGAAGGTCTCGTCGACGATCTCGATGGGAGACAGCTCGGTCAGCCGCAAGGCCTCGCGACCGACGTCGGTACGCTCCATCGCCTCGATCATGTCGATGGGGGAGAGGCTGGGCAGGTACGTTCCCGGCGCCAGCAGGTCGTCGACGATCCGTCGCCACGTCCGCATCACCCGGCCGAAGGCAGCGGCGTCGGCCGGCGAGGCGGTGGCGAGGGAGTCCTTGGTGTCCTCGAGCTGGTGGCACAGCAGGAGGCTGGTCCCGTCGGGGAAGAGGGCCGCTGCCTGGGCGTTGGGCTTGACGAAGTAGAGGCCGTGCGCCCGCAGGTCGAAGTCGGAGAGCACCGGCAGGTAGTCGGTCATCATGTGGTAGAAGGCGTGCGGGTTCGTGTAGTAGCCGGGGAACAGCGTCTCCTCGGTGGACAGTCCGCCGCCGATCTCCTGACGTCGTTCGACCAGAGCCACCCGCAGACCGGCCCGAGCGAGGTAGGCGGCGGCGATCAACCCGTTGGGACCGCCTCCGACCACGACGACGTCGAACGTGCTGCGGGTGGGGAACTCCTCGAGGATGCGGACCTCGGGCTCGGCGATCCGGTGCTCGCCCCTGGTCACGACCGAACCCCCGTCCGGCTGGTGTCGGGGATGTAGTGCTCGGAGGGGTACCACCAGGGTCCGGGCTCGGCGAGCCCGTCCTCGATGAGGACGTGCATGAGGTTGTAGGGAACGGCCATCAGGCACAGCCCGCCCGGGTGCGAGGTCTGGTTGCAGAGGTAGAGCCCGTCGATCGGCGTGCGGTACCGTCCCAGTTCGGGCAGTGGGCGGCTGCCGAACCACTGGTCCTCCGAGTGGCGGATCCCGTACCAGTTGCCGCCCACCATCCCGGTGTTGCGGAACTCGGAGTCCTGCGGGGAGTTGACGAAGACGTCGACGACGTTGTCACCCGTCATGTTGGGAGCCAGCTGGCCAAGCAGGTCCAAGGCGGCCTTGGTGATCTCGTCCTTGTGTCGGTTGATGCCGTCAGGACCGTTCACGTCGTACTCGGGCGGCGGCATCTCGAGGTAGATCGGCGAGAGGACGTGGAAGCCCTCGACCGTCCGGGTCGAGTCGTAGACGTCGTGGGTGCAGATCATCATGGTGAGGTGCTCCGGCTCTAGTGCGGTGGGGCCGGTACGGGTCGAGTACGCGTCACGGGTCTGGATGCGCACCCACTCGAGGGAGTCGCCGGGGGCCACCACGCAGGAGGGGTAGACGTCGTCGGGGAAGGCATCGCCCCGACCGTGGTAGCGGGGGAGCTCCCTGCAGATGACCGACATGACGAACAGGCTGCCGCCTTTGAGCGAGATGTCGTCGATCCGCTGGAGGAACGACGGATCGAGGTGGGAACGGCCGATCAGGGAGCGAAAGGTGTGCTGGACGTCGATGGCCGAGATCACCGCCTTGTCGGCCCAGATCATCTTCTCGGCTGCCGCGGCCTGGTCCGACAGCCGCACACCGACCGCTCGCCCGTCACGGACGACGATCTCGCCGACCGGTGCGTTGGTGATGACGCGGGCACCATGGGCCAGCGCCGCCCGGATGATGGCGTGGGCGTAGGTGTGCATCCCCCCGCGCGGCGCCCCCGACGCGTACTCGAAGAGGAGCGTCCCTCCGATCGCCTGGAGCAGCATCCCGTCCCAGGCGGGATGTGCTCCGCAGTACCAGGCGCCGATGGCGCTCAGTACCTTGAGCGGTTCCCAGTGGACGAACTCGTCGAGGAAGTCGAGGTAGTTCATGTCCACCAGGTCGTCGAACCAGAGCTCGGGGAGGCGCTGGCGGAAGACCTTCCACCAGGGGAGGTCTTCCGGGTCGAGCTCGACGCCCTCGGGTGGTGGTGGGGTCCAGAAGAGCGCCCGCAGGAGGTCGCGCGCCCCCTCTTCTCCGAGGAGGTCGAACATGCGTCCCGCACCGCCCTGGTCGTCTGGCGCGTACCGACCGAGGCTGGCCGCGGCGAGGTCCGGGCGCCAGCGTGAGCCCAGGTTGGCGGCCTGCCCGTCGAGGGTCACCACTCCCGCCATCGACGGGTAGTAGACCATCCGCATCCCGTACTTCCACAGCTCGAGCTGGTCGAAGCCGGGGGCCGCTCCGCCGTACAGCTAGGTGGCGTGGGGATCGATGCGGAAACCGGGCCGGGGCTCGGTGTTCTCCTGACCCCCGCCGCACTCCGGCCGGGCTTCGCACACCGCCACCGACAGGCCGGACTTGGCCAGATAGGCGGCGATGGTGGACCCGTTGTGCCCGCCACCCACGATCACGATGTCGAA
>JBMFXC010000103.1:0-5575 GCA_049964655.1 Acidimicrobiales bacterium
TGGCGGCTCCAGCCTTGGCGGCAGCGCCAGCCTTGGCGGCAGCCTTCTTGGCCGGTCCCGACGATCGCCTCGCCACCCCTCCCGTCATGTCAGCACCCGAGCGGCTCAACAACGCCGCCACCTGCCGAGCCAGGTCCTCGACGCCGTGGATCCCAAGGGCGTCGAGCTGCGCCAGGACTTCCGAACGCACGATGCCGACCAGTGCCTCACTGCTCTTGCGGCTGCGCTCGATGAGCTCCTCGACCTTGGCCTGGGCCTCCTTGCGCTGCAGCTCGCCGCCACTCACCAGCTCTTGGACGAGCTCCTCGGCACGTGACCTGGTCATCTGCGAGAACGCCGCTCCGGCGTCCAAGTAACGCTTCCAGGCACCGAAACCCTGATCTTTTGCCATGACGGCATGCTAGCAAGCATGCTTGCTAGCAGCAAGCAGTCCTGTTCAGCGGCGTCGTTCGCCGCCTGCAGCGTCGTGGCGACCTCAGCGCGTCGACCCTCGCTCAGCGACCAGCTCATCGACCAGCGCCGACAGGTCGGCTGCCCGGTGGGCAACCGGGACGGTGCTCGGGGTCCCCGCCGGGGTCACGCCCGAGTCGACGAGGGCGAACGGCACGCCGAGCTGCTGTGCCAGGACGCCGTCGGTCCGCGGCTGGTCGCCGACCACCAAGCGGAGCCGATCCGGCGGGCCGACCCGCTGGCGGACGAGGTCGACCAACGCGGCGTGGGGCTTTCCGGCCACCTCGGGACGAAGCCCCGAAGCCGTCGCCACCGCCGCCAACAGCGAGCCCGTCCCCGGCAGCAGGCCCTGAGGCGTCGGGTGCGTCGGGTCCTCGTTCGTCCCGATCAGCCGGCCGCAGTTCCTTGCCAGCCTTGCCGCCTGGGTCAGCTGGTCGAAGTCGAACTTTTGGGTCCACCCGACCACCACGGCGTCCACCGGTGGCTCGGAGGTGACCACCACGCCTCGTCGCTCCAGTGCCTCGCGCAGGCCGTCTCCACCCACGACGCCGGCACGCTGCCCGTCCGCCAGCAGCGAGGCGGCGGCGTCCGCCGAGCTCAGGACGTCCGCTGGTCCGGCGGTGACACCCGCGCGCGACAGGCGAGCCAGGAGCTCACCGGCCGACGGCGCCGAATTGTTGGTGACGAAGAGCACGTCGACCCCGGCGTCGCGCAGCCGCCCGACTGCCCGGGCGACCTCGCCGATGGGCTCCCCTGCCAGCCACACCACGCCGTCGAGGTCGACCACCCACGTGCCCCCGGCGACCACCGTCGGCGAGCCGGAGGTGGTGCTGGTCGCCGTGGCGCTCACCGCTGCTCGGTCGGCGCCGTGGTCGGGAGGGAGCCCAGCTGACCCCGCCGGGTGGACCGGGCCAACTGGTCGGCCGACTCGAGGGCACGGGTGATCAGCCACGACAGCGGCGGTCCGGTGGACCCGTCGACCTCGGCGCGTTCTCCCGCACGCGCCCTCCCCGTACCCCGACTGGCATCCGTGACGTCGGCGACGGGACGTCCGGTGGCGTCGCCCAGGCGCTCTCCGGCCAGACGAGCGGCACGCTCCCAGTAGGAGCGGAACATGCCGATGTCGAACGCCCCGTCACGCAGGCGCGCCTGGTCGAGCAGTCGCGCCGGGGGCCGACGGAGCTCGCGGACGACGTGAAGCGCGGCGAGGAGGCGCAGCACGTAGAACGTCGCGTCGACCTCCCACCACGCCAGTCCCTGGCGCGCCGACGACGGCAGGTAGTGATGGTTGTTGTGCCAACCCTCTCCGCCGGTGACGAGTGCCAGCGGCCAGCTGTTCCGGCTGGTGTCCGCGGTGGCGAAGCGCCGGCGCCCGACCAGGTGAGCGAGGGAATTGATGGCGAATGTCGCGTGCCAGAGCAGGACGGTCGAGCCGAAGAACCCCACCAGCAGGCCGGCCGGTCCTCCGACCACCCAGCACCCGACGGCCAGGAGCAACGGGGGGACGAGGTGGAAACGGTCGAGGAGGCGCAACTCGGGTACCGCAGCGAAGTCCCGCACCGCGTCGAGCTCCGTCCGCTTGGTGCGCCTCGAGAGGATCCACCCGACGTGGCTCCACCAGAACCCATCGCGCGGCGAGTGCACGTCGCCGTCGCGGTCGGTGAAGCGATGGTGGAGACGGTGGTGACCAGCCCACCACAGCGGTCCCTTCTGCACCGCCGTCGTGGCGCCCACGGCGAGGACGAACTGCGTGACACGGCCGACCTTGAAGCTGCGATGGGAGAAGTAGCGGTGATAGCCGGCGGTCACGAAGAACATGCGAACCACGTACAGCGCAGCGAACAGCACCCAGTCGGTCCACGTGACCGACACCCAGATGGCGGCGAAGGGAACGAGATGCGCCACGAGGAACGGCGTCGCGGACACCCAATCGGTGCCGTCGCCCCGGTCCCGGCTCACGCCTCTTGCGGCCTGTCGGCCTCTCTCACCCACGTCTGCGACTCCCGGCACTGGCACTGGTCGACACCCGGGCTCCGGCCTCGCCGGGCCACCGCTCCCTCTGAGACCTGCCGCCGTCGGCGGCAGCAGCAGTGTACCTGGCAGCCCTGGCAGACCCACCCTGTCCCGAGCACCCGCCATCGGCGGTCTGGCGGCCGGCCAGCGCACTACGGTCGGGCCTGAATGGTCGGGACGCCGACCGTCCGCGTACCATGGGCGCATGTCCGATATCGCCGTCCCCGGAGCTCCCTCCTCGGCCGGGTCGACCCGACAGGCGGCCACGGTGGTGCCGGGACGCACGTCGCGGCGCCCCCCCCGGTCGACCTCGACGCCCGACCGGGCGATGCGCTGCGTGCTCGGCATCCGCGACTGCCCGACCGTCGACGAGTCCGAGACCCACCGGATCTTCGGCACCTCGATCTTCCTGTCGGCGCTTCGGTGCCTGCTCAGCTACGTGGTCTTCCCGATCGTCCTGCCCGTCGCCGGGATCGCCTCGAGCGTGGGCCCCTACGTGGGGATCCCGGTTGGTGTCGCTGCACTGGTCTTCGACATCCTCGGGGTGCGGCGCTTCTGGCTCGCCGACCACCGCCAGCGGTGGGCGTTCACCGCGATCTACCTGGCCGTGGCGTCACTGGTCACCGTGCTGCTGGTGGTCGACATCACACATCTCGTTCGCAGCTGAGCCCCGCCGATACCGGCTGGTCCGCGGAGCGCCAATCCGGCTGGTCCGCCGAACGCGGCCTTCCCCTGGCCGGATCAGCCCGACCGGGTCGCCGGGCTCCGTGGGCTCGTCCCGCCCGATCTCGTGCCCGACGTCCCGGCGGTGGAACGGCTCGACCCGGTGGCCGACGAAGCGAGCCCGCTCGTCAACGAGTGCAGCGGCGTCGCCCGGACCGACATGGTGATGAAGTCGCGATTGGTCGGGCCGAAGTACCGGCTCACCGGGCGCACCATGTCGCTGAGCAGCTTCGTCCCGTTCGCCGGCGAGGCCGCCTGCCCAGGGGGTGGCGAGAAGCTGAAGAAGTTGACCCAGTCGGTGTTGATGTCGAACTCCATCGCCCGGACAGCTCCGGCTCGTACCAGCAAGTTGGCCAGGGTGGTGATGTTGAGCCCGGGGCCTCCCACGTAGACCAGCGCACCGTCCGCCGTGACCCCCAGGCCGGAACGCCAGACGTAGATCTGGTTCCCGAGGGTGGCACCCCACACCGTGGTGTCGTTGGCGTTGAGACCAGGGACCGGCGCACCGTTGTTGACCAGCAGGCTCAGGTTCTGGCGAACGGCGACCACTTGTGGAGTCATGGTCACGTTCGTGCCCCACGCCCCGACCGTAGCCGTGCCGTTGGCGTAGACGACGAACGACGCCGCTCCGTTGCGGAGCGGAACGGCCGTCTTGCCGTCCAGGTAGAAGCCACCGAGGGAGGCGTTCATCCGGAAGCCGGCGTTGAAGGCGGCGGTCAGCGTCTGGGCGGCGGTCGCCGAGATGGGTGCCGTGGGCGACCAGTTGCCTGGCGTCCCGGGCGTCTGCGCACCGGCGTACAACTGGGCCCGCAGCAGCAACGGGTCCATCCAGACGACACCGGCCACCAGGCTGGTGTGCACCGGGTCGGGTCGCAGGTACGCCGCGTACATGGCCGGCTGCCCGTCAACCGTCCGGCCGATCGGGTGCCACTGTCCCTCACCCGGCAGTGGCGGCGACGCCAGGGGAACGATGTCCGGTGGCGGTGGAAGCTGTGGGACGCTCGGTGCGGTCGTCGTCGTCGAGTGGACGGGTGCGGGGATGGCGCCCGGAGCGGGACGCCCGCCCTTCGGCGGCGGATGGTGTGCGTACCAGATGCTCTCGGTCCACCGGACGAACCCGCCCCCGCCGTGGCTACGGACCCACTCGACGAATTGGACGGGCAACGGCAGGGTGTTGGCGCTGGCCATGGAGTCTCCGAGGGACACCCACACCGGCGTCAGGGCCAGGAACACCACCAGGGAGGCGATGGTCTTCGGGTGCCTCCCGAACCAGGTCCGCCGACCGAGCCGACGCTCCCGCCGCCAGGCCCGCCGAGCGCGCGTGGCGGCCCGATGGCGCTCCCACCAGGTCGGTGCCGCGTGGGCACCACGGACGCGAACTGTCTGCACGCGCTCCAGTTTGGACGGCCAACCTGACGCGTCCGTGACAACCCGGCCAGGGAGGGATCCCGATAGCCTCGGAAGTGAGGTGACCACGGAGGACAACGAATTCTTCGACGACGACGTCTTCGTCCGGACGTGCGGTCGGTGTGGTGCGCAGACGCCACCGCGGTGGTCCCAGTCGTCCAGTCTCGAGGTGGCCCGCCGACTGGGCTGGAGACGGGTGGCCGCCTCCGACCGACCCGGAGCGCGGCGCCTCGACCTGTGCGGCCGGTGCGCCGAAGAGGCCGGCTACGGCTCGCCACTGGCCCACTGGTGAACCCGGCTGCTCGCCAGTCCGGTCAGTCGCCAGTCCGGTCAGTCGCCAGTCCGGTCAGTCGCCAGCGGTGCTCCCGGCGTGGCGACCGACAGGAACGACACGTGGGCGTCGAGGGCCGCCGGTGCCGAGGATCGTCGACGGGGGCGACCCGGATCACCCAGGTTGACCCAACCGAGCAGGCGCTCGTTGGCCCCGAGCCCGAAGATCTCCCTGACCGCACGCGTGCTGAGGACCGAGGCGCTCTTCCACACCGCGCCGAGGCCCAGCGAGCTGGCAGCCAGGACGACCGCGTACCCTGTGCACGCTGCCGACGCGACCTGCTCCCACTCGGCCACCGTCGATCCCGGGTCCACGACGGCCACCAGCACCACGGCGCACGGTGCGGCCAGAGCTTTCGCCCGCATCTTGGCCACCGCTGCATCAGGCACCCCGTCGCCTCGCTGCTCCACCAGGCCGGAGACCAACGCAGCGCCGAACCGCTCCCGGGCAGCCCCGGACACCACCACGAACCGCCACGGCCGGAGCCCGCCGTGATCGGGGACCGTCGTGGCCGCCCGCAGGATGGCGTCGAGCTGCCCGGCGCTCGGTGGACGACCGTCAGGCGCCGGCGCCATCCGGGCCGCCGTCAGTGCCGCGTAGCCGGCCCCTCGGTCGCCGACCAGCTCCGACCCACCGAGCGACTCCGACCCA
>JBMFXC010000104.1:0-5483 GCA_049964655.1 Acidimicrobiales bacterium
GAGCTTCGTCGAGGAGATCCCGAAGACCTCGGTCGGCAAGTTCGACAAGAAGGTCCTGCGAGCCGAGCACGCAGAAGGGCGGCTCGCCGTGGTCGAAGTGACGCCCGGCACGCCCCCGGCGTGACCGGGGGGAGCGAGGACCTCGCCGACCGGCTGTCCGTGTTGGCCGAGGAGTTGGCTGACGCAGCCCTCGACTGCTTGCGCCGGGCGGCCGAGGAGGTCCGGTCGACTGGTGTGGCAGACCCCGCCCTCGTCGCCGAGGAGAAGCGGCTGACCAGGGCCCGGCGGGCGGTCGACAAGGCGGTGACGCTGCTCAGGTCTCCGGCGGGCGAGGGAGCCGATTGAGCGTGTCGATGAGCTGGCGGAGTCGTCCGTAGCCCAGCTTGTCGAAGCGCAAGGCCAGGCGCGCCTGGTCGAGGTGGTCGCCGCTCGAGCGCTCGGGAGGCAGCGGGTCGCTCCGGCGGATCCGGCCGCGCACGACGATGTCGGAGAAATCGTCGTTCAAGGCCTCGAGCTCGGTGTCGGTCGGCAGCCAGTGCAGACGGAGGACGAGCAGGTCGCCGACCCACCGGCAGCCCTGGTAGTTGTGGTAGAAGCCGAGCAGTTCGGCGACCGCGGTCGTCACGTCGTCGGTGATCCGGAAAAGGGCCCGGTCCTCGGGGGCGATGAGCCCACGAGGAACGAGCTCGTGGTCGACGAAGTCGAGCCACGAGGACCAGTAGGTCCCGCCGGGGACGTCGAGCAGGACGACCGGCGACGGGACGGCCTTGCCGGTCTGGAGCAGGGTGAGCAGCTCGTAGGACTCGTCGAGGGTGCCGAAGCCTCCTGGGAGCACCACGTAGCCGTCCGACTCCTTGACCAGCATGAGCTTGCGGGTGAAGAAGTACCGCATCTCGACCAGCTTCGGGTCCTGGGCGATGAAGCGGTTGGCGCCCTGCTCGAAGGGGAGCCGGATGTTCACGCCGATCGACCGGTCGCGTCCGGCCCCCTCCATGCCGGCGGCCATGATGCCCGGTCCCGCGCCGGTGACGACCATCCAGTCGGCAGCGGCCATCGCCTCGGCGACGGCCCGGGTGTGCGCGTAGGCGGGGTGGTCGCTCCGGGTCCGGGCCGACCCGAAGACGGTGATCTTGCGCACCGAGCGGTAGGGCCGGAAGACGTCGAACGCCTCGGCCATCTCGGCCAGCGCGGCATCGGCCAGCTTCAGGTCGACGAGGTCGGTGCGGCCTGCAGCCAGACGGCCCACCGTCTCGGCCATCGACTGGTAGAGCCGGCGCTCGCCGGCAGTGAGCTCGAGTGTCGCCAGGCAGGCGGCTACTGCCGCGCCGACGGCCTCGGCGACCTCGTCGGGGTCGGCAGCAGAACGGACGGGGGCGGGCTCTGCCGGCCCGGCCGGGGCAGCGGTCACCTCAGGAGGAGACGGCGCGCGCTGGTTCGCCGACACGCCCGTAGAGGGTCGTGCGTTGGACGAGCCTCCGCCCGATGGGCGCGACCAGGGCGGCGAAGTCGGACGGTTGCATGGCCTGGCCGTGCTCGGCTCCGGCAGCCCGCGAGATGTTCTCGTCCATGAGCGTCCCGCCCAGGTCGTTGGCACCGGCTTGGAGCAGCTGACGCACACCGTCGGCCCCCAGCTTGACCCAGCTCGCCTGGACGTTGTCGATCGACCCGGCGTAGGCGATGCGCCCGACAGCGTGGACGAGCAAGGTCTCACGGAAGGTCGGTCCGCGGCGAGCCCGGTGACGGAGGTAGATGGGCGTTGCCATGTGGACGAACGGCAGGGGGACGAACTCGGTGAACCCACCGGTCTCGTGCTGGAGCGCCCGGGTCCGCACCAGATGGCGGGCCCACGAACGGGTTTGCTCGACGGAGCCGAACATCATCGTGACGTTGGAGCGCAAGCCGACCTGGTGGGCTGTCCGGTGGACCTCGAGCCACTGCTCGGTGTCGATCTTGTCGGGGCAGAGGATGGCACGCACCTCGTCGTCGAGGATCTCGGCCGCCGTGCCGGGCAGGGTCCGCAGCCCCGCCTCGTAGAGCCGGCTGAGGTAGATGGCGAGCGACTCGCCGGAGCGCCGGGCGCCTTCGGTGACTTCGAGGGCGGAGAAACCGTGGACGTGGATGGAGGGCGAGCCGGCGCGGACCGCCCGGACGACGTCGAGGTAGTACTCCCCGTCGAAGTCCGGATGGATCCCGCCTTGCAGGCACACCTCGGTGGCCCCCGCGGCGGCGGCCTCGCGGACGCGCTCGGTGATGTCTCCGAGCTCGAGCACGTAGGGGCGTCCGCGCAGGTCGAGGGAGAGCGGCCCCTTGGAGAAGGCGCAGAAGCGGCACTTGAAGGTGCACACGTTGGTGTAGTTGATGTTGCGGTTGGCGACGTAGGTCACCTCGTCGCCGACGATGCGCCGCCGGAGCTCGTCGGCCACCTCCACCACGGCACGGACCTCGGGACCGCGAGCGGAGAACAACGTCACGAGCTCGTCCTCGTCGGGCTCCTCGCCGGCCAGGACGCCGGTGAGGACGTCGGCGACCGCCGAGCGGGCAGCGTGGGCGCCGTCAGGCCGACTGGCTGAGGACGTGCCGTGGGCGCCTGGTTGTCCGGTGCCGCCGACCAGGGACGGGGGCGCGACGGTGCCGCCCGAGCACCAGGGGTGGTCGCGGGCGAGGCCCTCGGCGTCCGACGCGGCGAGGACCGGGAAGCGGACGGGTTCGGCCAGCCAACGCTCGGGGTCGAGGGCGAAGCGGGGGTAGACGGTCAGACGGGGCGCCAGCGTGTGCCCGACCGCCTCGGTGGCGGCGCGCAGGATGGCGAGGTCGGGCCACGCCCGCTCCGGGTTGACGTGGTCCGCCGTGACCGGCGAGACGCCACCCCAGTCGTCGATGCCCGACGCCACCAGGGGGCCGAGGTCGTCGGAGAGGTTGGGGGGTGCCTGGACGTGCACCTCGGGCGGGAGGAGGAGCCGGGCCACCGCGATCGTCCAGTGGAGCTCCTCGGGCGGACAGGCCGGGGCCCGGTGCATCGCCGTGCCGGGTTTGGGCAGGAAGTTCTGGACGATCACCTCCTGGACGTGCCCGTGCCGCCGGTGGCTGGCGGCGATGGCCCGGAGGGTGTCGATACGGGAACGACGCGACTCGCCGATACCGACCAGCAGGCCGGTGGTGAAGGGGATGGCTGCCCGGCCGGCGGCTTCCAGGGTGGCCAGTCGGCGCTCGGGGAGCTTGTCGGGCGAGCCTCGGTGAGCGTCGAGGTCCGGTGCCAGCGACTCGAGCATCATGCCCTGGCTGGCCGTCACGCTCCGGAGGCGGAGGAGGTCGTCCTCGGAGAGGGCACCGGCATTGGCATGGGGAAGCAGGCCAGTCTCGTCGAGGACGGCCTGACAGGCGGCAACCAGGTAGTCGACCGTCGAGGTGTACCCGTGGGAGGTGAGCCATGCCCGGGCGGTCGGGTACCGCTCTTCGGGGCACTCGCCGAGGGTGAAGAGCGCCTCGGTGCACCCGGCTGCCTGTCCGGCCCGGGCGATGGCGAGCACCTCGTCGAGGTCGAGGTAGGGAGCGGGGAGCCGAGCCGGCGCCTTGGCGAAGGTGCAGTAGCCGCAGCGGTCGCGGCAGAGCATGGTGAGGGGGATGAACACCTTGGGCGAGAAGGTGATCCGGTTGCCGTGGGCGTCGTCGCGCACGGCACGGGCGCGGGCGGTCAGCTCACTGAGGCTCGAGGAGGCCACGTCGTCGTCGGAAAGCTCCCCGGCTGCGCGAGTCGACCGGAAGGAGACTGGGGAGGCTGACATCTCGCCCACCTTACCCAGCCTCTTCGACGCGGGCAGGGCCACGGCCGGGGGGTGGTCCGGTCCCCCAGGCTTCCTCGTCGACGAGCCAGATCACCCTGTCGGCCTGCACCCGACCGGCAGGGAGGTCTTCCCCGGCGAGGACGCGGGCAAGGGCGTCTCGCCGGGCGGCGCCAGACACCGTGAAGACGACCGTCCGGGCGCGGGCGATCGCCGGCAGCGTGAGGGTCAGTCGGTCGTGTGGGTTCCGGGCGGCGGGGTCGCTGCTTGGCACCACCAGCCGACCGGGGTCGTCGATCTCGAGCGCTTCGGAGCCGGCGAACAGCGACGCCGTATGCCCGTCCGGCCCCATGCCGAGGTGGACGAGGTCGAGGGAGACCAGGCCGGCGACGAGCGCTCCGTAGCGCGTCGCGGCCTGGGCGGGGTCGCCTCCTTCGTACATCGGGTGGTCGGACCGCACCGGCCCGACGCGCCCGAGGAGGGCCTCGACGGCGAGGCGGTGGTTCGAGTCGGGGTCGTCGACGGGGACGCACCGTTCGTCGCCCCAGAAGACGTCGATCGCCGACCAGTCGACCGGACCGCCGGGCGGGGCGACTGCGGCCAGGCGCTCGTAGCAGGCCCGCGCTGTCGGCCCACCGGAGAGGAACAGGGACGCACCGGCGGGCTCGGCCGACGCCAGGATGTCAGTGACGAGCCGGGCGAACGCATCGGGGACCGAGGGGACGACCTCGACGGTGCCGTTCACCGGCCGGAGGCCTCCTCCGCCGTGCCGTCGACCGCCGAGGGCGTCATGCGTCGCCCGCCGCCTGCGGCTCGCCCCGTCCCGTCAGGCGATCCGCCTTGGCTCGCAGCGTGGCAAGGAGCTCGTCGAAGGAGGCGGCGAAGCTGGCCACGCCTTCTGCCTCGAGGGTGGTCGCCACGTCGGCCAGGTCGATCCCACCGGCACCAAGTCGCTCGGTGGTGGCGTCGGCGTCGTCGAGTGCTTCGTCGACCGTGCGGGCCACTCTGCCGTGGTCGAGGAAGGCGGCGATGGTGGCCTCTGGCATGGTGTTGACGGTGTCCGGTCCGATCAGGGTGTCGACGTAGGCGAGGTCGGGATAGGCCGGGTTCTTGGTCGACGTCGAGGCCCACAACGGTCGTTGGACTCGTGCCCCCCGGGCGGCCAGCGCATCCCACCGCGGACCCGAGAAGCGCTGCCGGAACAAGCGGTAGGCCTGTCGGGCCTGGGCCACGGCGGCGCGCCCCCGGAGCTCGAGCAGGCTGGCGTCGGCACCGTCGCCGACGGCGGCTTCGATCCTCCGGTCCACCTCGGTGTCCACCCGGGAGACGAAGAACGAGGCCACGCTGGCTACGCCTGAGAGGTCCTCCACGCCCGAGGCGAGGAGCGCCTCGAGCCCCGACAGGTAGGCCTCGATGACCTCGTCGTAACGCTGGAGGCTGAAGATCAGGGTGACGTTGATGCTGCGCCCTTCGGCGATCATCGAACGGATAGCCGGCACGCCTTCGACGGTGGCGGGGATCTTGACCAGCAGGTTCGGCTGGTGGATCCGCTCGTGGAGAGCACGGGCGGCCGTCTCGGTGCCGGGCCCGTCGTGGGCCAGGGACGGGGCGACCTCGACCGAGACGAAGCCGTCGGCGCCTCCGGAGCCGTCGTGGACGGGTCGGAGCACGGCGAGGGCGTCGGTGATGTCGTCGACGACCATG
>JBMFXC010000105.1:0-5372 GCA_049964655.1 Acidimicrobiales bacterium
GGCTCCCTCGTTGGCGCGGGCACCCCTTACCCGGACGGCGCGCTTCGCGTGGGTCGCCGTCGTCGTCATCGTCGCCCTGGTCGTCGCCCTGGTCGTGGTGGCCCTGACCCACACCACGGTGGTCCAACGAAGCTCCCAGCCCGCCGTCGTCCCCACCTCGACGCTCACCGACCTGGCCAGCCTCCCGACGAGCGCCTTCGACGGCGTCGGGGTGTCGGCGCCGACGAGCGGCCTGCGCCTGCCGCACGTCGAACCGGCGACGACGCCCGAGCTGACCTCGGGAGGCAAGCCCCTGGTCTTCTACACGGGCGCCGAGTACTGCCCGTTCTGCGCCGCCGAACAGTGGGCGCTCGTCGTGGCGCTGTCACGCTTCGGTCGCTTCACCACCTTGTACCAGGCGTCGTCGTCGGGGACGAGCGCGTTCCCCGGCACCCCGACCTTCACCTTCGCCGGGTCCGCCTACGTCAGCCCCTACGTGTCCTTCACGGGGATCGAGGAGTACTCGACGACCACGGCCGCTACCGGTGGCTTCACCCAGATCGCCTCGCTAACCCCCAGAGAGCGACAGCTTGTCGACCGGTTCGACCACGCCGTCGCCGACGCCAAGCCGTTCCCCTTCGTCGACGTGGCCAACCGGCTGGTAGCAACCGCGGCCGGGTTCTCCCCGGCAGTGCTCCACGGCCTGTCGGAGGGGGCGGTGCTCGCCGGCTTGGACGCCCCGAGCACCCCTGCGGCCCAGGGCATCCTCGCCTCGGCCAACGTGCTGAGCGCCGGCATCTGTGCCGCTACCGGCCAACAACCGTCCACCGTGTGCACCTCGTCCGGAGTCGTCACCGCCGACCGGGCGCTCCACCTCGTCGCCCCGGGGTGACCGAACAGCCGGCCGGGGCCGCCCAGTCACCCAGGCCGGCCAGCGGCCCAGTCCGATCAGCCGGCACCGGGACGGCGCCGGCACCAGGCCGGGGTGACGAAAGTGTCAGCTGGCGGTGCGGTCGAGGAGCTGCTTGCGCTCCGCCTCGTTGAGCCCGCCCCAGATGCCGTGCGGCTCGTGGATGGCCAGCGCGTACTCGAGGCAGTGCCGCTTGACCGGGCACGTGGCACAGATCGCCTTGGCACGAGCCTCCCGCTTCGCCCGTTCGTCCTTGCGTTCAGGGTGGGGCGGCGGAAAGAACGCCCTCGCCTGCGGTCCGCGACAGGATGCTTTGACCTGCCAGGTGTCGAGCGCCTGTGCCATCCTCATCCTCGTCCTCCCCCTTTGTCCCCCGTGGGCTCTCCCGGCGACGACGGTAATCCGTCTGGACGGACAGAAACAAGGCCTCTGACCTGGGATGTTTCCGCTGGGAGGCAGCTGGGAGCGCCGGAGTCCCCTGGCGGCCTGTGGCGAGCCTCCCGGCGACGCCCACCCAAGCCCGCCATCCCGACGGCGAGACAAGGTCCGCGGTCCCGGCTGGCAGTGCTGGGCCAGTAGCCAGGGTGTCCCCGCCGGAGGAAGTGCGGGCAGGGACGCTACGCTCCGCTACGACATGGACGTCCGCGGATTCTGCACCCAGAGCCGGGTCTTGATCGTGGCGGGCAAGGGCGGCGTCGGCAAGACGACGATGGTCGCCGCCCTCGCCCGGGTCGCCGCGGACGCCGGCCTCTCGGTGCTCATTGTGGAGCTCGAAGGCCGCACCGGCATCGCCGGTGCGTTCGGACCGGCACAAGCTCTTGGTTACGACGAGGTCGTCCTCGACGACGCCAATGACGGCAGCCCGGTGACCCGGGGGACGGTGCGGGCCAGGATGGTCACGCCCGACGACGCGCTCGTCGAATACCTCGTCGACCACGGGTTCCGGCGGATCTCCAAGCGGTTGGCCGCGTCGGGGATCGTCGACGTCGTCTCGAGCGCCATCCCCGGGATCCGCGACGTGCTCGTGCTCGGCAAGGTCAAGCAGCTCGAACGGTCCGGCGTCGCCGACCTGGTCCTGGTCGACGCCCCGGCCACCGGCCACGCCCTCACCTTTCTCTCCTCCGCCGGAGGCTTGCTCGACGCGGCGCGCTCGGGCCCGGTTCGCACCCAGGCAGCCGACGTCGCCGAGCTGCTGGGAGATCCGAGCCGTTGCCAGGTCGTGCTCGTCACCCTCCCGGAAGAGATGCCGGTGAACGAGGTCGTGGAGGCCGCCTACCAGCTCGAGGACCGCATCGGGGTCGCTCTCGGGCCAGTCGTGGTGAACGGCTGTCTCGCCGATACCCCCGGGCTCGACGTTCCTGCCGCCGAAGCGGTCGTGCAGGCCGGCACCACGCTCTCTCGCCGCCTCGTCGAAGGCCTCGAGGCAACCCGGTCGTTCCACCTCCACCGGGTGGCGCTCCAGCACGACCAGCTCGACCGGCTCACCCGCGAGCTGCCGCTGCCGCAACTACGCACCCCGTACCTCTTCGCCGACCGGATCGGTCCCGACGAGCTTGCCGTGCTGGCCCGGGCGCTCGCCGGAGGGATCACCGAGCTGCCCGGCCCGGCGAGCGTGTCCCCGTGACCGCTCCGGGGACCCCCTCCGTCGACGGGGGAGGCGCAACCGCGCCCCTCGGCGACGTGACGTCGGCTGCCTCCGTGGTGGTGTGCTGCGGGAGCGGCGGGGTCGGCAAGACGACCACGGCGGCAGCGATCGCTCTCCATGCGGCAGCAACGGGGCGCCGGGCGTGCGTCGTCACCGTCGACCCGGCACGACGCCTGGCCGACGCGCTCGGGCTCGACCGGCTCTCCAACCAGCCCGCCGCCGTCGACGGTCCCTGGCCCGGTGCGCTGAGCGCCATGATGCTCGACCCCAAGCGGACCTTCGACGACCTGATCGAACGGTACGCGGACTCCCCCGAGCAGGCCCAGGGGATCTTGGCCAACCGCATCTACCGGAATCTGACGGGCGCCCTGTCGGGGACCCAGGAGTACATGGCGATGGAGAAGCTCTACGAGCTCGTCGAGGAGCAGGACTTCGACCTCGTCGTGGTCGACACCCCGCCGTCCCGCAACGCCCTCGACTTCCTCGACGCACCCAGACGGCTCACGAACTTCCTCGGCAACAGGGTCTTCCAGGTGCTGATGATGCCGACGAGGACGTCGCTCCGGGTGATGGGAGTGGCCGCCCAGGCCCTGCTGAAGACCTTGTCGAAGGTCGCCGGCGCCGACGTGGTCCGCGACGCCGTCACCTTCTTCCAGGCCTTCGAGGGCATGGAGGAGGGGTTTCGGCGCCGAGCCGCCCGGATGCGCGAACTGTTGGCCGAGCCCGGGACGGTCTTCGTCGTGGTCGCCTCACCCCGGAGCGAGTCGATCGACGAGGCCGTCCACTTCGCCGGGAAGTTGACCGACAGCGGTATGGGGGTCGACGCCCTGGTCGTGAACCGCATGCTGCCTCGCTTCGTCGACGACGACAACCTCCTCGAGCTCGAGCAGCTGTCGACGGCGAGGGACGGGGCGAACGGGGACCTCCCGCCAGGCGAAGCGGTCAGCGAGGACGCCGGTGCCTTCGACGTGCTCGTCCGTACGGTCGAAGGGTATGCCGCGGCAGCGGCACGCGAAGACGCAGCGCTCTCCCAGCTGGTGGCCGCCACGGCAGACGCCCCGGTCGTCCGGGTGCCTCTGCTGGCGGGGGACGTCCACGACCTCGCCGGTCTGACCGAGCTCAGCTCGCTCCTGTTCGCGGCGGCCAGCGAGGGCAGCCGACCAGCGCGGTAAGCTCGTCGCGTGACTACCGTCCTCGTGGCCAGCGACACCGCTTCGGTCCGCACCCAGATCACCTCGGTCGTCCGGCGGCCCGGTCGCGACGTCCGCGAGGTGCACTCGGGGCCGGCGCTGCTCGCCGCCGTGGCCAAGGAGCTCCCCAACCTCGTGGTCGTCGACATGCAGATGGGGAACATGGGCGGCATGGCGGTCTGCCTCGAGCTCCGGCTGGAGGAGTCCTACGGGAACCTGGGCCACACCCCGGTGCTCATGCTGCTCGACCGCCGACCGGACGTGTTCTTGGCCCGGCGGTCGGGTGCCGAGGGATGGCTCGTCAAGCCGCTCGACCCCATCCGCATCCGCCGCGCTGTCGTCGCGCTGCTCGACGGGAAGACCTTCGAAGACCCGTCGTACCTGCCACTCACGTCGGCAGCCGCCCTCGGGGGCTGAGCGGCCGTCGGGCGGGACCGACACTGCCTGCTGTGTTCGGCAAGCACGACAACGCCGGGCGGGGCTCCCGCCGGGTCGGTGGTGACCTTCGGTACACCCGCCGGGGGCGGCGAGGGGTGATCGAGGGCCGGCGCGGTCGCCACGGGGAGACCGGGACGACCGAGGGCACGGGTGAGCGTGCCGACCACGACGCCGAGTCCCAGCTCCGGGTCATCACCGAGGCGCTGAACGACCTCGACACCATGGTCGTGCGCGAGGTGATGACGCCGCGCGTCGACGTGGTGGGACTGGCCATCCCGGTTGCCGCCGAGGACGTCACCCGGGCGGTGCGGGAGTCCGGGCACCGGTCCTTCCCCGTCTACGACGAGGACCTCGACGACTTGGTCGGCGTGCTGTTCGTCAACGATCTCTTCCGAGCCGGTTGGCGGATGACCGGCTGGCCGGCTGGCGCCGAGCCAGGCAGGCCGAACAGCGAGGCCGACGAGGCGGGAGGGACGCTCCGCGGTGCTCCCGTCGACCGACCGCTGCCCGAGTCGCTCCAGGTGTCGCGACGCCTCCGACAGCCCTTCCTCGTCCCCGAGTCGCTGCCGGTGCTGGACGTCCTCGCCGAGATGCGCCGCCAGCGGCGCGCCTTCGCCGTCGTCGTCGACGAGCACGGCGGCGTCGAGGGCGTGCTCACCATCAAAGACATCCTCGCCGCCCTAGTCGGCGACCTGCCCGACGAGTTCGACCCCCCCGACGAGCCCGACGTCGTCCGGGTCGACCAGAACCGCTGGCTCCTCGACGGTCGGATGGGCGTGGACGACGTCCGCGAGCGGCTCGCCATCGACGTCCCCGACGGCGAGTACGTCACCCTCGGCGGGTTCCTCTTCGAACGGTTCGGCCACATCCCGATCGAGGGCGAGGCCGTCGCCGTCGACGGCTGGGACCTGCGGGTGGCCGAGATGGACCGTCGTCGCATCGCCAAGGTGGTGGCCCGTCGCACCCCTTCGACCGAACCCGGACCAGCCGGCCCGGTGCCGGACCGGCCCGACCTCGCAGCCAGGCACCCGGCCGTCGAGTAGCGAGCCCACCGGGCCCGTAGCAGCAGCCGGTGCCCCGGAGCCGACCAGCCCAGGGGTCGAGTAGCATCGGCACGTCGCCGGTCGGCCACCTGTGGGGTGCCGATCGCGCCGACGGGCTGTGGCGCAGTTTGGTTAGCGCGCTGCGTTCGGGACGCAGAGGTCCCCGG
>JBMFXC010000106.1:0-5348 GCA_049964655.1 Acidimicrobiales bacterium
GGGAGTGGTGGCGGGACTGCGTGCCGGTGTCCGCCAGGCGGCCGACGATCCGGGTGTCCGGGTGGTGGTCGTGACCGGAGCCGGCGACGAGGCGTTCTGCGCCGGCGCCGATCTCTCGGGCATGGCGCCAGCGCACGCCGGAGGTGGGACGGACGCCTTCGCCGAGACGCACGAAGCCCGTGGCCAGCTGGCCAGGCTCTTCGAGGACCTCTGGCACCTCGGCAAACCGACCATCGCCCGGGTCCAGGGCTGGGCGATGGCCGGAGGCCTCGGGCTGGCGCTCGCCTGCGACCTGGTTGTGGCCTCCGAGCGGGCCCGCTTCGGGGCTCCGGAGCTGAACGTCGGGCTGTGGCCGTACATGGTCACCATCCCCATGGTTCGCTCGATGCCACCCAAGAAGGCCCTGGAGCTCATGATGACCAGTCGGGTGGTGGACGCGGCAGAAGCCGACCGGATCGGCTTCGTCACGAGGGTTGTGCCCCACGACCAGCTCGACATCGCAGTCACCGAGCTGGCCAGGGTGCTCGCCTCGAAGCCGCCGGGGGCGATGAGGACGGGTCGCGATTCGTTCTACGCTGTGTGGGACGCAGCGGCCGCCGAGGCGCTCGCCCACCTTCACGCCCTGTTGACCGTCACCAGCCAGACGGCGGAAGCACACGAAGGCATCGCCGCTTTCGCCGCCAAGCGCCGCCCGGCGTGGCAGTTGGCGGTCGACGGCGACTGAGCGCCGTTAGGCGCCGTCCGACGGCGTCCGTCGGCGTGGCAGGAGAGCACCCAGGCGACACCAGGCGGGCGACGTGGCACCACGTCGAAACCGATCACCGAGCACCGAGGAGCGACCAGCGCATGGCCAAACGAGCACTGATCACCGGCGTTACCGGCCAAGACGGCTCCTATCTGGCCGAGTTCCTCCTCGAGCAGGGCTACGAGGTCTTCGGCATGGTCCGGCGGTCGAGCACCGTCAACTTCGAGCGGATCGCCCACATCCAGGACCGCATCACCCTGGTGGCTGCCGACCTCCTCGACGAGGTCTCGATGATCCACGTCCTGCGGGACCATCGCCCGACCGAGGTGTACAACCTGGCCGCTCAGTCCTTCGTCCAGACGTCGTGGAACCAGCCCGTGCTGACCGGCGAGACCACCGCACTCGGCGTCACCCGACTGCTCGACGCCATCCGTACCGTGGACCCGGACATCCGCTTCTACCAGGCCAGCTCGTCGGAGATGTTCGGCAAGGTGCAGGCGGTCCCCCAGGTGGAGACCACGTCGTTCTACCCGCGCAGCCCCTACGGGGTGGCCAAGGTGTACGGCCACTGGATCACCATCAACTACCGGGAGAGCTACGGGTTGCACGCTTCCTCCGGCATCCTCTTCAACCACGAGTCGCCCCGGCGGGGCCTCGAGTTCGTGACCCGCAAGGTCACCCACGGCGTCGCCCGGATCAAGGCGGGCATCGACGACCGTCTGGCTCTCGGCAACCTCGACGCCCAGCGCGACTGGGGCTATGCCGCCGACTACGTGCGGGCGATGTGGCTCATGCTGCAGCAGGACCAGCCCGACGACTACGTGGTGGCGACGGGGGAGACCCACTCGGTGCGCGAACTGGTCACCCTGGCGTTCGCTGCGGCGGGCCTCGACTGGGAGCGCTACGTGGTCATCGACGAGCGGTTCCTGCGACCGGCCGAGGTCGACCTGCTGGTCGGCGACCCGGCCAAGGCCGAGCGCACGCTCGGGTGGAAGCGCCACGTGGAGTTCCCCGAGCTGGTCCAGATGATGGTCGAGGCCGACCTGGCCCTCGTGGGGGCCCAGGTCTGACGCCGCTGGCCGGAGTGGTGCTCCCGACTCCCGCGCTCGTCCTCCACGCCGACCCCCTGGGCCTGCTGGTGGCCTTCGGGGCCGGGATGCTGTCGTTCGTCTCGCCGTGCGTCCTCCCGCTCGTCCCTGCCTATGTGTCGATGGTGTCGGGGTTGTCGGCGACCGAGCTCGCTGCCGTAGGGGCCGGACGTGGCGCCGCCGCGGTGCCGGCGACAGCGGGTGGGACCGGGCCGGTTCGGGCGGTCGCCGTGCCGACGACGGTGCGGGGGGCCCGCGCCCGGGTGGTACGGGGGATCCTCGCCTTTATCGCCGGTTTCACCGTCGTCTTCGTCGCCCTCGGAGCAGCCTCCTCGGAGCTCGGGCAGCTCCTCACCACCCACCGCTCCGGGGCACAGTTGGCATCCGGGGTGGTGATCGTGGCCTTCGGGGCGGTCCTCGTCGCCATGGCGGCCGGCGTGCGGCTCCCCGGCGTGCTGCTGGCCGAGCGTCGCCTCGCCGTCCGTCCGTCCGTGCTCGGCATCTGGGCCCCGCCGGTGCTCGGGATGGCCTTCGCCTTTGCCTGGACGCCCTGCATCGGCCCCGTGCTCGGCAGCGTGCTCGCTATCGCCGGCGGCACGGGCCGGGGGACGCCGCTCGCCGGGGTCGCCCTCCTGCTCGCCTACGCCTTGGGTCTCGGCGTGCCCTTTCTCCTGTCGGGCGTCGCCTTCGGTCGGATGACCGACGTGCTGGCCCGCATCCGTCCCCGCCTCGGCGCCGTCCACCTGGTCGGTGGAGCGGTCCTCGTCGCCTTCGGCATCCTGCTCATGACCGGCAACGTCGACGTCCTTTCCTCCTGGTTCTCGACGTGGTTGCGCGACGTGCACCTGTCCCGCCTGGCGACGAGCTGAGTCGTCCCGACCACCCATGGCGTCGCTCGGGGGAGCGGCCGACCGACCGACCGACCGGGAATGCCTGCTCACAGGCCGTGCGCGTCGGCCCGGGCCGGTGAAGGGACGGTGCGTGCGGGAGCGTGAACCGGCACGGATGGGACGCCTCGGGACGGGGCCTCGGGGCGGCGCCTGGCTTCGGGGCACCTAAGCCCCGTACCATGGGGCCCCGGCTATGGCCCCTGCCTCTTCCCCGCCCTCTGTACCGCTGCCAGCCGTGTCCCTCCGAGGCGCTGTCGCCCTGTCGGGTCGGTTCCCCCTGCTCGCCGGCGTCGACCTCGAGGTGGCTCGTGGCGAGGTCGTCTTGGTGGAAGGGCCAAACGGCGCCGGCAAGACCAGCCTCCTGCGGGTGTGCGCCGGCCTCGTCCCCCTGGTCGCCGGCGACATCTCCGTCCTCGGCCTCGACCCCATCCGCAAGCGCACGGCAGTGCGCCGTCGTGTCGGCCTGCTCGCCCACAGTTCCCACCTCTACGACGACCTGACCGTGCGTGAGAACGTCCGCTTTGCCGTGCGGGCGGCCGGTGGGGACGCCGGGAGGATCCCGGCGGCCTGCGAGCGTCTCGGGCTCACCAGCCGACTCCTCGCCACACCGGCAGCGAAGCTGTCGGCCGGCCAGCGTCGGCGGGTCGCCCTCGCCGTGCTGGTGGCCCGTTCGCCGGAGCTCTGGCTGCTCGACGAGCCCCACGCCGGGCTGGATGCCTCGGCCAGGTCACTCGTCTACGACCTGGTGGCCGAGGCCTCCTCGATCGGGGCCACCGTCCTGGTGGCGTCCCACGAGCCCGAGCTGACCGAAGAGCTGGCCGATCGGGCTGTTTTGGTCGTCGGCGGGCGCATCGTCTCGGAGCGGCCGTGCGGCCGGGCATCGGGCACCGTCCCCCCTGGCACCGTCCCCGGTCGAAAGGACGACGAGGGCTGTTCGGTTGCCGTCGCACCACCAGGGCCTGGGCCGGCCGAGGGTGGCTCGGAGCAGGCGGTCGTCCATGTGGCGTGACGCGCTGTTGGTATTCGGCAAGGACCTGCGGATCGAGGCACGCTCGCGGGTTGCCCTCGGACAGGTGGCGCCCTTCGGGGTGGTGGCCCTCGTCCTGTTCGCTTTCGCCCTCGGACCCGACCCGGCTCCGCTGCGTCGTGGCGCTCCGGGCTTGTTCTGGGTGGCCGTGCTGTTCACGACGGTGCTCGCCGTGCAGCGCAGCGTGTCGGTCGAGTCTGCCGACGGGGCCCGCGACGGCCTCCGGTTGGCCGGCCTCGACCCCGCCGGGCTCTTCCTCGGCAAGGCGGCCGCCGTCGCCGCCCAGCTCCTCGTCCTCGAGGTCGTGCTGGGTGCCGGCGTGGTGGTCCTCTTCGGGGTGCGGGTGACCGACCCGCTCCTCGTCGTCGGGTCGTGCCTGCTCGGCGCCGTCGGTCTCGCTGCCTCGGGGACCCTCTACGGTGCGCTCTCGGCCGGTCTCCGGGTGAAGGAGACCCTGTTGCCGTTCCTCCTCCTGCCCGTCGTCGTGCCGGTGCTCTTGGCCGGCACGAAGCTGTGGCAGGCGGGCGTGGCTGGTGGCACCCCGGGCGACGGTACGCCGTGGTTGCACTTGCTCCTCGCCTTCGACGCCGTCTACGTCGCCTTCGGCATCCTCGTCTATGGACCCATCCAGGAGTCAGCATGACCCAGACCCAGACCCAGAGCGTGCCCGCAGGAATCGCCGCGGCACCCGCGGCGCCCCCTCCCGTGCTGCCAGCCCCGACCCGTTGGCCACTCACGGCGCGGGCACGCTGGGTCGAACGGACCGTGGCCCTCACCGCCGTGGTGGCCCTCGGCTTCACCGTCTGGCTGGGTCTGTGGGTGACCCCTCCGAGCGTGCAGATGGGCAACCTGGTCCGGCTGGTCTACGTCCACCCCGCCGTGGCCTGGGTCGCCCTCTACCTGGCCTTCGGTCTGGCCGCGCTGTCGAGCCTGCTCTTCCTGTGGCCTCGGACGCGTTCGCTGTTCTGGGACCGCTTGGCCGCCGCCGCCGTCGAGGTCGGCGTGGTCTTCACCGGGCTCACGCTGGTGTCGGGCTCCATCTGGGGAAGGCCGACCTGGGGCGTGTGGTGGGCGTGGGACGCCCGGCTGACCAGTACGGCCGTCCTCTTCGTCCTCTTCCTCGGCTACCTGGCCCTGCGCCGGGTACCGGCTGAGCCCACCGTCCGGGCCCGACGGAGCGCCTTTGCCGCCCTGTTTGCCGCCCTCGATGTTCCCATCGTGCACTTCTCGGTGCTGTGGTGGAAGACGCTGCACCAGACCGCCACGGTCCTCAACCCCAACCTCTCCCCGAAGATCCACGGCTCGATGGCCTGGACCCTTCTGCTCAGCTTCGTCGCCCTCACGCTGGTGTTCGTCTGGATGCTGCTCGTCCGCTACCGAATCGGGGCCCTCCAGGACCTCCTTGGCTCGGGCGAGCTCGACGAGGCGATCCGTGAGCGGCAAGCCGAGGGGGGTGCCACCTCCTTCGGGCTCGTGGGCACGACCGACCTGACCCAGCCGACCGACCTGACCCAGCCGACCGGCCTGACCCAGCCGACCGGCCTGACCCAGCCGACCGACCTGACCCAGCCGACCGGCCGGGCACCCGTGACCGGGGT
>JBMFXC010000107.1:0-5324 GCA_049964655.1 Acidimicrobiales bacterium
GTCCCGCCACCACTCCCCAGGTCATGGCGTTGCGCCGCTCGGGCCGGTTGATGACGAGCCGGAGCGTCGAGCCGTCGCGTTCGACCAGCACGTCCTCGGCCCGGTCGGGCTCGGCCGGGTCGGGCGCGGCGGCAGGGCCCGACAGCGACGAGTTCGGTGTGTCTTCGCTCACGGGCGCACGCTAGCGCCCGGCCGGTCCCGAGCGAGGACGTGGCCGCTACCGTGTCGCCATCCCCACCGCCGCCCTGCTCTCCTTCCGCCTCGGCGGCACGGACGGGGTCGCCGTCGAGGCGGCCAAGTGGCGCCGCGCCCTCGAGGCCCTCGGGTACGCCACGGTGACCGTCGCCGGCACAGGACCGGTGGACCGACTGGTACCGGGGCTCGCCATCGGCGCCTGCTCGCCACCCACGCTCGGCGAGCTCGAGGGTGCCCTGGCCGACGCCGACCTCGTCGTGGTCGAGAATCTCTGCTCGCTGCCGCTCAACCCGGGGGCCGCCGAGGTGGCCGCCCGTGTCCTCGCTGGCCGACCCGCCGTCCTCCACCACCACGACCTGCCGTGGCAACGGCCGCAGTTCGCCACCTACCCGCCGCCTCCCGACGACCCCTCTTGGGTGCACGTCACCATCAACGAGCGCAGCCGGCGCGAGCTCGCCGAGCGAGGCATCGACGCCACCACCGTCTACAACACCTTCGACCCGGTCGACCCCCCTGGTGCCGACGAACGGCGCTCGGCGAGGAACCGGCTCGGCGTCCCGGCGACAACCCGCCTGGCCCTGCAACCGACTCGGGCGCTCGCCCGCAAGAACGTGGCCGGTGGCGTCCGGGCGGCGGAGGCACTCGGTGCCACCTACTGGCTGCTCGGACCCCCCGAGGACGGCTTCGACGACGAGCTCGCCGCCATCGTCGCAGCAGCACGGTGCCCGGTCCTGACGGGCTGGCCGGATGGCACGGCTCGACCGGTGGCCGACGCCTACGCCGCCTGCGACGTCGTCGTGCTTCCCTCCACCTGGGAAGGGTTCGGCAACCCGTCGGTCGAGTCCGCCTTGCACCTGCGGCCCCTCCTGATCGGCCCCTACCCGGTGGCCGCCGAGCTCGCCGCCTTCGGGTTCCACTGGTTCGGCCTCGACCAGCTCGAAGCGGCAGCAGCGTTCCTCGACCACCCCGACGCCTCCCTGCTCGCCCACAACCGGTCGGTGGCGATCGACCGCTTCTCCACGGCATCGCTCCCCAACCGCCTCGCAGCCGTCCTCGACGGGCTCGAGCACAGCGGGGCCGGCGGCTCGGCCAGCTGAGAGCAGCTCGGCCAGCTGAGAGCAGCTCGGCCAGCGGTGAGAGCCGCGACGCAGTCAGCCCTCCAGCAGGAGAACGACTGACGCCACCCACGACTAGCATGCCGGCATGGTCACGTCCGTCGGGCAAGACAGCACGGTCGACGGCGAAGGCGGCGACGACGACGGCGACATCGCCGTCCTCCCTGCTCCCACCCGACGTCTGAGCGCCTCCGCCCGGGGTCGTCAGCTCCGCGACGTCGCCCTTCGCCTGTTTGCCGAACGGGGCTTCGGAGCGACGACCATGGACGACATCGCCGAGGCGGCGGGGGTCACCAAGCCCCTCCTCTACCAGCACTTCGCCTCCAAGCGGGCGCTCTACCTCGAGCTCATGGAGACGGTGGCCGCCCAGCTGATCGACAACATCCGCACGGCGACGGCATCCGCCGACGGGCCCCGTCAGCAGGTCGAGCGGGGCTTCCTCGCCTACTTCTCCCTCATGACCAGCCAGCAGGGTGCCTTCCGGCTCCTTTACGGTCGTGACGGCGAGGCCGGAGACCCCGAGCTCGGCGCCTCCCTCCGGCGAGTCGAGGACGCCATCGCCGAGGCCATCGACCCCCTCATCGACGCCGGGCTCGACGACGACCACCGACGCACGCTCGCCTACGCGGTGGTGGGTATGGCCGAAGGGGTCGGTCGCCACTGGATCACCTCACGCGGTGACCACGGCACGGCTGGGACCGACGAAGCCCTCCTGTTGGCCACCCGCGTCTCCAACTTCGCCTGGGCCGGGCTCCGCCAGGTCCACCGGGTCTGAACCCGGCGTCCGGTCCCCTGCAACGGGTGGCTGGCGTCAGGCCCCGACCGACCCCTCGACCACTGGCCGAGAGGTGGGCGCCACCGCACCGCCAGCGCGCTCGGCGGTGACGGCGAAGGTGGGCACGGGGACCCCGGGGTCGACACCGAAGGCAGCTTCGGTCGGATGGGGGCCGAGGAGACCCAGCGAGACGGCACCGGCGGGCAGCACGGCCCACAGCTGATAGGTGCGCCCCGGGCCGAGCGGGTCCAGCCCCTGGGCCACGAGGTAGCCCGTCCCCGAGCCGGTCAGGACCAGGGTGACCTCGGCGGCCGGTGCGGCCGAGCCGGCGGGTGGGACGAGCCGGACCCGCTTCGAGGTCGGATCCTCGAGGGCGGCAGTCACGGCCCGGGACAGGGCGGGACGGGCCGCGTCCGCCTGGAGTTGGCCCACCCGGTGGTCGAGGCGAGCCACCTGGACACCGAGCACGGCGGCAAGCACGGCGAGGCCATCGCCCGGGTCCTCGACGCCCACGCCGAACCGTCCGGCGCGTCCCGAGTCGCCGCCACCCGGGCCCGTCTCCCTCGCCGCGACAGCCTCCGCCCCGTCGCCTTCCAGCTGGCCTCGGCGGCCACCCCGCACATCGTCGCCGTCCACCTGGCGTGGGGAGCGGTCAACGAATGGACGACCCAGGCCGCCTACGCGCGGTTGGCGACCCTGGCCGGACATCCCGTGCTCACCGAGCTCCTCCGGCGGATCATGCGCCAGGAGGGCCGGCACATCGACTTCTACGCGTCGCGGGCCCGCCAGCGGCTGGACAGCTCGGCGACGGCTCGACGCCTGACACGGTGGGCCCTGCGCCGGTGGTGGGCGCCGGTGGGGAGCGGCGTCATGCCTGCCTCGGAGGTCCGCTTCCTGGCCGGCTACCTCTTCAGCGGCACCGACGGGGCCGCTGCTGCCGCCCGGATCGACCGACGGGTGGACCAGCTACCCGGTCTGGCCGGGCTCCGGCTCCTGGCCGGAGCCACCGGTGCCGACGTGGGCGCTGCCGGGACAGGCAGCCAGTCGACCTCTCGGACCGGGACGACCGGGCTCGCCGCCTAAGCGGCCAGGTCCGGCGACCCACCGGCAACCGCGACGACCCCCTCACCAATACCCGACCAACTTGGTAAGGTACATATCTGACCGATCTGGTAGGGTTTCAGTTCAGGACGGCACCGGGCGCAACCGGCGGCGGGTGCCCGCGAGGAGGACCCATGCGCACTGCACGATCGCTGTTCACCTTCCCGAACCCGGTGAACGAGTACGCCGCCCGTACGGTGGCGACCGGCGTCGTGACCATGTGCGTCGCCGCCGTCTCCCTCGACCTGCCGTGGTTGGTCGTAGTCGTCTGCCTCGGGTTCTGGGCCCGAGTGCTCACCGGCCCGACCCTCAGCCCACTCGGCCAGCTGGCCACCCGGGTGGTGGCCCCCCGTCTCCCGCTCGAACCCCGCCTGGTGGCTGGACCACCCAAGCGGTTCGCCCAGGGCGTGGGCGTCGCCTTCTCCACCACGGCTGCCGTGCTGTGGGTCGGGCTCGGCCTCGGCCTGGCCGGCAAGGTAGTGCTGGGAGCGCTGGCTACCGCCGCCTTCCTCGAGGCCGCCTTCGGGCTGTGCCTCGGCTGCAAGACGTTCGCCCTGCTGATGCGGGCCGGCGTCTTCCCGCCCGAGGTGTGCGAGTCGTGCGCCGACGTCACCCGTCGCCACCCAGAGCTGGCCTCCGGGGCGGCCTGAGCCAGCTGTCGCCGACCCGCAGATCCGGGGTCAGGCGCCGGAGGACGGTCCCCGGGCCAGCAGGGGGACCAGGGCAGCGGTGAGCTCGAACAGGGAGATCGCGCAGGCCACGTAGTCCCCGTCGTCCCCGCCGGCGGGGTCGGCGACGTCCTCCCACTCCCCCAGTTCCACGCCCGCGAGCTCCAGTCTCGCCACCCGTTCGGCCAGGCCGCCCGGTCCGGCCGGCAGATCGCGAACCAGCCGGCGGATGGTGGCCGTCCGGCCGGCCGCCCCCGGGTGCCGGCGGCGGACGTAAGCCACGTGCTCGGTGGCCATGGCCACTACCAGGTCGGCCCGGTCCAGATCGGACGGCGTGACCTGGTGACTGCGGTGGCCGTCGGCCCGGATGTCGACGGCGGCGAGCGCGTCGCGCGTCCGCCGGCTCATCGGCTGCCCCTCGACCACGTGGGTGCCGGCCGTCACGACTCGGATCCCGGCAGCGGCCAGCATGGCCCCCGCCATCACCGAGCGGGCGGCGTTGCCCGTGCACAGGGTCACGATGCAGAGCTCGCCCCGGTCCGACACCGGGCCACCCTACTCTCGGCAGCGGCCTCCTCCCCCGACCGGCACGGCGGTCGGGGGAAGCACCTCTGCCACCGGGGCGGTCCTCCCGGTACGCTCGGCCCATGGCGGGTGACCAGCCTCCGACGCCGAACCGGACGGTGCCGATGGCCAGCCGATGAAAGTGGCCAGCCGATGAAAGTGGTCAGCCTGGTGCCCTCGGTCACCGAGACCCTGGCTGCCTGGGGTGTCGACCCCGTGGCCTGCACCCGGTTCTGCGAGCGGGACGACCTCGTCACCGTCGGAGGGACGAAGGACCCCGACGTCGGTGCGATCGCCGCCCTCGGCCCCGACCTGGTGGTGGTCGACGCCGAGGAGAACCGGCACGAGGACTACATCGCCCTGGTGGACGCCGGGCTCGCCGTCCACGTGCTCCACGTTCGCTCGCTCGCCGACGTCGGCCCGGCGCTCGACGGCCTGGCCGAGCGAGTGGGGGTCGACTGGGCCGCACCCCGGCTCCCGCCCTCGGTCCCCCTCTGGAGGAGCGCGTTCGTCCCGATCTGGCGCAGGCCGTGGATGGCCCTCGGTCTACCCACCTACGGCGGATCGCTCCTCCGACACCTGGGTATCGAGTCCGTCTTCGCCAGCGACGGCCCGTACGCCACGACCACGCTCGACGAGGCGGCGGCGCGCCACCCCGACCTGGTCCTCGCGCCGAGCGAGCCGTACCCCTTCACGACCCGCCAGCTCCCCGAGCTCGAGACGGTGGGACCCACCGTCTTCGTCGACGGCAAGGACCTGTTCTGGTGGGGAACCCGCACGGGGGACGCCGTCGTCCGCCTGGCTGCCGTCCTCGATAGGAGCGGCGGGTAGCGACGACAGGGCGAGTGGCGACAGGTCGCCACGGGAGCGGCGAGTGGGTGGAGGCCGGCCGGGTGGGTGGGTGGG
>JBMFXC010000108.1:0-5266 GCA_049964655.1 Acidimicrobiales bacterium
GGGGCCGAGCCGGGCGGGACCGGGTCGGGCCGGGGGCCGAGCCGGGCAGGTCGAGGCTCGGCCCCCCCGTCGCCGAGGGCGTCACTCCTCGATCAGGGCGTTCCGGTGCTCGCGGCCGGCTTGGCGAACTCTTGGAACGCCTCGAAGGCGCGGGGGCCGAACACGGTGGCTGGTCCGCCGTTCATCAGCATGGCGACCGCCACGGTCTCCGCGACCTCCGCCTCGGTGGCACCGGCACGCGCCGCCCCTCGGGCGTGCGAGGCGATGCAGCCGTCGCACTCCTTGGAGATGGCGATGGCCAAGGCCATCAGTTCCTTCACGCGTGTCGGGAGCTCCCCCTCGGCCATGGCCGCACTGTGCAGGTGCACGTACGCCGACCAGGCGTCCGGGGTGAGCTCACGTAGGGCTCGAACCGGTGTCCTCAGGTCGGCCAGTACGTCGTGTGCATGCCCGTCGCTCATCAAGCGCTCCTTTCGCCGAGGGCCATCCTCGTCGGCCGCTTCATCATGGTCGCGATGGTGGCGGGCGTCACCTCGGTGCCCGCCACGCTGTTCCCTTGCCACCCGAACCGCCGGCGCCCCAGGGCGCCGACGACCGGAGGCGTTGGCGGTCCGGGGCGCCGGTCGTGCTGGCCGCCCAGAAGACTGGCTCAGGCCCGCGCTGCGACCTGCCGACGTACGTCCTCCATGTCGAGCTCGGCGACCTTCCCGATCAGCTCCTCGAGGGATGCCTCGGGCAGTGCGCCGGCCTGTGAGTAGAGGAGGATCCCGTCGCGGAAGACCATGAGGGTGGGGATCGACATGATGCCCAGGCGGCCCGCCAGCTCCTGCTCCGCTTCGGTGTCGACCTTGGCGAAGGTGAGGTCAGGGTGCTTCTCCGAGGACTTCTCGAAGATAGGCCCGAACATGCGGCACGGCCCGCACCACGCCGCCCACAGGTCCACCAGGACGGTGCCCGAAGCGTTCACCGTGGGTTCGAAGGTCTCGTTGGTCAGGTTCACCGTCGCCATGGTTACGTCGTTCCTCTCGGTCGTGTGGTGGTCACTCGGCAGCTACTGTCAACCAACATACCCCTCGGGGTATTCCATCGTCACCGTCGGGATGGAGAGGCACCGCTACGACACGGGCCCTGCCTGCCCGGGTCGCCCTGCCTGCCCGGGTCGCCCTGCCTGCCCGGGTCGCCCTGCCTGCCCGGGTCGCCCTGCCTGCCGGGGAACAGAGCCGGTGTTCTGCCGGTTGGCTACCACGGGGAAGTCGTACAGGCACGCTGACAGCGAGTGGCGCCCGTGCCCTCGGCTACAGCCCCTAAGTCGGTACTGGCCGGCGAGACGGACGACGAGGAGGGCACATGGCAAGGACACAACCGACGGGGCCGAGTAGGTCGTACCTTGCCGAAGAGCCGAGCGACCTCGGCTCCCTCGGCGACGAGGACTGGCGCCGCCGGCTGGCGCCCGAGCGGTTCCACGTGCTGCGTGAAGGGGGAACCGAGCCGGCCTGGTCGGGATCGCTCCTCCACGTGGACGGATCGGGCGTGTTCCGCTGCGGAGGCTGTGGTGCCGAGCTCTTCTCCACCGACGACAAGTTCGACTCGGGGTCCGGGTGGCCCAGCTTCACCCGAGCGATGCACGCCGGGACCGTCGAGGAGCACGAGGACCGCAGCTTCGGCATGGTCCGGACCGAGATCCGCTGCGCCCGTTGCGGTGGCCACCTGGGCCACGTCTTCCCCGACGGCCCGGCGCCAACGGGCCTGCGCTACTGCGTCAACTCCCTCTCGCTCGACTTCGAGCCGGCACCGCGGTCACACCCGGACGAGCCGCCGCTCGAGTAGCGAGAACAGTTCGGCCAGTCCGGCGCGCTCGACGTCGCTCCCAGCGGCGGCAAGCACGCGGTCGGCGTCGGCAAGCGCCTGGCAGGCGGCGAACACTTCGAGCTTGGTGAGCACAACGGCCTCGCCGAACCGGACCGGTCGGGGCCGCCGCCCGGCCGGTCCCTCGGCAACTGCACCGTGTGACCTGCCCTTCGCTCCGTCGGCCACGGTCCGCTCCACCACCGAGGTCGGGGTCACGATGCCGCCTCGTCGAGGAGCGGCGCCCCACCTGCTCCGTCCGAGTCGGTGACGATCTCTCGGCGTTCGGTGCGGTGCACCTCGACGGTGGCGAAACGGAGGCTCGCCGCCACGTCGTCGGCGACCACCTCCACCTTCGTCCGCCGCTCCCCCTCCTCGGGCTCCCAGCTGCGCTGCTCGAGGCGTCCCGAGACGACGACCCGGGCACCTTTGGTGAGGCTCAGGGCGACGTTCTCAGCCAGGTCTCGCCAGCACACGACGTCGAAGAACGACGTCGCCTCCTCCCACTCGCCCGTTCCCCGCTGCTGCCAACGACGGTTGACGGCAACGCCGAGCGTGGTGGTCGCCTGGCCGTCACGCGTGTAGCGGATCTCCGGGTCCCTGGTGAGGTTGCCGACGAGGGTGGTCGAAGCGCTCATGGTCCGATCCTTTTCCGGTCGCACTTGGCGAGGCCCGGTCCCCCGGGCTACCCGCCACCGCCCCGCTCTCCGGTCGGCGGCCGGTCCAGCGTCGACCCACGTGCTTGCCAGGAACCTGGCAGCACGGCTTGCCGGACGCACGGCTTGTCCAAAAGCACGGCTTGCCGGCGAACGCCGTCACCAGGTGGCCGGCGTCCCCCGCAGATCGGCCAGGAGCTCCGCGACGGTGTCGGCGGAGAGCAACGTGCCCTCGTGACCATCAGGGTACGCGGGGTGCACGACGGCGAGGCGCACCGGGCCGGTAGCGAACCGCTCGACGGCCTCGGGGTCGAGACGGAACCGCACGTAGTGGACCGCCGCCGTCACCGTTTCGCGGGTGAGCTGGGACTCGTGCTCTTCGTCGGGTGACGCAGTGACCTCGGTGACTCCGCCCGGCGTGTCGGGATCACCGATGCGAAGGACGAGGCTTCGCTCGATGCCCACCAGAGCCGGCAGCCACTGCCGCAGGCTGGCCTCGTCGGTCAGCTCGAGGAAGAGGGTGACGGACAGCTCTCCCGGTCGCGGAACCAGTCGGTTGTAGACCTCGAGCTCGTGGAGGACCTGTTCGTCGGTGGTCATGCCCTCGGCCCGGACCATCTCCTGCACCTGGAACCGCATGGTCATCCGGTTCTCGAAGGTGCAGCTGACGATCGGCCCGATCGCGACCCGTCGGAGCTTCTTCACGGCGATGACTCGGCGTCGGAACTCGTCGCGTTCTCGCTCGTAGGCGCGCAACTCGGCGATATCGGCGAGCGTCAGCTCGTAGGGACTGCTCATCACTGGCCTCCGTCGTCGAGCCCGTAGGCGCGCGCCAGCACCTGCATCGGGTGGAGCGGCCGACGACCGGTCTCCTGCTCGATCGCTCCGTTGGCCAGGTGGCAGTCGCCACACACCAGGTCGTTACCGGCGGCTTCGATGTCGCGGGCAAGGGGCTTGGCCACCTTCCGAGCCAGGTCGTAGTGCTCGGCACGATAGCCCCAGGTGCCGTCGATGCCCGAGCACCGTTGGACGAGCGTCGCCTTCACGCCGGCCACCTTCAGCACGTCGCGGCTCTTCAGTCCGATCTGCTGGGCTTGCAGGTGGCAGGGGACGTGATAGGTGACCTGGTCGGGCACCGCTCCTCGATCACGGCCGGGGAAGTCGCTCACCAGGGGACGCGAACCGTCACGATGGCCGGCCATCAAGTACTCGGCTGGGTCGGCCGTGTGCTCGGCCACCAAGGCGGCGTCGGCAGCGAGCTCCGAGTGGCTGAGGATCCTCGGATAGTCCTGCCGGATGACGTAGGCACAGGTCGGCTGGGCCACGATCACGTCGCGGCCGGCCCGGACCTCGCCGGCCAGGGCGGCCACGTTCCGCTCGGCGGCACGGGTGAAGGCGGCGAGGTCTCCGTTGTGGAGCCACGGAGCACCGCAGCAGCGCGTGCCTTTGGGCACGGTGCAACCGATGCCGTTGTGCTCGAAGACCCGCACGATGTCCTTGCCGATGTCGGGCTCCATGTACTCCACGAAGCACGTCGGGAAGACGGAGACCTCGACGTCGACCCGAGCGCGTCGGGGGGCTCGACGGGCGAACCACGTGGTGAAGCGCTGGCGGGCGTAGGGCGGGAGCAGGCGATCGGCGGCCAGCCCGACCGTCTTCTCCATCAGACGGCGGGCCAGCGAGCCGGGCGTGCCGGTCACGGCGTTGACGAGGGGGGCCATCGCCGTCGAGACCGTCCCGAGCAGGTCGGTCCGACCGAGGAACTGGTCGGTGAGGCGTTCCTTGAGGCTCTCACCCTGGGCGTGGCGAACGGCATGGGCTCGCATCATGAGCCGCGGGAAGTCGAGCGCCCACTCGTGCGGCGGCACGTAGGGGCACTTCAGGTAGCAGAGCTTGCACTGGTAGCACTCGTCCACCACCTGGTCCGCTTCGGCGGTGGTGAGCGCGGAGGCCTTGCCGTCGTGTTGGTCGATGAAGTCGAACAGGGTGGGGAACGACGGGCATAGGTTGAAACACAGCCGGCACCCGTGGCACAGGTCGAAGACCCGGTCGAGCTCCTGCCGGAGATCCCTCTCGTCGAGGTACATCCGGTCGGCCGGGTCGTAGGTGGTGGTCATGCGGCCTCCTGGCCTCTTCGCCCCACACGGGCGGTGGGTGGGCAGTGGGCGGGACGGGTCCGTCGGTGGCCCCGGGTGATCACCCGGGGCCACCGACAGGCTACGTGACCGTGTTGGGCCCCCGCCGGGATCACGAGACCGAGGCCAGCCCCTCGGTGAACCGTCCGGCGTGGCTCTTCTCGGCCTTGGCGAGCGTCTCGAACCACTCGGCGATCTCGTCGAAGCCCTCGTCACGCGCCGTACGGGCAAAGCCCGGGTACATCTCGGAGTACTCGTAGGTCTCGCCCTCGATCGCCGACTTCAGGTTCTCCTCGGTGGGCCCCACCGGGGCGCCGGTCACCGGGTCGCCGACCTCCTTCAGGAAGTCGAAGTGGCCGAAGGCATGACCGGTCTCCCCCTCGGCCACCGAGCGGAACAGTGCGGCCACGTCGGGGTAGCCCTCGACATCCGCCTTCTGGGCGAAGTACAGGTACCGGCGGTTGGCCTGGCTCTCGCCGGCGAAGGCCTCTTTCAGGTTGGCTTCGGTCTTGGTGTCCTTCAGTGCAGGCATGCTCTTCTCTCCTCTGTTGTCTGACTGTCCGATAGGTCGGTCTTCGTGGCCATCCTGGCCGTCATCGTCGTGGCCATCCTGGCCGTCATCGTCGTGGC
>JBMFXC010000109.1:0-5259 GCA_049964655.1 Acidimicrobiales bacterium
CCGGCGGTGGTAGCGGGGGTAGGAGTCGTCGCTGTCTCGGGTGAACGTGTGGACGATGGACAGCCAGGGTTCTGAACGATCCAGTTTCTCGAGGGGTTGGCGGAACAGGACGGTGCTGCGGTCGCGACTCGAGCACAGTACCGTCATCGGCGTCGTCGCGCCCCTGGCGGCGGCATAGCGCACAATCGACATGAGGGGGGCAACCCCGCTGCCAGCGCCGAGGAGCAGCAACGGTCCGCCGTCTTCTTCGCTCCAGGTGAGGAACCCGAAGGGTCCTCGTACATGGAGCAGGTCACCCACCTGGACGTGGTGGGCGAGGAGCGGCGAGACGCGCCCGCCGGCGACCTCTCGGACGGCGATCTCGATCGCAGCACCCGGTGGGTACGGTGACGACGAAACCGAGTAGGCCTGCTCGACCACACCGGGAGGTGCCGCGGTGGCGAGGCGGAGAAGCAGGTACTGGCCTGCTCGCAACTCGGGGACGTCCGGAAGCGCCAAGCGCAAGATGGTGGCGGAGGTCGACTCGGGCGTGACCGCACTGACCCGGGCTTCGTTCCACAGACGCCCCCGGTCAGGGGCGAGGAAGCGCCGGTGACTGGCCGGTGCAAACGGTGCGGCGAGACTCATCGTGGAGCGTCGATCACGAGGATCGTCGCTTGCGGCGCGTGGGCATCTGGAAGCTCGGCGATGGTGACGACGGCGCTGCCGTCCTTGAATCTCGCCACAGACATCGGCCAGCGTGGACCGTCGAGGCGTAAGACGGTGTAGCTCGTGGCTGTCACGACGTCGATGCGCCGCACCGCGCTATTCCCGTGATCGGCGACCCAGACGTCGCCTCGCGGTCCAGCCACGATCCCGGTGGGCCAGCGCAGCCCAACGTCTGTACCCGTGCCGTCGTGGTCGCCGCCAGGCGGCGAGCCGGCCAGGGTGGCGACGTCGCCGTCAGGTGCGATAGCCCGCACCGCATTGTTCCCCGTGTCGGCGACATAACAGGTTCCATCGACGCCGACATCGAGCGCGCCAGGTCGGCGGAAGCGGCCATGGGGCCCCCGACCGTCGCCGTAGTCGTAGATGGAGCCGGCCAGGGTCGTAACGTTCCCGTCGGGGGTGATGCGGCGGATGCGGTCGTTCCCGGTGTCGGCCACGTACACGGTGCCGTTGGCGTCGGCGGCTACATCCGACGGGTAGCGGAACTGCGCGTCTGCTCCCAGACCGTCGCGGTAGCCGTTCGCGCCCCCGGCCACCAACCGGATCAGGCCGTCCGGTGTGACGGCGCACACCTGTTGTCCGCTCGGGTCGGCGACGTACAAGGTGCCGTCGGGGCCGAAGGCGATGCCTGATGGCGCGAGGAGCCGCACCGTCTGCGCCGACGCAGGGTCGTCCCCACTCCGAGACGGCCCGATGACTGGGATCATTTGGCCGTCTTGTACTTGCCAGATCGTCCCGCCGAGCGGACCGGAGATCCACACGGTGCCGTCGGATGCGATGGCCACGCCGCCGGGCCTCCCCCTGAACGAGTGCTCTTGGTCCGCGCCTGGGGCCGAGTCGGAGGGTCGCGGAGCGGAGTCGGCGGTGGGTGGCGCGTCGGAGAGGACGGTCATCGCTCGGTTCCTTCGGCTTCAGGCACGTTCAAGCCGCCGGATCATGCGAGATGACCCGCTCGTCTCGAGCCTGCAGGTACAAACGGGCGACGAGTTCTTCGGCGCGGGCCGCGCAGCGGTCGCGCTCGTCGCCACACCCCGTGACGGCAGCGTTCAGCAGCGCTGTGACATCGGAGAGGAGGCGCGCCTGCCCTCGTGCGAGGTCGCGCGCCGTGCTTGGCGGGACCCTGAGCAAGAAGCGCCGCTCGCCTTGCAGGTGATCGGCGAGGGCCTCGCGCAGGTGTGCTGCTGCCCACTCGAGACACTCGGTGTCCCCATCGAGCGCTGCCGCGTGCACCTTGCGGGCCAAGGTCAGCAACGCCTCGTGGCGGAGGCGGCCATGGTGCGCCTGACCCAACCCATACTCCCTGCCCCGACCTATAACCTTTCTCATGACCACCTCCGCAGCCTTCTTCGAACCCTAAGGCTAGTATATCTGTTATCAACTAGAATAACAGAGGGAGTCACGGCGTGGTCGGATCCGACGTCACCAGCGAGCGTTCTCCGAGCGACACGCAGCGGGTCCGACGCCGCCAGCACTTCGGAGCTGGAACGTCTGAACCGATCGGAGCTGATCATCAAGCCGATCCCGATCCCGCGAAACCTGTGCGGGTGGTGGTGCTCGGTGGCGGGTTCGCCGGTCTGGCCGCCGCCCGCCGGTTGGCGAAGGCGCCATTGGATGTGGTCGTGGTCGACCAGCGCAACTTCCACACCTTCCAGCCGCTCCTCTACCAGGTGGCAACGGCCGGATTAGACGCCTCCGACGTTGCCTATCCGATCCGCACCATCCTGCGCCGGTACGCGACCATCCGGTTTCTCCATGCCCGCGCCCAGGCCGTCGACGTCGACCAACGGATCGTGCACCTGTCGGGCGGCTCGGGCCTTTCCTACGACTACCTCGTCGTCGCCACCGGCGCCACCGGCGCCTCATTCGGTGTACCGGGTGTCGCCGAGCATGCCTTGTCGCTCTACACGCTCGACGACGCCCGTCGAGTGCGTAACGAGGTGCTCTTGGCGCTGGAGGCAGCCGACACCGACGGTGCGGACGGTGATCCCGGTGGAGGGCGGGTCCTCGTCGTCGGCGCGGGGCCGACGGGGGTGGAGACTGCCGGTGCACTCTCCGAGCTCATCGATGTCGCCGTCCGCCACGACGGGCTCCACCTCGACCCGGACCTGACCAGGGTGACCTTGGTCGACATCCAGAGTCGCGTGCTTCCCGGGCTCGACCCGAGGGCGAGCGAGTATGCAGCCCGTGCGCTCCGCTCACGCAGGGTAGATCTCGTCCTCGGTGCCCAGATCAGCGAGGTGACCGCTCGGGGTGTGCGGCTCGCCGATGGCCGCGAGCTTTGTGCTGAGGTGGTGATCTGGGTTGCCGGCGTCACCGTCGACGGCACGCTCGCGTCGACGCTGCCTGCCTTGACGGGTGGAGGTGGTCGAGTCCTTGTCCGTGGGGACCTGTCGCTCGATGGGCATCCAGAGGTCTATGTCGTTGGTGACGCCGCCGCTGTCTCCCCGCGTCGAGTCGAGGATGGTGGACCGCCGCGGCTGCTCCCGCAGATCGCCCAGGTGGCCATCCAGTCCGGCGACCATGTCGCTCGCCAGATCTCCCACAGGGCCGTGGATGAGCCGACGGCCGGCTTTGTCTACCGCGACCGGGGAATGATGGCGACGATCGGCCGACGCGCAGCCATCGCCCAGTTCCCTGGAGGAAGGATCATCTGGGGTACCACTGGGTGGCTGGCGTGGCTCGCTCTGCACCTCGTGTATCTCGTTGGCTTTCGTAACCGGGCCATCGTGCTGGTCAACTGGGCGTGGCGCTACTTCAAGTGGCCGTCAGGCCCGCGGCTCATCTTGGGCGACGTCGCATCCAGGCCGGTCACGTCTCTGTCAGCGCAGGACCCGATCGTGGATCGAGACGCAGTGCAGCAGCCAGATCGGTCCACTCCTCGAGCGGGACCCGCGCCGGGTCGGCGGTGAGCACCTGGATGGCGACATGATCAGCCCCGGCGTCGAGGTGCTCGTGCACGCGGCGAACGACCCGCTCTGCCGGTCCCCAGGCCACGAGGGCATCGACGAGGCGATCACTTCCTCCCCCGGTGAGGTCGTGGTCGCCAAAACCGAGCCGTGCGAGGTTGCCCCGGTAGTTGGCGAGCTGGAGATACGTGGCGAGATGGGCCCTGGCGACGCGCCGGGCGGCTTCGGGGTCGGGGATGACCACGACCGCGACCTCAGGGCACAGCAGCTTGGTCGGGCCGAGGATCGCCCGCGCCTGCTCGGTGTGCTCGACGGGAACGAGGTAGGGATGGGCACCGTCGGTGACTTCGCCGGCAAGCGCCAGCATGCGTGGTCCCAGCGCCCCGAGCACCCGGGTCATCGCCACCGGGTCGGGCATTGGCGCGAGGTACGGCGCACGGTCCATGGCGTCGAGGTAACGCCGCATCGCAGTCAGCGGCCGCTCGTAGCGATGACCCCGTGGGTCGACGAGGCGGTCGTGGCTCACCCCGAGACCGAGGAGGAAACGGCTGTCCCATGCCTCGGACAGCGTGCGCTGTCCGGCGGCCATCGCCGTCGCATCACGGGCCCAGATGTTGGCGATCCCCGATGCCACCACCAGCTGTTGGGTCGCCGATAACAGCAACGACGTATTGGCGAACACCTCGCGCCGTGCCGCCTCGCCGACCCAGAGCGCCCCGAACCCGAGTCTCTCGATCTTAGCAACCGCTTGTCGGACGATCGTGGCCGGTTGCCGGTCCAGCGCGGAGGTCCAGATCCCGAACCGACCGACATCCACACCGCTCACGTCACTCCCTTCGCGACGTTCACCCGCCTCTGAGCGAGCCGTCGGTTCAACGGAGTGGGAGCTGTCCCGGGACGACCGCGACCGGGAGGTAGCTCTCGCCCATGAGGTGGCAGTCGACGGCCGCGGCGGCGGCCCGCCCCTCGGCGATCGCCCAGACCACCAGGCTCTGGCCCTTGACCATGTCGCCGCAGGCGAAGACTCCGTTCAGGCTGGTGTGCCACCTCGAGTCGGTGGCGACGGTTCCCCGTTCGCTGAGCTGCAGGTCGAGGTCGGCGACGATCCCGGCACGCTCGGGACCGGTGAAGCCGAGGGCGAGCAGCACCAGATCACACGGAAGCTCGAACGTCGACTCGCCGAGCGGCTCGATCGAGCTGTGCCCGGCAGCATCGGTGACCAGGTGAACCTCTTGCGCTTGCAGCGCCCGAACTGGTCCTGTTGCATCGCCGACGAACGCTGTGGTCGACACCGAGAACAGCCGCTCGCCACCCTCTTCATGGGCCGGGTAGGTCCGCAGGATTCTCGGCCACGTCGGCCAGGGGTCGTGTTCGCTGCGGGTCAGGGGCGGTTCGGGGAGGATCTCGAGCTGGTGGACCGAACGGGCGCCCTGGCGGTGAGCGGTGCCGAGGCAGTCGGCACCGGTGTCGCCGCCACCGATGATCACCACCGCCTTGCCGGCGGCGTCGATCGGCGGCCGGTCCAACGAGCCCTCTGCGACCTGGTTGGCCCCCGTCAGGTACTCCATCGCCTGGTGAATGCCCCCGAGCACCCTTCCTGGGACCGGGAGATCGCGGGGCACCGTGGCGCCGGTGGCGAGGAGGA
>JBMFXC010000110.1:0-5212 GCA_049964655.1 Acidimicrobiales bacterium
CGATGACACGCTGGACCTCCCGTCCATAGCCGGGCCCGTGGGGGACGTGGTGTCCAGCCACCAGGCCGACAGCAATACCTGCATGTGCATTCCAGAGTGCCGGCCGGCAGGGCTCTCGACCGGACTTGCCTGCCCCCCTTCCCCTTCTGCCCTCCTGGGCTCTCCCTGCTCCCACCTGACCGCCAGCGCCACCCGCCGCCCAGCGCCGGGTGGCGCGTGCACGGACAGGGTGCGACTGGTCGCTCGGCCACTGTGACCGATCCTGCCGGCCGGCACTATCGTCAAGGTTGACGAATTTGTGTGGGTGGAGGGTTTGGCGCACGCAATGCGTGACGGCTTGGCTACTCAGCGGCTCGATCGGCGATCAGGCGCGGCGGTGTAGCTACGGAGTGCAGCGGGGCGGGACAACGAACGGTTCCCCGAGCCGAGGAGCGGGAACCTGACCACGGCGGTGGCCGTCAGGCAACGGCACCCAGTGGGCGTCGGGGTGACCGGCGGAAGAACCGGTGGGGTGGCCGGCGGCGGTCAGCGCACGGTGATGGCGGCAGTCACCCGAAGGGCGGATGCCGGCGTGCCGGTCGGCACGAACAGTTCGACGTCGGCGCTGTCCTCGTAGGTACCACCCCCGCCACCTGGCGTGGCTCGGAACAGTGGAACGGCCCGGCCCGCTGCGGCGCACGACGGTCTCGCCGCTACCACGCGGTCGGCGGGATTGCCCGCCACCATGGTCGGTGGCACCGCCCGGACGCAGGCCACGACGCGTCGGTCCCGGTGCGACCGTCCCTCTGGTGAGCGACGGTTCGTCACCTCCACGGCGACCCTGGCCACCCACCCGGCGAGCGTTCCCCGGGCGTCCACCACCCGCACCGGCCCCACCGTGGCGGTGAACCGCTGGAGCGCCCCCCGGCCGGACGGGGTCAGGCGAAGGACCTGGGTGGTCGGTGCGACCTCGAGACGGCCCGGTCGGACGGTCACGTCCACCACCTGCCGGCCAGCAGCGGCATCCGAGGTAGCCGTGCCGGGGGAACCGGCGCCGGCACCTCCGCCCCTACCCGCAGGTGGAGCCTCCGAGTCCAACGCGGCAAGGTTCGGCGGCAGCGTGGTGAAGGTGACCGGGCCAGGACCAGGACGCGGAGCGGGGCGGGGTCCCGGCGGGGGGCGTTGTAGACGGGCGTCGACGACCGCCGCGCCTCGGGGCGGAACGGGCCGAGCAGCACTACCGAGCAGTCGGAGACCGGCGACGGGGCCCGCCGCTGACGCGCTGACCAGCACCGCCCCGACGACCATCTTCCCTGCCCACATTCGCGCCCACATGGCTGGTGCCTCCCTGCACTCCACCGTCGATCGACTCTCCACGAGCGGCAATTGGGTATCGGCGCGGCCCACGGTCCCCTTGAACGGCCCCGTGTGCCCTGGTCGCCAGTCGGTCGTTGGCGGGGACCACCGGGGCGGGGTCCACCGGGAGCAGAACCGCCCCCTCGGCTAGCGTGCGGTCCTCGGTCGGCGTGAGACCAACGAAGGGAGGACGGCGCCGATGCCCGTCGCTGTGCCCGGCGATCCGCCACGGTTCCCACCGCTCGTACCGCCCGCGCTCTGCGAGGTCGTGATCACCGCCGACGACCCCGAGTGGCTGACCGGCTTCACCCGGTCGCTCGTCGAAGACCGGCTCGTGGCCTGCGGCCAGGTCGTCACCTCCGTACGTTCGACCTACCGCTGGGAAGGCGCCGTCGAGCAAGCAACCGAGGCTCGTGTCGCCCTCCACACCCGGGTCGAGCTGGTGGCGGCCATCGTCGAACGCGTCACCCGCAGCCACCCCTACGATGTTCCCTGCGTGCTGGCGCTGCCTATCCTCGGCGGCAACCCCGACTACCTGGCCTGGGTCGAGCGGGAGACGCGGGAGCCCGACCCCAGCTCCGCCTGAGCCCGGCAGGCCAGGCTCTCGGGGGCGTCTCGCCGGTCGGGTGCGAGACCGAGCGAGCGTCGGTCACCCCTCAACCGGTCACCCCGGTGCCGTAGCCTCGGGCCATGACGTCGGCCGACTACCGGGATCCGTCCGAGCAGACCGGCGCCCTCCACGCCACCAGCGGCGCGCCCCCCGGCAACCGGCTCAGCGTGCAAGAACGCCTCTACCCGACCCTCACCTGCTTCGGCTGCGGGCACGCCAACCCGAAGGGCCTGAAGCTCCGCAGCTACGAAGCTGCTTCCTTCGAGGCCGACCACGCAGTCACCGGCCAGTTCGTGCCGTGGCCCGAGCACGACAACGGGGTGGGGTTCCTGAACGGCGGCATCATCGCCACCCTCCTCGACTGCCACAGCGCGGCGGCCGTCGTCCTCGAGTCGAAGCACCAGGGGTGGGAGGCGCTCGGCGGTGCGCTCCTGCCCTTCGTCACCGCCGGCATCGAGGTCCGCTACCTCCGTCCCTCCCCGCTCCACGCCCCCGTCGAGCTGTGGGCCGCCGTGTCGCAGGCGTCCGAAGCCGAGATGACCGTCGAGGTCGAGCTCCGCTACGAGGACAAGGTCCGCGCCGCGGCCACGGCGACCTGGCGGCGGTGGCGGCCACGACCGGGGACCGCCAGTCCGACCGGCCCCTCGACGCCGCCGTCACCGGGGACCCACGGCTCCGCTTCCTAGGAGGTCGTCGCCGAGGGTAGGGAACCGTTGTCACGCCCCCCATCACTACTGCCCAACAACGAACTTGGCAGAGTGGGCACAGGCCAGCACATCCACCCCAGACCGCCTATCGGTGACACCGGCAAGGCAAGCTGCCGGTGCGCCCGACGGGCGGGCGGGCTCATCATGATCGGGGACTTGTCTGGCGGCGATGCACGACCCATCGGGAGGACCGTCGTCTGTGCCCGTGTCGCCTCGGTTGACCAGAAGGCCAATCTCGACGGCCAGGTGGCCAGAGTTGCAGCCTGGGCCACATCCGCCGGGCATAGCGTCGATCAAGTGGTGATAACCCTGGGGGCGTGCGTTAAGACGGACTTGCAGACATCAGACAACGCGGCGAAGCGGCGGTTATCTAGTGCGCCTCCGCTGTATGTTTCGCATTCGCACCATCAACGCCGCCGACGGATTCACCTTACCGGTCATGTACGTCGACAGCCGCGACGGCGATGTCCCCATCCTGGCAGCAAACTCCTTCGCCGTCATGCCGGAACTTGCCACGATCGCTCGGACTTCGGCGGCAACAGTCTCCTCTTCGCTCCGAGCTTCGGCCGCTCTGGCCGATGTGAGAATGTCACCCATGACGTCAGCCACACCGTAGGGATGGCAGTACGACAGGACATCAGCAAGTTCCTCGGCCACCTTGCCCCAGGGCTCTCTTCGCACTTCTGCGGCGATGCGCCGCCAATGCGAAAGATCTCCGCGTTCGAGAGCGGTCTGGATGCCCTCAAGTCCCCAATCTGAAACCGGATCTTGAGGCGTGACACAGATGTTGCGGAAGGCAAGAGGCATAGCTAACTGCCCTCATGATCGATGATCAGCCGAGATACGGTCGAGCACACCGCACGGACTTCGTTCCAGTCGTGCCAGCGTCGGTCAAGCCGTTTGTATTGATCGAGGTGTTTCGTGGTCTTGGCATCCTTTGGCCGAGGATCGGCGAGCTGTCTTACAAGCTGGGAGGCAACGCCGACGCCATCTTGATGCTGGTCGGCATAGAAACGATCGATACCGGACAGCACGGATGCAGCCCGTTCGAGCGTCATCCATTCCGATAGTGCCGCCACGTCCAGGTAGTCACGAGTCTGGTTACGGGCAACGATCAGGTACGCCTTGATGCGAAGGGTCTCGTCGGAGGTTGGGACTTGCAGAATTCGGCCTGACGGGAGCTGGTATCGAGCCACCTCTAAGGGAACCTTGCGAATGAGCTGTCGTACCCCCGCTTCAATATCCCCAATCTCACCAAGGATAAGCTTGTTGGGGACCATCCGGTTGGTAACCCAGCCGTCCAGTGACTCGATCGCTTCAAGGACCATGTCGTAGTGGTCAGCAAGGTCAGTGATGACGTGGTCGTGGTCGTAGGAGTCTCTATGGTGAGCGTAAAAGGCTGCAGCAGATTCTCCAACGAGCGTGGCGTCCGGGACCACCTCTTGAAGAGCTGCGGCTGCTTCGTATAGTCGACCGAGAAGCTCGCTTGGTGCCTCGTCTGCTCTGAGCACTGGTGGTGCATCGCTGCCATCCGTCGAGGAAGGGACCAGCTCCGGCTCACTCTCGGAGTTGGCCTTCGGCGCAAACTGTCCGCCAGTCGGGCTCCCCGTTGCCTGCCGCGGATGCGTCGGTCCCATGTGGGGAGTTTATCATATCTGATAACTCAGGCGCTGCTGCCACGACGGTGTCGGCTTGTACGAAGACGACTCCTCGTCCAGGACCCTTGCTTGCGTTGGTCGGGAGAAGTACCCGAAGGACTCCTCGTGCTCCGAGCGTTCGACACCGACCACGGACGGACGGACAGGCCGGCGTTGATCTCGGGCTCCGGGTGCTCGCCACCGTTGCCGTCGACACGGGCACCGTCACCCACGTCTCCAACCCCGCCCCCCTGCGAGCGACGCTCACCGAGCGCCGTCGGGTGGGGCGACAGCTCTCCCGACGCATCCCCGGCTCGAACGGCCATCGGGCGGCGAAAGCCAAGCTTGTCCGATTGGACCGCCGAGTCGTGCACCTGCGTCGGGAAGCCGCCCACCAGCTCACGAGCTGGCTGGCGGGCACCTACAGCGAGGTGGTCATCGAAGACCTCGACCTCGCTGCCATGAAAAAGAGCATGGGGCGCCGGGCCTTCCGGCGCTCCGTGTCCGATGCTGCGCTCGGCCAGATCAGGCCACAGCTCACCTACAAGATGGCCTGGCGGGGAACCACCCTCACGGTCGCCGACCGGTGGTTGGCCTCGTCGCAGGTCCATCACGGCTGTGGGTGCCGCTTGGTCGAGCCGAGGAAGCTGGCCGAGCAGTTCGCCTGTGCCATCACCGGCGAGTTGGTCGACCGGGACGACAACGCAGCGTTGAACCTCCGCGACTGGCCGGACAACGCCAGTTGTGGCTCAGTTGGAGCCACGGCCCCGAAGCCCAGCAGTCCCGCCGGCAGCGGCGGGGGACTCGGCTCGGACATCGGACCATCCGGTGCCGGAGGAGGGGGCGTAGGACCTTCGCAGTTACCGAAAGCCGTCCCCGGTGAGGCCAGAACTGAACCTGGGAACAGGAGAGGAACCCCCGAG
>JBMFXC010000111.1:0-5206 GCA_049964655.1 Acidimicrobiales bacterium
GTGGGTGCTCGGCGCAGCGGCGGCCGAGGCCCTGTCGCTCCTGCCCGTCGCCCGGCTCCAGCGATGGATGTTCCGGGCTGGCGGGGTCACGCTGGGCTTCTGGAGCACCGTGTGGGTGACTGTCGCCGGCAACGCGCTCGGCACGTCGCTGCCCGGCGGTGTGGCGTGGTCCACGGCCTGGATGTTCCACCAGTACCGCCGGCGCGGTGCCGACCGGTCGCTCACGGTCTGGACGCTGGTCACGGCGGGCCTGCTCTCGGGGGTCGTGCTGTTCGTACTGCTGGTGGTGGGCTTGTGGACCGCCGACGGTCGCGGGCCTCTGGCGTTCCTGCGCTGGCCAGCCACGGGCGTGGCCGCCGGCGGGCTGGTGGCAGTGCTCGCCGCAGCGGTCGAGTCCGGCGCCTTCCACCTCGGATGCTCCCGCCTGGCCTCCCGGGCCGACCACCGCCAGACCGGGCTGGCCCCCGGTGGTCCCCCGGGTCTCCCTGGGAATCTTCCATTCACATATCCCGTTTACCAGATATACTTGCTGGCAACAGGTGCCCCAAGGGCTCCCACCGGGGGTCACACCGTCCCGGCCATCGCGACGTCGCTCCGGCGCCGCGACAACGCCAGGCGACAAGGCACGGCGACAAGACAAGGAGCCGACCAATGGACACGAACGCTCGACCGGTCGTTCTCGAGGTGGGGGGCATGACCTGCGACGACTGCGCCCACCACGTGACCGCGGCCCTGGAGGGTGCGGGTGCCGAGGACGTCTCGGTCACCTGGCGGACCGGCGAGGCTCGCTTCACCTGGCCCGAGCCACTCGCCGAAGGCGCCCTCCGGGCTGCCGTCGAGGGAGCCGGCTACCGCCCCGGGGAGCTGCACCTCCTCGCCACGGGCATGGCCAAGGGGGAGCTAGACGGAAGCTCCGACTACGACCTGATCGTCGTCGGCGCCGGCTCGGCCGCCTTCGCCGCGGCGATCAAGGCCACCGAGGCCGGCTACACGGTTGCGCTGGTCGAGCACGGCACCATAGGAGGCACGTGCGTCAACGTCGGCTGCGTACCCTCCAAGGCGCTGCTGCGTGCCGGCGAGCTGGCCTGGGAAGCCGGGCACCACCCCTTCGCCGGGTTGTCGACGACCTCCGGCCCGGTCGACCTCCGGGCCCTGGTCGCCCAGAAGGACGAGCTGGTGAGCGATCTCCGCCAGATGAAGTACGCCGACCTGGTCGACGACTACGGCTTTGCGGTGATCACCGGCCACGGGCACTTCGTGAGCCCAGAGGTGCTCGAGGTCGACGGTCGAGCCCTCCGGGCCCGCGTCTACCTGGTGGCAACCGGTGCCTCCCCCACCGCTCCACCGATCCCCGGGCTCGCCGAGACGGGCTACCTCACCTCCACGAGCGCCCTCGAGTTGACCGAGGTGCCCAAGCGCCTCGTCGTGATCGGGGCCAACGCCATCGGGCTCGAGCTCGGCCAGTTCTTCCTCCACGTCGGATCAGCGGTCACCTTCGTCGACGTGGCCGACCGCGTCGCCCCCTTCGAAGAGCCCGAGATCTCCGAGGCGCTGGCTGCGGTGCTCACCGCCCAGGGAGCGACCGTCCACACCGGCGCCCACGTGCTCGGCGTGCAGCGGAGCGAAGGCCACGTCGAGGTCACCGTGACGGTGGGGGGGCGCCAAGTGGACCTCGCCTCAGACCAGGTGCTGGTCGCCACCGGCCGGCGACCCAACACCGAAGGGCTCGGCCTCCAAGCAGCCGGCGTCACGCTCGACGGACGCGGGGCGCTGGTGGTCGACGACGAGCTACGCACTGCCAACCCGAGGATCTACGGCGCCGGGGATGTGACCGGCGCGCCGCAGTTCGTGTACGTCTCGGCCTACGAGGGTGCGCTCGCTGTCGACAATGCACTGTTGGGAGCTGGCCGCAAGGTGGACTTCGCCGGCCTTCCCCGGGTGACGTTCACCGCTCCGCAGGTCGCATCGGCCGGGCTCACCGAGGCGCAGGCGACCGCAGCCGGCTACGAGGTGGCGACCTCGGTCCTGCCGCTGTCGGCGATCCCCCGGGCTCTCGTCAACCACGACACCCACGGCCTTGTGAAGCTCGTCGCCGAAGCCAGCACCGGGCGGCTGCTGGGCGCGTCGCTCCTCGCCGAGGGAGCGGGGGACGTGATCCAGACGGCAGTGCTCGCCATCCGTCACGGCATCACCGCCGCCGAGCTGGCCGCTACCTTTCATCCCTACCTGACCATGGCCGAAGGCCTGAAGCTCGCCGCCCAGACCTTCACCCGCGACGTGAAGAAACTGTCGTGCTGCGCGGCGTAGCGGGAGCGCCGTCCACGTCGTCCTCCCCCGCCGCCCGACCCCTCACGGTACGCTCGGACGTGGAGGTCTCGACCGGTCGAACAGGAGGTGCCGTGACCAACGACCCGACGATCGGGCACGGCTCGATCACCAGCGCCGCAGGGCGGGTGTGGTGAGCGCCTCGGCTGCTCGGACCCTTACGGCCGAGCCCGCACTGGGCGAAGCGCCGCTGCCACCGGTCCCCGACGACCCAGCCGGGCGCGACCTGCTCGCCCGTTTCTACCGCGCCCTCGGCGACCCGACCCGCCTGGCGTTGCTCGCCTTCTGTGCGGTGGGCGAGCGGACGGGCAGCGAGTGCGTCGCCCACGCCGGCCTCTCCCAGGGACGGGTCTCGGCACACCTCGGGTGCCTGGTCGACTGCGGCTTGCTCGAGGTGCGACGAGCCGGGCGCTTCGCCTACTACCGGATGACCGACCCGCGCGTCGCCGAGCTGGTCGGGATCGGGGTCTCGGTGGTGGCCGACCACGCCGCCGGGGTGGCCGCCTGTGCCCGAGTCGCCCCCGCCTCCTGAGCCCCCGGCGATCCGGCGACGGGCTTCGCCACCGACTCCACCGTTCGACCCGTCGGGGTCCCAGCCCACCCCGCCGTCACGTCTCGGCCAAGACGACGAACCACAGTCGGTCGGCCACCGCTTCGAGGAGGTCTGCCGCCCGGGCGTACGGGCGGTAGAGCTCGCGTCCGACGACCGCCGCCTCGAGGTCGCCGGAGTGGTACAGCTCGACCACGCCGTCGCGGTAGCGCCAGACGACCGAGCGAGCGTGCTCCCTTGCCCGGTCTGCTGCCGCTCCCGCCGAAGTGAAGTCCTTACGGAGCTCGCCGAACCCCTCCACCAGGGCAGTCATGCCGGCATGCAGCTCGCCGGCCATGCGTGCCGCGTGGTGGTCCGGCGACCACGCCAACGCCTGGGCCTCGACGGCGATGTCCCGGAAGGCGTTAACCACCCGGTCGCAACGTTCCGACAGGATGTACAGGTCCTCTTGGTCGATCGGCGTGGCGAGGGCGGCTCGGAGGGCGCCGAGGAGGCGCCGGCGGGCCTGGTCGGCATCGCGCTCGAGGGACACCAACGTCGCTACGTCGGTCGGGCCGCCTTCCGACCAGTCGAGGAACGCTTCACTGGCCGCCACGCTCACCTCGCCCTGCGCCACGAGCAGACCGACGACGTCCGGCGCCACCGCTCGGAAGAACCGGCGGAACCCGTGGTCGTGCCAGTGCTCTCCGGTCACGGGAGCCGTCGCAGCAGCTCGAAGAGACCGGCGGCGGCCAGGGCGCAGACCGGCACGGTGAGCACCCACGCCGCGAAGATCTCGGCCACCCCGACCCACCGGACGTGCCGACGCCGCCCGGAGACACCGCTGCCGACCATGGCGGAGGTGACCACCGTCGACGTCGACAGCGGCAGGCCGAGCGCGGCGCCCAGGAAGATGACCCCCGCCGAAGCGCACTGCGCCGACAGGTCGTCGACCGCACCTCCCTTCGCCAGTCCCCGCGACACTCTCGCCACCACCCGATGGCCACCGAGGACGGTGGCGGCGGCCAGGATGACGGCGCAACCGACCTGCTCGGGCACGGTGATGCCGCCGGCTGCCCCGAGCGACGCGGTCCCCGCCACCACGACGGCGAGCAGCCCCATCGCCTTCTGCCCGTCGTTCGTGCCGTCAGCCACGGCAACAGCAGCCGACGCTAGCCACAGGCCCCCGTGGACCTCTCGTCGTGCCGTACGGGGGAGGCGGTAGGCAGCGCTGCGGGCCCCCCGGTCGACGAGCCCGGCGAGGAGCCCTGCCACGAACGGTGCCAAGACGATCCCCGCCAGGACCGACAGCACGCCGACAGGACGGCCACCGGCGAGCCCGATCCACTCGACGGCCTTCGGACCGCGAGCGGCGACGCCGGCACCGGCGAGCCCACCCACCAGGCCTACGCTCGCACTGGTCGGCAGCCCCCGCCGGACGGTCACCCAGGTGAACCCGACCGCGGTCAGGCTCGCGGCGGCGAGGACCGTGGCCGTCTCCCCGGCCTCGACGTGGACGATCCCGAGCAGGGTGCGTGCCACTGCTTCTCCGGCCAGGAGGCCACCCGCAACGTGCCAGAGCACCGACCACGCCGCCACGGCGGCCGGGGAGCCCGTCCGAGCGGCGAGCAGCGCGGCGGTGGCATTGGGGGCGTCGCTCACACCGAGGAGGGCGGCAAGCGCCAGGGCCCCGGCCGCCCCCAGTACGGTCATGGTCGTCATCGGCTCTCCGAGCGCACCGGCGACGACAGCCGTTCCGCCATCCTCGCGTCCGCACCGGAAGCCTGCCACGAGGTGCCGGGGCGCCGCACGAGCGCCGTGCGACCATCGGCGGGGAGCGCCACCTCGACCGCGCCCGTTACGCCCGCCCGCTCCGGACGGCCCCTCTCGGGCCTCAGGAGGCGACGGGTCTCGAGCCGGCCATCAGGTGACCGGTCCTCCGTGCCGGACGGATCATGGGGGCCAGCGTGGCCAGCAGCTCGTCACCCGAGCTTCCTGCCGCGGCGGTAGCGAGGGCACGCACCTGGCCAGCGAAGGCGTCGAGCGGCTCTGCCCTGAGCCGGTAGTAGGTGAACCGCCCGCGGTGCTCAGCGTCCACCCATCCCGCCTCGCGGAGAAGCCGGAGGTGGTGGGAGACGGTCGTCTGGCGGGCACCGGTCTCCCCGACCAACTCGGTCGTGCACTTGGCCCCGGCGGCAAGCAGGGCGACGATGCGTGCCCGCAGTGGATCGGCAAGCAGGTGGGCCGCGACGACTCCCTCCCCCCTCACCCGACCGACGCCTCCTTGGCGGTCTCCTCGGTCACCACCTCGACCTCGGCCGAGGCGAGCTCGAGCGTCTGGCCCTTGGGCTC
>JBMFXC010000112.1:0-5190 GCA_049964655.1 Acidimicrobiales bacterium
GTGCTCAATCCGCACTTGGCCAGGTAGGCGGCGATGGTCGAGCCGTTGTGCCCACCGCCGACGACCACGACGTCGAACCGCTCGTCCGGCATGCCGCTCACCCCTCCCCGGCAACGCCTGCTGCTGGGTGGCCTCGAGAGCCACTCGGGCGGACGGGCAGCCGTCCACGAGGCGACCTCGGCCGAGCCGAGCTGACGCTGCGCTAGTGAGACGAAACCTGTCTTACTGGCTCATAGTGTAGGGAACTCTACGTTGACTGACAAGGGTCGCGAGCGGTGCCAAGCAGCGATGGCACGACGGCGACTGGGTGCTGCTCGGCGTGGGGGTGCTGGTGGAGAGGTCGCCCAAGGGTTGCCTGACCGACGGCGTGCTCGTCGAGCGCGCCGTCGGTCGCCTGCGCCGTGCATCGCGTCGTGGCCGGGACCGTGCACCGACAGCTGGATCCGGTCGTCGAGCCGACGCGACAGGCTGCAGGACGGTGCCGTCGACGGAGGGCGACACGGTCCTGTGACGGGGCGCTCTCGCTACACTTTTGCTCCTGGGAACCGGCAGCCGGCGTCGGTGTGGGTCCGGCGTGCTGGGCCCGATCACAGGTCCGCGGGGAGAAGGGAGGCGGAAGGTGTCACGGCACTGGAGGGATCGGCCGAGCGGTCGATCGCCTGTGCTCCTGGGGTTGGTAGGGCTCGGAATGGGCCTGGCAGCTTGCGGCGGAGGCAGCGCGAATGCCACCCACTCGTCCCACTCGTCGACGACCGAGGCCGGTTCGTCGCACGCCGTAGCGCCCGCGTCGACAGCAACGGCGTCGACCACCCCATCGAGCGCCACCGCGCGTTCGGGCGGGTCGGTTGCCGGGTTCGACCTTAAGCAGCTCTCCAGCCTGACCAACTACGCCTTCAACAGTTCCATCCTCGACGGGTCCACGCACGTCACGGAGGTGCAGGGAAGCGTCCACGACCCGACCGACTGGGCGGCAACAGTGTCCGGCATCCCGGTCGACGGCGTCGTGTTCTACGACATCCACGGGCAGGGGGAGGAGGAGCAAGGAGGTCAGGTCAGCAGCCTGGCCTTGCGCACTCCCGACGGCACCTCCCACCTGTACGGCGAGGCCTACTATGCCCAGGCGTTGCTGGACGACGTCGATCATCTCGGTCTCCGGCTGACGCCCGACCGAGGCTGCGAAGATGACGGGGTGAACGGTCAGAACTTCGACCTCGGCAACCCCGTGGGGTCTGCACACACCCAACAGGGCAACGTGTGCCTGGCCGACGGCTCTGGTGCGCTGCTCACCTACTTCCTGCGTCAACCCACCGGCGGCTCGTCGGGCACCGGCGGCTCGTCGGGCACCGGCGGGGTGATCATCGGTTCCTTCACCGTCACCAAGGTCGGCGGGGTCGGGTCGATCAGTCCGCCGGGCTGAGCCTCGGCCAGCACGAGTCCTCGGACCTGGTGGGGTTCGGGGGCCGGTCCAACCAGGTGGCCACGGGTTCGGAAAGCAGCGTCGCCGAGTCGTTCTGGCCGAGCCCGGGCACTCGCCCGCGTCCAGCGCTACCGGTACGCCACCCGGGCCGACGTCGAAACCGCCGTCACTGCCAGGGTCAGCTGCTGCGACAGGAGAACAGTCGCTCCGGCAAGAGAGCCGCTCCCACTCGAGCATCGGCCACGTGCCGCCGACCGAGTGGTCGCTCGACGAACGCTCGCAAGCGCTTCAGGCCACTGGACCAGGTGCCCGGTCGGCGGGGGAAGGCCAGGAGAGCGACCGCGTGACCTTCTCGTCGAGCGGGGTCGGGTCACCGGCGGCGGTCTCGGGCGGCGGACGGTGTCCCCGTGGGTTTCCTGTGGCCCAGGCTCGCCGCGTCGGTCGCGGTAGGAGGCCTTGGGTGGCGGCTGCGGTCGACCAGGGTGCTGGGCCACCACAGGGGTGGACCGATGTCGAGGGCCAGGGCAGGTACCAGGGCAGAACGGACGACGACGGTGTCGAGGAGGACGCCGAAGGCCACCAGGAAGCCGACCTCGGTCAAGGCGATGAGGGGGAGGACACCGAGCACGGAGAAGGTGGCAGCGAGGACGATTCCCGCCGAGGTGATGACGGACCCGGTGACGGCCAAGCCCCGGACCACCCCCGACTCGGCACCGTCCTCGGCCTCCTCGCGCACCCTGGCCATGAGGAAGATGTTGTAGTCGACGCCCAGGGCCACCAGGAACACGAAGCCGAAGATTGGCACCGTGGGGTCGAACCCGGGGAAGCCGAAGACGTGCCGGAAGACCACCGCGCTCACCCCGAGCGACGCGAGATAGGAGAGCAAGACCGTGGCGACGAGCAGCACTGGGGCGAGCAGGGAGCGTAGGAGCAGGCCGAGCATGACCAACACGACGGCCAGGACGAGGGGGACGAGGAGGTTCCGGTCGTGGACGGCAGCGGCGGCGAGGTCGACGTTGGTGGCCGTCTCCCCTCCCACCAGGGTCTGGTCGCCGGCGGCGGCGGCAAGTCGATGGCGCAAGACCGTGACGGTGTGCTGCGCGGCGTCGCTGGTGGGCGAGGCCTCCAGTACGACCTCGAAGGTTTCGGCGGTGCCAAGCGGCGCGGCCCGCCCTACCGACGCCACACCGGGCGTCGCACGTGCCGCGGCCAGGGCCGCAGCGAGATGCGTCCGATCAGGAACGAGCACGGTGGCCGGTGCGGAGTCCCCGGCGGGGAAGTTCGCCGCCAGCACCTGTTCTGCCCGGACCGAGCCGACCAGAGTCCGGAAGCCGTTCTGTTGGTTGACCCCTCCGCGGTAGGAGAAGAGGCCGAGGCAGAGGATCCCGAGTGCCAGGGTAAGCGCGACCCACACGCGGCGAGGGTGTCGAGGCAGTCGACGGGCCAGGCGCGCCCAGAGGCCCGGTGTCTGGGACGGTTGGTCACCGGAGGCCGGGACGGCTGGCCAGAACGCCTTGCGACCTGCCACCAGGAGCAGGGCAGGAAGGAACACCAGCTGGGCCACCAACGTGCAGAAGATCCCGGCCGCGCACACTGGGCCGAGCGCGGCAATGTCTTTGAGCTGGGCCAGAGCCAGGCACAAGAGGGACAGGATGACGGTGAGGCTGGAGGTGGCGATGGCGGGCCCGGCCCGGCGCAGGGCAGATGCCATCGCGTGATGTCGGTCGGCGTGCCGATGCAGTTCCTCCCGATAGCGGGCGATCAGCAGCAGCGCGTAGTCGGTGCCGGCTCCGAACACCAGCACCGTGAGGATGCCGACCGTCATGCCGTTCACGACGAAGCCGGCTCTGGCCAGGAAGTAGGCGAAACCCTCCGACCAGCTGGCAGCTACGAGCACCGAGATCAGCGGGAGGATCCACAAGATCGGGCTCCGGTAGATGAGCAGGAGCAGGACGACGACGATGAGGACCGTCACCACGAGCAGCCGCTTGTCGATTCCGCCGAACGCGTCGGCGGCGTCAGCGGCCGCCCCGGCAGGACCGCCGACGGCAACCCCCAGGCGGCCTGACGGGCCGGCTGACGTCGACGGTGAGACCGCTTCTTCCTCCACGATGGAGCGAATCGTCCGGACGTCGTCGGCGACGCCCGATCCGGCGAGGTTGGCCGAGATCGGCACGGCAAAGTAGGCCGCATGGCCGTTCCGTGACGTGATCGTCGGGGACGGACGCCCGGCTCCGGCAAGGTGGCTTGCGGCGATCGCCGTGCGCGCTCGAGCGACAGCGGCCCGATCGGCGTCACTGAGCTTCCTTGCCCGAGAGAAGACCACGACGGCCGGAAGGGACGTCTTGCCTGCGTGGGCTTCCTGGTACTGCAGCACCTTGGTGGAGGCTGCGCCCGAAGGCAGGAAGTTGTCGGGCGAGTTCTGCTCCAACGCCGGCAACTTGCCTGCGAGCGGGCCAACCACGGCGACCAACGCGATCGTGCCGACCACGATCGCCCACTTGGTGCGCCGACCGCAGAGGATCGAGACCACCCGGGCGCCCACCCTAAGGCCCCCGTCGGATGGTCTGGCGGTAGCGTGAGCGTCGGCATCTCATGGACCAGAACGATACGTCAATACCACAACACAGTGTAAAGCAGCGCGCTCCGGCCAGCTGGGAGAGCACCGTGAGCGAGCATCGAAACCGCCAACGCGAACGGATCCTCGACGCGGTGCTCGAGCTGCTTCGGGAGCACGGTGCGGCCAACGTCACGATGTCGCGGCTGGCCGGGAGGGCAGGGCTCTCGCGTCCGACCCTGTACCACTACTTCCCCGACATCGATGCCGTCCTGACTGCCTGGGTAGGCCGGGAGGTTGAACGGTCCGTGACGGCCATGATGGCCGAAGCCGTGTCGATCGAAGACCCTCTGGCCCGAGTGGCACACCTCGTCCACGTCCAAGTGGAGGCCTTCGCAAGCCAACAGCACCGGCTCTCGGTCGAGCACTTCGAGGCCGAGACCGGTTCGCCAGCACTTCGGCAAGAGGTCACCGAGCAGATGGACCCGCTCCGCCAGCTGCTCGCCGAGACCATCAGCCAGGCTCAACAACTCGGGCTGGTGCACCCTCGCGTCGACGCCACCTTCGGCGCCGAACTGCTCCTCGGGATGCTCGGCGCCGCCCGCCGCCAGATCGTCGCCGGCCGGCTCCAGCCCGACGCGGCCGAAGCCGCGATCCTCGAACTGCTCGCCGCCGGGTGGCTTGCCGGGTACGCGGCGCAACAGCGTGGGGTCGGTCCGGTCTGGGGTCGGCACGGTCTGGCGGACGTCCACCACGTGCCACCCGCCCCACCCGGGTGAAGCCGGAGCTGGTGGCCACCCGGCCGAACGAGATCGACACCTGGGACATCACCATGCTGGGTGGCCCGGCCAAGTGGTCCCCCTTCTAGCTCTACACGGTCTGGACCACCCAAGGCTCCTTGGAGGCACCTCGCCTTGGACAGGACGATGGAGCGATGCCAACAGAGAGGATTCCGGGGAAGGCGTCGACGAGGCCTGGCTACGTGACACCGAGCCCGGCCTCAACCACACCCGGAGAGCCTTCGAGACCGGCGAGATGCCGGCGGCAATCTGCTCACCCCGGGTCTCCGAGCCGACCCACCCAGCGAGGGGCAAACCGGCCCTGGACGCGCCACCGGTGCCCTCCCATCAGGGGGACACCGGTCGGCTCTTGGTTACGTCACGTGGAGGTGGCGGGAATCGAACCCGCGTCCTCCGGCTTCTCACTGGGCCTTCTC
>JBMFXC010000113.1:0-5155 GCA_049964655.1 Acidimicrobiales bacterium
CTTTCGTCGCCTTGGTGGCCTTGGTGGCTCTGGCGGCGACCGGCTCCCCCTCGGGAGCCTCTCGGGCGTCGGCCGTCGCTGCCTGCGTGGCCTCGGCGGTCTTCGCGGCCCTGGTGGCTTTGGTGGCTTTCGTCGCCTTGGTGGCCTTGGTCGCCTTTGTGGCCTTCGTCGCCTTGGTGGCCTTGGTCGCCTTTGTGGCTTTGGTCGCCTTTGTGGCCTTTGTCGCCTTTGTAGCCTTGGTGGCTCTGGCGGCGACCGGCGCCGCTCCTGGAGTCTCGTCGGCGCCGGGCGTCGCCTCGGCGGTCTTCGCGGCCCTGGTGGCTTTGGTGGCTTTCGTCGCCTTGGTGGCCTTGGTGGCTCTGGCGGCGACCGGCTCCCCCTCGGGGGCCTCTCGGGCGTCGGCCTGCTCGCCGGTCTCGGGCGTCTCTTCGACGACACCCTCGGCCCGCACCTTGCGCTTCGAGCGGCTCACCACGGCACGGCTGGTCGGCCCCCGCACGGGAGTCCGTGGCGTGAAGATCCACCCCACCCCCGGAACAGGCTTTCCCCCGATCAGCCGGCCCGGGTCGAAGAGCCACGGTCGCTCGGCATGGAACTCTTGGAAGGAGTCGTTCGAGAGCACCAGCGCACCGGACTTCTCGGCGATCCGCAGGATGAACCCGTCCCCCCGCCCGATCGCACCGGCCGGTGGAGTGACCATCTCGCCGTGGGCCACGGCGTCGTCGAAGCGGGCACGCTCGCTCGGGTCGATGCGGTGCCCGAAGGTGGCATCGACCACGACGATCACGTCCTCGGTGGCGAACCCCGGGAACTCCTCGAGGAACGAGGCGATGGCGTCCTCGAGCTGCGCCAGGCTGGGCATGGCCCGCCCTTCGGTAGCGATGTTGGACCCGTCGATGACGACACGACGTCGTGGAGCCTGCTCAGTTGACATGATCCTGCACAGTCAACCACCTCGACGGCGCGAGGTCGGTGACCGATGGTCAGCCAACGGCTCTCGCCAGCAGGTCCTCCTGCTCGAGGCGGTGCAGCGCGGCGCTGCCCGTTGCCGGGCTGGCCGACTCGGCTCGGCTCACGTGGCGGAGGGCGTAGGTGTCGCGCAACTGGCGGTGGAGCAACCCGTGCACGAAGCTCCACGCACCCATGTTCTCCGGTTCCTCTTGCAGCCACACCACTTCGGTGGCGTCGGGGTAGCCCGCCAGCACCTCGGACACGGCCTGCTCCGGCCAAGGGTAGAGCTGCTCCACCCGCACGACGGCCACCGAGGAGGCTGCCTCGCCCAGCTCGTCCCGCCGGGCCAAGGCATCGTGACCGACCTTACCGGAGCACAGCACGACTCGCGAGACGCCACCGGGGTCGAACCCCTCGTGGCCGCGTGCCGGGTCGTCCAACACCTCGGCGAAGCTGCCAGCGGTGAAGGCAGCGAGCGGCGAACGGGCGGCGCGGGCCCGGAGGAGCGACTTCGGCGTGAAGACCACGAGCGGTCGGCGCAGCGACCCGCGAACCTGGGCTCGCAGGAGGTGGAAGTACTGCGCTGCCGTCGTGGGCTGGGCCACCCGCAGGTTGCCCCGGGCACACAACGACAAGAAGCGCTCGATCCGTGCCGAGGAGTGCTCGGGCCCCTGGCCCTCGTAGCCGTGCGGGAGCAGGAGCACGAGCCCGGAGCGCTGCCCCCACTTGTCCTCGGCAGCCACCAAGAAGTTGTCGACGATGATCTCCGCCCCGTTCCAGAAGTCACCGAACTGGGCTTCCCAGGCGACGAGGTCGTCGGTGGCCACCACCGAGTAGCCGTACTCGAAGCCGACGCAGGCGTACTCGGACAGGAGGGAGTCGCGCACCGTGAAGCGTCCGCCCTCCAGGTGGGCGAGCGGCACGTGCTCGGCCCCGGTGGCGTAGTCGACGAGGACGGCGTGACGCTGGGAGAACGTCCCACGCCGGGTGTCCTGACCGGTGAGGCGGACGTTCGTCCCCTCGAGCAGGAGGGAGCCGAGGGCGAACGCCTCGCCCAGGGCCCAGTCGACCTCGCCGTCGGCCAGCACCTTGTCGCGCTGGTCGAACTGCCGTGCCAACTTGGGATGGAGCTCGAACCCGTCGGGCACCGAACGGACCGTGGTCGCCAACCGGGCCAGCACCTCGGGGTCGACACCCGTCTCGACTGCAGGAATGGCGCTCGGTGGAGCGACGAACGGCGGCAGTGTCGGAGTCGTCGTGGCCGACTCCTCGAGCGCCGCCCGGGTCTCGTCTAGAGCAGCCTGAAGGCGTGCCGAGAAGTCGTCGAGCGCCTGCTCGGCCTCCTCGAGGGTGATGTCGCCGCGGCGGACGAGTGCCTCGGTGTAGAGCTTGCGCACCGAGCGCTTGGCGTCGATGAGCTGGTACATGAGGGGCTGCGTGTAGCTCGGGTCGTCGCCTTCGTTGTGGCCGTGGCGGCGGTAGCAGACCATGTCGATGACGACGTCCTTGTGGAACGCCTGGCGGAACCCGAAGGCCAGCCGGGCGGCACGCACGCACGCCTCGGGATCGTCGCCGTTCACGTGGAAGATGGGTGCCTGCACCATCTTCGCCACGTCCGTCGGGTAGACGGACGTGCGGGCCGCCTGGGGTGCCGTGGTGAACCCCAGCTGGTTGTTGATGACGAGGTGGACCGTGCCACCGGTCCGGTACCCGGCCAGACCGGACAGGTTGAGCGTTTCGGCGACCACGCCCTGACCGGCGAAGGCGGCGTCGCCGTGCACCAAGATCGGCAGCACGGGGAACGGTGCGGCGCTCCCTTCTTCGAGGGCCGGACCACTCCCCTGCTCACCGCCAAGGGCGTCCTGGGTCGCCCGGGCCATGCCCACCACCACCGGGTCGACGGCCTCGAGGTGCGACGGGTTCGAGGCCATGGTCACCGGGATGGTCCCGCCCGAACGCGCCTGGAAGACACCGGAGGCACCCTTGTGGTACTTGACGTCGCCAGAGCCCTGCACGGAGTCGGGGTCGAGGTTCCCTTCGAACTCGGCAAAGATCTCGCGGTACGACTTGCCGACGATGTTGGCGAGCACGTTCAGGCGCCCGCGGTGGGCCATGCCCATGACAGCGGCCTGAAGTCCTTCGGTCACCCCCGCCTCGAGCAGGGTGTCGAGGACGACGATGGCCGACTCGGCACCCTCGAGCCCGAAGCGCTTCTGACCCACATAGCGGGTGTGCAGGAAGCGCTCGAACACCTCGGCGGCGTTCAGGCGGTCGAGGACGTGACGTTGCTCGTCACCGGTGAGCTGGGATGGGACCCCCTCGACGTGCTGCTGGATCCAGCGCTTCTCCTCGGGGCTCTGGATGTGCATGTACTCGATGCCGAGCGTGCGGCAGTACGCCTCGCGCAGCGTGTGGAGGACCTCGTCGAGCGTGGCACGCTCGCGGCCGGCGAGCCCGTCGACCACGAAGTGGCGCTGGAGGTCCCAGATGGTCAGCCCGTAGTGGAGCGGGTCGAGCTCGGCGTGGAGCGCCGGGGGCTCGGCATCGAGTGGATCGAGGTGGGCGATCAGGTGACCGCGCACCCGGTACATGTTGACGAGCGCCTGCACGCGCACCTGCTTGAGGGCACGGTCGTAAGCGCCATCGGCCCCGTCTTCGGGAGCATGGACGTCCCGCTCCCAGGTCACCGGTTGGGCGGGGACCTCCATGGCAGCGAAGACGTCCTCGTAGAAGTGGTGCTTGCCGAGGAGGCATTCGGCTACGTGGGCGAGGAAGAGGCCCGACTCGGCCCCCTGGATGATGCGGTGGTCGTAGGTCGAGGTCAGCGTGACGGTACGTCCGACACCGAGCTCGGCGAGGGTACGGGGGTCGGCCGCCTCGAAGCCGGGCGGAACCCCGAGCGCACCGACACCGACGATGACTCCCTGGCCGGGCATGAGCCGGGGCACGGACTGGACCGTCCCGAGCGTCCCCGGATTGGTCAGGCTGACGGTCGTGCCGGCGAAGTCGTCGGGGGCGATCTTGCCCGAGTGGACCTTGCGGACCAGGTCCTCGTAGGCGGCGACGAACTGACGGAAGTCGAGGGTGTCGGCGTCGCGAATGCACGGGACGAGGAGCGTCCGGCCGCCGCTCGCCTTCTCGACGTCGACGGCCAGCCCGAGCCCCACGTGCTCGTGGCGGACCACGCCGGGCGTGCCCTTGCCGTCGGCGTCGGCGACGAAGGCGGCGTTCATGGCCGGCACGGCCCGCATCCCGCGCACCACCGCGTAGCCGATGAGGTGGGTGAAGCTCACCTTGCCGCCGGTGGTGCGAGCCAACTGGTCGTTCACGATCGTCCGGTTGACCTCGAGCAGCTTGGCCGGCACCACCCGGACGCTGGTGGCCGTCGGCACGCCGAGGGAGGCCTCCATGTTCGCCACGATGCGGCCCGCCGCCCCCCTCAGCACTTCAGCCGGAGGACCGTCCGGCGACGTCGGACGCGCTCCGGTGCCGTTGGCCGGGGCGGTGCCGTTGGCCGGGGCAGCAGTCGGGGCAGCCCCGTTGGCCGGGGCCGGGGCGGTGCCGTTGGCCGGGGCCGGAGAGCCAACCAGGCCACGATCGGCATCGGCGGCTGGCGGCCGATAGTCAGCGAAGAACTCGCGCCACGACTCCGACACCGAGGTCGGGTCCGCCCGGTAGCGGTCGTACATGTCGTCGACCAGCCATGCGTTGGGGCCGAACGCCCCCGTCCCTGCCGGTCGGTCCGGCCCCCGCTCGCCGTGGTCGTGGCTACTGGTCGCGGTGGGGTCGAGGGCGCTCGTCATCGGTGACGAGCCTACCGGCCCACCCGGCCCCCCTCCGCCGCGCCGGCCGGGACGGACGGGTCCCCCGTCGGGGGCTGCCACCCCGTCGAGTAGCGTCAGCACCGTGGCGTCCCCGCACACCACCGTTACCTGCGCCTTCACCTTCGAGGCCGCCCACCACCTCCCGTGGCACCCGGGGCGCTGCCGCGCCGTCCACGGCCACTCCTACCGCCTCGAGGTCACCGTCGGCGGTCCGGTCGACGAGCGGGGGGTAGTGCTCGACTTCGACGACGTCCGCGACGTCGTCGAGCGCCAGGTGGTTGGACCATGGGACCACAGCGACTTGAACACGGTCCTCGACAACCCGACGGCCGAGCTGCTGGCGGCCCGGGCATGGGAGCTGCTGGAGGCAGCCAACCTGC
>JBMFXC010000114.1:0-5079 GCA_049964655.1 Acidimicrobiales bacterium
GAAGGCGGACCTGATCCCGATCGACCGGATCAGGTTCGCCCCGGAGAACGACACCAGCGCTCAGCTGTCTCCTCTGCGTCGTGGCCGTCGCCGACGAACGTCGGTTCCTCGGCGTCGGTTCTCACCGGTCGTCCGAGGATCGGGGTCGGTTCTTCCCCGAGAGCGCCGCTGCGGTGATCCTGCTCGACGGGAGCCTCCATCGTCACCGCGTCGTCGTGGTCTCCTCCGGGGAGTCGTCCTGGCTCGAGGAGGCGCGCCGGTGAGGATGTTGACCAGTTCCGCCAGCACGGTGGCGGAGAAGAAGCAGCGGACCCGCCGCTTGGCACCTACCGCGAGCTGACCGAGGGCGACGAGCAGGCGGCTCGTGCCGGTGCTCGCAGGGCTGGCCGGCGGCCTGGGCGGCGTGAGCGTCAAGGGGAGCCACGGTGCAGATCCGAGGTGAGCGGAGCCGGGCGACACGGGCGCGGACGGCAGGGTCGGGGCAGTAGTCGATTCGTACCCCCAGAGGGTATACGATGAGGTGCAGCACCGAGATGACGAGCCCGAGGTGAGGAGCCCGAGATGACCCAGATGATCACCTACACCGTGGCCGGGATGACCTGCGACCACTGCAAGCACGCCGTCGCCACCGAGGTCAGTGCGGTCGAAGGCGTGTCGGAGGTCGACGTCGACCTCGAGACCAAGCTCGTCACCGTGACCGGCGAAGGCCTCGACGATGGGACCCTCCGTGCCGCCATCGAAGAGGCCGGTTACGAGGCGTCGTGAACGTCCCCGCGGGCGTCACCACCACGCCGGCCGTCGGAGGGCGTCAGCACGTCGAGCTCGCGATCACCGGCATGACGTGCGCGTCGTGCGCGGCCCGGATCGAGAAGCGCCTGAACAAGCTCGACGGCGTGACGGCGACGGTCAACTTCGCCAGCGAGCACGCGGCCGTCGCCTTCGACCCCGATCAGGTCCGCCTAGAGGAGCTCCTCGGCGCCGTCGAGGCGGCCGGTTACGGTGCCGCACTGCCCGAGGCGGTGACCGAGGAGGACCCCGCCCGCCCCTACCGTGCCCGGCTGCTCGCGGCCGTGGTCCTGACGGTTCCCCTCCTGGTCTTCGCCTGGGTCGACGCAACCCGTCCACCGGGGTGGGAGTGGATCTCGTTCCTGCTGGCCACGCCCGTGGTCGCGTACGCTGGCTGGCCGTTCCACCGGGCCGCCGTGGTCAATGCCCGTCACGGGGTGGCGACGATGGACACGCTCATCTCGGTCGGCACGCTTGCCGCGTGGACGTGGTCGACGGTGGTCCTCTTCGCGGGGCTGTCCACCAGTGTCTACTTCGACACCGCCGGCGCCATCACCGCTCTCATCCTCCTCGGCCGCTACCTCGAGGCCCGGGCCAAGCGGCGGTCGAGCGAGGCAATCCGAGCCCTCCTCGAGCTCGGCGCGAAGGAGGCGCACGTGCTGCGCGACGGTACCGAGGTCCTGGTACCCGCCGACGAGCTCGTCGTCGGTGACCGCTTCGTCGTTCGTCCCGGCGAAAAGGTGGCGACCGACGGGGTGGTGGTGGAGGGAGCCTCGACGATCGACCAGTCCATGCTGACGGGCGAGTCGATCCCCGTCGAGGTCGAGCCCGGGGACAGTGTCGCCGGGGCCACGGTGAACACGTCCGGCCGTCTCGTTCTCGAGGCAACCCGGGTCGGCTCCGCCACCGCGCTCGCGCAGATCGCCCGGCTCGTCGCCGACGCCCAGGCGGGCAAGGCCCCGGTCCAGCGCCTGGCCGACCGGGTCTCGGCGGTCTTCGTGCCGATCGTCATCGGCATCTCGGCCCTGACCCTTCTCGGATGGCTCGTCATCGGCGGGGTGACGACGACGGCGGCCTTCACCGCCGCCGTGGCGGTGGTCGTCATCGCTTGTCCGTGTGCCCTCGGACTGGCCACTCCGACCGCCATCATGGTCGGTACCGGCCGCGGCGCCCAGCTCGGCATCGTCATCAAGGGCCCCGAGGTGCTCGAGCAGACGCGCCAGGTCACCACTGTCGTGCTCGACAAGACCGGTACGGTCACCGAAGGGAAGATGGCCGTCTCGGCCGTCGTGGTGGCCGACGGCGTCGACGAGGAGGACCTGCTCCGTCTGGCGGCCGCGGCCGAGGACGCCAGCGAGCACCCGATCGCCCGGGCGGTGGCTGCCTACGGGCGAGGACGACTCGGCTCGCTCCCGGCCGTCGAGGCGTTCACTGCTCGGGCAGGGTTGGGTGTCGAGGCTGTCGTCGACGGCCACGGCGTGGTGATCGGCCGACCGGGCCTGCTCGCCGACTGGGGCGTCGTGCTCCCGACGCGCCTCGCCGCCGAGGTCGAACGGCTAGAGGAGGCAGGGTCGACGGTGGTGGGTGTCGCTTGGGACGGCGAAGCCCGTGGCCTCGTGGCGGTAGCCGATCGGGTGAAGGAGACGAGCCGCCAGGCGGTCGCCGACCTGGTTTCCCTCGGGCTCACCCCGGTCCTGCTCACCGGGGACAACGAGCGCACCGCTCGGGCAGTGGCCGCCCAAGTGGGCATCGACCGTATCTTGGCGGACGTCCTTCCCGGGGACAAGGCCGCCGAGGTCGCCAGATTGCAGCAAGCCGGCGAAGTCGTCGCCATGGTGGGCGACGGGGTGAACGACGCCCCGGCACTCGCCCAGGCCGACCTGGGACTGGCCATCGGTACCGGTACCGACGTTGCCATCGAGGCGTCCGACATCACCCTGGTAGCCGGCGACCTTCGAGCGGTGGCCGACGCCATCCGGCTGTCGCGTCGGACCCTGCGGACGATCCAAGGCAACCTCGTCTGGGCCTTCGGGTACAACGTCGTGGCCATTCCGCTCGCCGTCGCCGGCCTGGTCGACCCCATCGTGGCGGCGGCGACCATGGCGTTCTCGAGCGTGTTCGTGGTCACCAACTCGCTGCGGCTGCGTCGGTTCCGCCCGGGCGGATCGGCCCGGTGACCGACGGGGGGAGTGTCGCCGGCGGCGAAGCCGCCGGTGGCGGGGTCGCCAACCGCCTGGGTGAGCCCGGGCCGCCGTGGGGCTACGTCGCCGACAAGGGAGCCCTCGTCAAGCGGATGCGGCGGATCGAGGGCCAGGCGCGTGGCATCGAGCGGATGATCACCGAGGACCGCTACTGCATCGACATCCTCACCCAGGTCGCCGCCGTCACGACGGCCCTCGAGGCGGTTGCCGAGATCATCCTCGACGACCACGTCAACCACTGCGTGCGCCACGCCCTCACGTCCGGCGACGAAGCCGTCGCTGCCGAGAAGACCACCGAGCTGCTCGAGGCCGTCCATCGCTTCACCCGGAGCCGCTGAGCCGGTCCCACCCCCTGCCCGCCCCGTCCCCTGCCCCGCCTGTCGTGAGCGCGGGAGCCGGGTAGCGTACGCAGCAGCCTGCCGGGCCCTGTCGGCGCCGGAGCGCTGGAGGAGAGTGCCGGGTTGCTGATCGTGCTGATGGGGTTCATGGGGGCCGGCAAGACGACCATCGGCTACCTGCTCGCCGAGAAGCTCGGCCTCCCCTTCGTCGACATCGACCTGCTCATCGAGCACCGCACCCGTCGCAGGGTCGTCGACATCTTCGCCGAGGACGGCGAAGCGACGTTCCGACGCATGGAGCACGACACCATCGTCGAGACCCTCTCGGGCCCGCCGGCGGTCGTCGCCCTCGGCGGCGGTGCCGTCGAGCACCCCGGGACCCGCCAGGCGCTCGAGTCGGTCACCGCAGTGCACCTCGAGGTCGGCTACGAGGAGGCGTTGCTTCGCATCGGCAGGGACGACCTGCGCCCCATGATGCAGCGGCCCGACATCGGCGAGATCTACCGACGGCGGCTGCCCGTCTACCAGAGCGTCGCCAAGCTCGCTGTCCGCACCGACGGACGACGGCCCGAGGACATCGTGCTCGACCTCCTCGGACGCCTGGTCGCCCCCCGGACCGTCCCGGCGGGGTCGAGGAGCGTCCTCGTCGCCCCCATGGGTGGCGCGCACCAGGTCCACATCGGCGGTGGCATCGCCACCCAGGTCGCCACGTTGCTCCCCCAGGTCGCCTCCGTCAGTCGGTGCTTCGTGGTGTCGACCGGCGGGGACCGGGCACCCGCCGACGCACTGGTCTCCCGGCTCCACGAGGACGACGGCCCAGAACCGCACCAGGTCGACCTCGGGGCGGGGTACCCAGCCGCCGGTTTCGCCGCCGTCGAGCGGCTCTCGCAGTGGCTCGCCGGCCGAGAGGCGAGCCGGGACGACCTCCTCGTCGGGGTGGGGGACGAGCACACCTGCTACCTGACCGGCTTCGTCGCCGCCACGTACAACCGGGGCATGCCACTGGCGCTCGTCCCCTCGACGCTGCACGGCCAGGCCGACGTGGCCATCGGGGGCAAGAACGGGGTCCGCCTCCCGACCGGGGGGAACCTGTCGGGGACCATCCACCAGCCCGTGGTGGTGGTGAGCGATGTCGAGCTCGCTGCCGAGCGACGGGACGACGGCTTCCGCTCTGGGCTGGCCGAGGTGGTCAAGCACGCCGTCATCGCCGACCCCGTGCTCCTCGATCTTCTGGAGGAGCGCGCCGACCAGGTGCTGCGAGGCGACGTCGACGTGCTCGTCGACGTGCTCGCTCGCTCGACCGCCGTGAAGGCAGCCATCGTGACGGCGGACCAGCGTGAGCAGGGTGAGCGTGTCCAGCTCCACTACGGCCACACCTTCGGCCGGGCGTTCGAGCAGCTCCTGCCGCCTGGCCCCGATCGACACGGGGACGCCGTCTCGCTGGGCATGATGGCGGCCGGCTTCCTGGCAGCGCGTCTCGGGCGGATCGAACCGTCGGTCGTGGCGCGGCACCGACGGGTGCTCGCCCGTCTCGGTCTGCCGACCCGGCTGTCTACCTCCCTCGAGGAGATGGACGACGCCTGGCGACGTAGCCGCCGGGCGGCCGGTGAGCTCCGGTTCGTCCTCCTGAACCAAGCCGGTGTGGCCGAAGGCCGTGTCACGGCCGGACGGGACGCGCTGGCCGGGGCCCTCGCCGACCTCGCCGCCGGTTGAGCTCGAAGGGGAACGGTCGGCTCAGGTCCGGCGGCGGGTCG
>JBMFXC010000115.1:0-5061 GCA_049964655.1 Acidimicrobiales bacterium
ACCTTCTTGCCGACGGCACCGGCCTGGGCGGCCACCGCTCGGCCGGCCCGGACACTGCCGGTCAGGGTGACGGCTCGCACGCGCTCGTCGGCGATGATGGCCGGCACCTGGTCGGTGCCCACCAGCAGCGACTGGAACACACCGGTCGGCCCACCGGACCGGCGGAAGAGGTCCTCGAGGAACAGGGCCGTCCGCGGCACGTTGGGGGCGTGCTTGAGCAGGCCGACGTTGCCCGCCAGGAGCGCCGGGGCGGCGAAGCGGACGACCTGCCAGAGGGGGAAGTTCCACGGCATGATGGCCAGCACCGGCCCGAGCGGCTCGAAACGCACGGCACCCCGGCCGGAGCCGAGGGGCACGGACTCCTCGGCGAGCAGACGAGGACCGTGGTCGGCAAACCAGCGCATGGCGTTGGCGCACTTGGCCACCTCCCCCTTGGCTTGGGCGAAGGGCTTGCCCATCTCGGTGGTGAGGAGGTGGGCGACGTCGGGGAGCTCCCCATCGAGGAGGTCCGCCGCCGTCCGCAACAGGAGCGCCCGGTCGGCAAGGCTGGTGTGGGCCCACGTCGACGCCGCCTCGGCGGCCGACGCCAGCCGCGCGTCGACCGCGGCGGTGTCGAGGGGGTCGAAGGCCTCCAGCAGCTCGCCGGTGGTCGGGTTGACAGAGGCAATGGGCGGGCCGGCCAGCGGGGGTGTCATGGCTCCGATTGTCCCTCACCGCCGGCATGGGGGCGAGCCGGCTCGAGACCCAGCCGGCCGGCGACCTCCAGGCGGCGGAGCTTTCCGGTCGAGGTGCGGGGAAGCTCGTCGACGAGGTGGTACTCCTTGGGCCGCTTGTAGGGAGCGAGCGTGACCGACGCATGGTGTTCGAGGGTGGCGAGCAGCCGGACCGGGTCCCGGTCGGCACCAGAGGCGGGCACCACGGCGGCACAGACCCGTTGCCCCCAGCGAGGGTCGTCTCGGCCGAAGACGGCTACCTCGGCCACGCCGGGAGCCCCGTAGAGCACCCCCTCCACTTCGGCCGGGTAGACGTTGACCCCTCCGCTGATGACCAGGTCGTCGCGTCGTCCGTCGAGGAAGAGGTAGCCGTCGGCGTCGAGCCGTCCGAGGTCACCGACGGTGAAGGACCCGTCGTCCCGCCATGCCGACGCCGTCTTGTCCGGGTCGCCCCAGTAGGAGAAGCGGGCGAAGTCGGGCGGTCGGCACCAGATGGTCCCGGCGTCGTCGACCGACAGCGTGCGTCCCTGCCGGGCCCGACCCACCGTGCCGGGCCGCTCGAGCCACTCGTCCGGGCTGCAGGCGGTGAACTGGCCTTCGGTCGAGCCATAGAACTCCCAGAGCACACCGGGTCCCACACGGTCGAGGGCGCGTCGCTTGAGGTCGGGGGCACAGGGCGAGCCGGCGTGGACCAAGAGCCGGAGCGCGTCGAAGCGATCGGGGGCACCCACCTCCGGGGCGAGCAGACGGGCGAGGGCGGCCGGAGCGAGGAAGGTGGTGGTCGGCACGGGCCCCAGCCGACCGGCGAGCGCGGCCACAGCGGTGGCGGCGTCGAACCGACCGAGCACGATACAGGTCCCACCGGCAAGGAGAGTCCCGCCGGCGAAGCGGACCGAGACCGAATGGTGCATCGGCGAGCACACCAGGTGGACGTCGTCGGGTCCGAAGTGCCACAGTGCCGCCTCGTCGGCGAGTGCGGCGGCCGCGGTCTGGTCGTCCCACAGGCCCGACCAGACCCCTTTGGCTCGACCGGTCGTCCCCGACGTGTAGTGCATCGGTCGAGCGAGGGGGGCGGGGGCGAGCTCGACGGGCCGGCCCGTGGCCAGCTTGGCCAGGCCGACTGCGTCGGTCACCACCGCCGCGGGCTCGGCGTCAGCAAGCAGGGCGTCGCGCTCGGCGTCCAGCAGGGTGGCGTTCAGGAGCACGGGAACGATGCCCGTGCGGAGCGCTCCCAGCACGGCGGTCAACAGCGCCGCCGAGGACGGCAGGCAAAAGGCGATCCGGTCTCCGGCCGCGAGGCCGTGCTCGGCCATCCAGCCGGCCGCCCGACGGGATGCCTCCTCGGCCTCGGCGGCGGTGACGACCTCGACTGGAACGGCAGCGAGCCCGGCGGCCACAGGTGGGGTCCCAGAGGTCACCGGGTGGGGTCCCAGAGGTCACCGGGGACCGGCGGCGTGGAGCGGGTCAGGAGCGCGAACCCTTGCGCCGGGGCTTCAAGGCGAACCACCAGATGCTCGCCATGGTCGAGAGCACGCCGAGGACGGCCATCGGCTTCACCAGCTTGCGCGTACGGGCGGACATGGTCTCGACGATACCCGGCCGACGACCGGGCTGGGCCTCGATATGGGGCCGACCGGGCTGGGCCTCGACATAGGGCCGACCGGACTGGGCCTCGACATAGGGCCGACCGGGCTACGGGGCGACGTCAGCTCCCGATCGCCGCCCGGATCGACTGGCGCAGCGACGACGCCGTCGCCACCACTGCGCTCGGCTCGTACCCGCAGTGGGCCATGCAGTTGGCACACCGGGGATCACGTCCGCGCCCGTAGGCCGACCAGTCGGTCTGCTCGACGAGCTCGCGGTAGGTGGAGACATAGCCGTCGGACATCAGGTAGCAGGGCTTCTGCCACCCGAAGATCGAGTAGCTCGGGATCCCCCACGCCGTGCACTCGAAGTCGACCTTGCCCTCGAGGAAGTCGAGGAAGAGCGGCGTGTGGTTGAGGCGCCAGTGCCGACGACGCCCCCCGGCGAACGCCTCGCCGAAGAGCCGAGTGGTCTCCTCGACGCCGAGGAAGTGCTCCTGGTCCGGGGCCTTCTCGTAGGCGTAGGCGGGCGAGATCATCATGGCGTCGACCTCGAGGTCGTCGTTCAGGAAGTCGAGGACCTCACGCACCGTCTTGGGCGAGTCGGTGTTGAACACCGTGGTGTTCGTCGTCACCCGGAACCCCCGCTCCTTGGCCAGCCGGATGGCGGCGACGGCGCGGTCGAACACGCCGTCCCGGCACACCGAGGCGTCGTGACGCTCACGCATGCCGTCGACGTGGACGGCCCAGGCGAAGTACGGCGAGGGCGTGAACCGGTCCAGCTTGCGCTCCATCAAGATGCCGTTCGAGCACAGGTAGACGAACCGCTTGCGGGCGATGAGGGCCTCGACGATGCCCTCGATGTCGGGGTGCATGAGCGGCTCGCCGCCGGCGATGGACACCACCGGGGCCCCGCACTCCTCGACGGCCGCCACCGCCTCGTCGACGGACATGCGCTTGCGCAGGACGTCGGCGGGGTACTGGATCTTCCCGCACCCGGCGCACGACAGGTTGCAGGCGAAGAGGGGCTCGAGCTCGACCACGAGCGGGAAGTACGTGTTGCGACGAAGTCGCTGCTTGGCCAGGTATGCGCCGACACGCAGGTTCTGGCGCCAGGGGACAGACATCAGCGGACCTCCGAGGGGAGTTGGAAGCGAACGCGCTCGTCGACGACGACGCGTTCGTGGACGTCGACCGGGCCGAGGCCGCCCAGCGCGTCGACGACCTCTTGGACAAGCTGCTCGGGGGCCGATGCCCCGGCGGTGAGACCGACGACCTCGGCGCTCTTCAGCCACTCGAGCTCGATGGCATCGGGGTCCTCGACGAGGTACGCCCGGGCGCCTGCCCGCTCGGCCACCTCGACGAGACGCTGCGAGTTCGACGAGTTCGCCGAGCCCACCACCAGCACCAGGTCGACATCGCCGGCGATGGCCTCGATTGCCTGCTGGCGGTTCTCGGTGGCGAAGCAGATGTCGCTGACCGGCGGCTCGACCACGTCGGCGAACCGCCGTCGGACCGCCCGGGCCACCTCGGCCACGTCGCTCGGGGCCAGCGTCGTCTGGTTGAGCAAGGCGACGGGCACGGCGGCCGGCACGTCGAGCGCGTCGACGTCTTCGACCGAACCGACCAGCATGGTGCCAGGCACCTCTCCGAGCGTACCCTCCACCTCGTCGTGACCGTCGTGGCCGATCAACACCACCTGGCGACCCTGCTTGGAGAACCGGCGAGCTTCGCTGTGCACCTTGGCCACGAGGGGGCAGGTGGCGTCGACGACCCTGAGCCCCCGGCGACCCGCCTCTTCCTTGACGGCCGGAGCCACGCCGTGGGCGGAGAGCACGACGGTCGTCCCGTCGGGAACCTCGTCGAGCTCCTCGACGAAGACCGCGCCCTCGGCCTCGAGGCGGCGGACGACGTGGGCATTGTGGACGATCTGTCGGCGGACGTAGACAGGTGCCCCGAAGCGCTGGAGGACCCGCTCGACGATCTCGATGGCACGGTCGACGCCGGCGCAGAACGAGCGGGGGCCGGCCAGCAGGACGGTGCGGGGACAGCACGCCTCCGCCCACGAGGTGAGGACCGGCATGGCGCGACGCAGCGATGCCAACGCCCGGATGCCTTCGGTCACCACGCCGGGGCGCCGCAGCTCCCGCCCAGGGCCGTCCACCACCGCCCGGACCACGGTGAAGGGACGCCCTGCCGCGGCCGGTGCCAACCAGTACGACTCGGTGTCGGCCACCACGGCGCCGGTCGCCGCCGCCTGCTCGCGAGCTCCGCCGGTCACCACGCTCCCCGAGCTCCGGACGACCCCGGCCGTGGCGACGAGCCCCGCCCGACGGAGGGCAGCAACGAGCAGGCGCGGGCTGCCGGGCTCGACACGCCCCTCGGGCCCGTCGACGGCCTCGGCGACGACGAGGTCACCTGCTCCGAGGTCGGCGACGAGCGCACCACCGACTCCGACCACGGCCACCGCCCGAGCCTCCTGCCCCGACGCCCGCAGGGCGGCATCGGCGGCCCGCTCCGGTCCGGCGCCCGTGCGGACCACCCGCGCCCCGGACGAGCCCGCCATCGCCGCCTCGACGCGCAGCGGCGTGAGGACGAGCAGACCGGAGCCGCGGCCGGCCGCGCCCACGACGGGCGCCTCTGCATCGGTCCGCGTCACGCTCAGGATGTCCTCCGGAGCCACCGGCCGAGCGCCATGACCGGGAAGACCAGGCGGTAGAGGTGGTAGTTGATGTAGAAGTCGCCGGGGAACCCCGTGCCGGTGA
>JBMFXC010000116.1:0-4999 GCA_049964655.1 Acidimicrobiales bacterium
GACGACGCCACCGGGGGGTATTGGGTCGTGGACCAGGCCGGCCAGGTCTTCGGGTACAACGCCCCGGTCTTGGTTGCTGCTGCTTGATCTACCTCATTGCCGCCAGGTTCCGGCGTGGCGGCACCGGCGAATCAGGACAGCAGGTAGCCGATCGACCAGGCTGCTCGCTCGACCGCCGGCCCGAGGCCAGGGTCGTTCAGCGGACGCAGGACGTCGGGGCGGTAGGGGACGGCGTCGGCTGCGGCTTCGACCAGGACTGCGTTCCGTCCTGGCCCGAGGACACTTGACGGCCACGAAAGGCCGTCGACGGGGGCTGACCACTGCTCGGCCGCAGCGTGGATCGAACGCGCCCAGGTTCGGGACACACGTCGGTCCCCAGAACAGAGCGACTGGTTTCCACCCGCACGGGACAGCCAGGTCGAGCCGAGATCGAGGAGACGGATCGCCCTCGACGGCGTCCACCACACGACCCACGGGTCCCTGGTCGAGGTGTCGATCAGTCGCGTCGCCTGGAACGTCTCTGCCAGAGCGCAGGACAGTGCGTCCAACGGCCCTGGGGGATCCCCGCGCCGGGCAAGGTACATCACACCAGCCGGGACCCCTGGTCGGTGGTGGTCGAATCGAGCAGTCGGGAGCGGTCCGTCAGTGCGGAACTCCATCCAGTCGCTCGGATGGGAGCCACTGCGGAAGAAGATGCGCAACAGCCTCGATCGCAACACGATGACCTCGTCTGGACGAGGTTCGGGAAGGCGATCGGGAGCCAGGGGACATCGTTCAGCCACCGATCAGAGGTCTCCAGCGAGAGCCTGCACGACAGAGGGGTCGCCCCCCTGTTGGAGCCACGCCAGGGGGGAGACGGTGGCGCCGCCGACCTCTAGCTCGGGTTGGTTGGTGTGGAAGAAGCCATCGACCGCCAGCGGGTGGCAGTCCTGGGGGATGGCTTGGTTGACCGTCTCGACCCCGGGCAGGAGCCGGTCGCCAGCAAGTTGCCAGGACGGGATCACCCACGCGCGGCCACGGGGGCGGATCCCGTAGAGACGGCGTTGGCCGAGCAACTGGCGGACTCGGGAGCCCGTGATGTTGAGTCGGGCGGCCACTTCGGCCACCGACAGGCCGGACGCCAGGATGTCAAGATATCGGCGGTACCCAGCTCCGATGACGTCGGGGCTGCCCGGCTGGCTCTCGACGTCGATCCCCTCGGCGTCCAGAACGTCGATTTCTGCCTGCGTCCAGTCGGCTCCGGGGTCGGAAGACGTCGGAGCGGATCGAGCAAGCGCGTCTTCGAGCCAGCCGACGAGCTCGTTCGGGTCGCGATGCCGACTGTCGGCCAGTTGTCGGAACACCTTGGTCTCCATCGGAGTAACGGTAACAAATGGTGTTAGTTACCGCAATGAAGAACGCTGAGGCCCTCGAGACGTGGAGCCGGAGAGCGACGCGCGACCGTCCCGACGCACCGACTGGACCGTCGACGGCTCCCATTGGACGCGAAGCCCGACACCTACCACTCCCCGTTGACCTTGGAGACGGCGGCTCTCAACCCCAGCGAGGCAGGAGGTTCAGGGAACCACTGTGCCGTCGGCGTCTCCTCCCTCGGCTTGTTGGTCCAGGCCGCCGTGGGCAGCGCCGGTGGTTCCGGAGCCTCGCGCACGAAGCGTTCGGGGTGCGCGGTGCAGGCGGCGGTGAGCACCTGTGCCCGGTGCTCAGGTGGGGAGGGGACCCGTGGAGGGAGCGGGCGTGAGTCGCGGACGTCTCGCACCTCGGCAGCCGGGCTGCCGGTTGCAGGTGCCTCGGCCGCCGCCCCGCTGGTTGTAGGCACCTGGGCAGCTGCCATCGGGGGCGGGTCCGCCGCGCCGCTGCGTGCCAACAGGGTCCGCGTAGACTTCATGCGTGACCGAGGTGTTGGCCGTGGCCAACCAGAAGGGGGGGGTCGGCAAGACGACCACGGTGCAGGCACTCGGCGCAGCGGCCGCCGAGCTGGGCCTCCGCTCCCTGGTCGTCGACCTCGATCCCCAGGCGTGCCTGACGTACTCCCTCGGGTTCGATCCAGACGGGCTCGACTGCTCGATCAACGACGTCTTCCTCGGTCAGGTCCCCGTTGCCGAGGTGCGACGGACCGTGCCAGGCGTCCCGGGCCTCGACGTCCTTCCTGCCGCCATCGAGCTCGCCGGGGCGGAGGTCCACCTCCTCACCCGGACCGGGCGCGAGCACGTGCTGGCCCGGGCGCTCGTCCCCGTGCTCGACCAGTACGACGTCGTCCTCGTCGATTGCCCACCCTCTCTCAGTGTGCTCACGGTCAACGGGCTGACGGCGGCAACGGGCGTGGTGATCCCTCTCCAGTGCGAGTCCCTGTCGTTCCGGGGCGTCGGACAGCTGCTCGAGACGATCGAGGACGTCCGGACGTTCGCCAATCCGGCCCTGGTGGTCCGTGGGGTCGTCGCCACGATGTTCGACGACCGGACTCGCCACGCCCGGCACGTGCTCGAGGAGGTGGAGCGGCGGTACGAGCTGCCTGTGCTCCAGCCCCCGGTGCGCAAGTCGATCCGGTTCGCTGAAGCGCCGGCATTGGGCAAGTCGATCCTGCAGCACGCGCCGGGCTCGGCTGGAGCCGTCGCCTACCGCGAGCTGGCCCGGCAGCTCACCGGGTCGGCGGCGGTGACGGCGACGTGATCAAAGACGGCGACGTGAGCAGAGACGTCCGGAGCACCTGCGCGCCCCGACGCTCCGGACGGCCCGTGACCGGCGGGCAGACCACCACCGGCGTTGGCCGTGCTCGCTGACCTGGTTGCCTTCGCAGCCACGACGACGCACGGAGCGCCCGGTGGGATCGCCGGCGACCTCCTGCGCATCCACGGACCGGTGGTCTACGTCGTCGTCGCCGCGTTGGCCTTCGCCGAAGCCGGCCTGCTGGTGGGCTTCTTCATCCCCGGAGAGACCGCCGTGGTCGCCGGTGGCGTGCTGGTCGGCCTCCACCGGGCCGACCTGGCCCTGATGCTGGTCGTTGCGGTGGGAGCTGCCATTGCCGGGGACTCGTTGGGCTATCTCCTCGGACGGCTGGCGGGCCCCTGGCTGCTCGAGCACCGCCCGTTGCGTGGTCGCTCGGGGGTGGCCAGGACGCTCGGGCTCCTCGAGCGCTTCGGCGGGGCCGCCGTCTTCTTGGGGCGCTTCGTCGCCTTCGTCAGGGCGGTCATCCCTGGCCTGGCTGGCATGAGCGGTCTTCGCTACCGGGTGTTCCTCGCCTACAACGTGGCCGGTGGCGTCGTGTGGGGGGTGGGGTACACGATGCTCGGGTACCTGGTCGGTGTCTCGTTCGAGCACGTGCTGTCCCAGGTCGGCCTGTGGTCGGTCGTCGCCGTGGTCGTCCTCGTGGCTGCGGCGCTGGTGGTCAAGCTGGTCCACGGCCGCCGGCGGCGTGCTGCCGCAGTTGAGCGGTCGTCCGCTGCGGCGGCCGTGTCGGTGGTCGAGGTGGTCGAGGTGGTCGAGGTGGTCGAGGCCGACGGTCGAGGCGGGAAGCACTCGTCCGTCGAACCGCGGTCACTGCACTGACCCCTGGTCGTTCTCCCCGACGGGCGCCACGGCGATGCAGCACGAGGCGATGCAGCACGAGGCGATGCTTCAGTCCGGGGCGGTGAAAAAGCGCCTCGGCGTCCCCGACGACCCCTCCTCGGCCCGGAGCCGGCCCGAGGCGACCAGGACCACGCAGTGGGCGAGGGTCTCCCCGTTGGCTTGGCGTTGCATGAACGGCTCGAGCTCGCCGAAGGGCCGCGACCAGTGGAGGCGCTCGGTGATCTCCCAGGCGGTGGCACCGGGGTGGGAACCCACCACCACCTCGATCTCATCGAGGCGGGCCTGGTGGTGGGCCACGATGGCGTCGACCCGGTCGGCGAGGCCGGAGAAGCGGTACTCGTGGCCGGGGAGGACCTCGTCGGCCACGAGCGCCCGCACCTTCTCCAGGGAGGCCAGGTAGTCCCCGAGCGGATCGGGGAACTGCTGGGTGTGCACCGAGATGTTCGGCGTGATCCGGGGGAGCACGTGGTCACCCGACAGCAAGAGCCGGCGGGCATCGCTGTAGAAGCACACGTGCCCGGGCGAGTGGCCTGGCGTCCACACCGTCCGCAGGTCCCACCCGGGCAGCGAGACGGGCGCGCCGTCTTCGAAGAGGACGTCGGGGGGCGCCATGGTCACCATCGCCTTGATGACCATGGAGGCGGAGGCCAGGTCGGGCAGCTTGTCGTCGGGCACCCCCGAGTCGGCGAGCAAGCGAGCCATGTCGGCGAGGAGCCGGTCGGTGTCGCCATAGCGGCTCTCGAGCATGACGGCGTCGTCAGGGTGGAGGCCGATCCAGGCCCCCGAGACGTCGCGGACGCGTCCAGCCAGCCCGTAGTGGTCGGGATGGATGTGGGTCACGAGCACGGCGGCTACGTCCGACAGGCTTCCCCCGGCCTCCTCGAGGCCGCGGTTGAGCGCGTCGAAGGCCTCGTCCGTGCTCCACCCGGCGTCGACGAGGGCTATCCCGCCAGTGGCCAGCTCGAGGGCGTAGACGAGCACATAGCGCAGTGGGTTGTGCGGTATCGGCACCGGGATCGACCACAGCCCCGGTCGGACCTGCTCGACCGGGGGCAGGAGGTTGGCGTCCCACGCCTCCTTCTGTCGGGTGCCGGTGATCCTCACCATCACGAAGCCCTCGCCATCACGAAGCCCTCACCATCACGGAGCACGGTACACGGAAGTCACGCAGCGTGGCTATTGGACGCCGGTGCTCGTGGTCTGCCTCAGTGTTGAATAGCCACGTCGTCCAGAAAGGTGTCAAGGGGAAATGAACCGGTGCGGGACCGTGTGCCCGACGGTTCGGGCGTGCCTGGCTTGGTTGGGCACCGGCAGACGGCCTGACGTCCGTCCACCAGAGATGAACGCGGAGCGTGGTGATTTCAGCCGAACATGCGATGGAATTCCCGTGCCGATCCCGTCGACGACGCAGTGGATCATGCTACTGACGCGTCCG
>JBMFXC010000117.1:0-4976 GCA_049964655.1 Acidimicrobiales bacterium
GTTGGAGAGGAAGTCCTCGTAGATCAGTCCGAACGCGTCGCCGGACAGCTTGCGGGGAAGCGGCGAGAACAGCCGGAGTAGCTCGGTAAGGGTGGAGCGCTCAAGGCGTTGGTAGCCGCGCGGGAGCACGTCGCGGAGCTCCGGGTTGGCGACCTCGACCGCCTTCATGGCGGCGTCGACCGCCGCTCCGAGGTCTTGGCCCTCGGGTAGGTCCACGAGGCCGGAGAGGCGTGCCTCGTCAGGGACGAAGAGCACCGACCGGGCGCGGTAGTCATCGGGGGTGACCGGGTTGCGGGGCGTGGCTCGGGCTTCCACCTCGAAGCGGACCGCCTCGAAGCGGTGCTCGGCGTAGGCGAGGAAGATCAGCCCGAGCACCGGACCGCGGTAGTCAGCCGGGGTGAGGGTCGAGTTCGCGCGCAGCTCGTCGGCCGCCTTCCACAGCGTCCGCTGAACCTCCGACAAGTCCTCGCTCTTCACCCTCCGACGTTCCTTTCGTCGCTCTCGTGCCGCACGGGGAGACCGCCGCCGCAACGGTTGTCCCTGGTAGGAGTTCCGTACGGCAATCATGACACGCCGCGTCGCGATGCGGTCGGTCGTAGAGGGGTGCGCTCGTGTGCTGTCATCACGGTGCAGCTGCGTTCGATCGTCGACGCGTTCGATGTCTGAGCGGTGGTTGCGGTAAGCGCTTGCCGACGGACCGTGGCTCTCCATGGTCACGAACCCGATCACGCCCACATCTCGGGTCGACGAGACCGTCGCAGCCCGAGTGTGAGCGGTACCAGCCGAGGATCGTCCGACCGGCTCGCTGCCGATGGTCCAGCCTCCTCGCCACTCGATTCCACACGCTGCGGCCCCAGCCGGCCATCTTCGACAGATTTCCATCCCCGTACCCCTTGAGTCCGCCGGCGTGACGGAGCCCTCCCCCGCGCTCGGTGCTGGCGGTTCGAGCGAACGAGAGGGCTCCAATCCAGGTCGGAGCCCATCACGGAGCCCATCGTGGAGCCCATCACGGAGCCCCTCGTGGACGGGGTCCCTGGTCCTGACCCGGCGCGAGCCAGCTCCTCCGTCATCGAGGTGTCGTGGGACGCTTGCCCGGTCGCCGACCCGTGCCCCGCCCGTGGCGGGGACGACCCCTACGAGAAGAACATGGGGTTCGCGGCCTTTTTTCAACAAAATCGAACGGGGAATACCAGTCGGATTCATGAACTCGGCCAAGGTCGCCTCGCCTCTCGCGCGCCGGAGGTGACACGCCTTGTAGGAGATGCCGAGCTTCCTGGCCGCCTCGGCGAGGCTTCGGTGCTCGAGGCGCGTCGAGGAGATCAGGTCGCCGTCTTCGGGGTCGATCACCCCCGCGGCGACGACCTTGGCCAAGACGAAGTCGGGATGGCCCCACGGCCGGGGCGGGTCGGCGGGCACCGGGTCGGTGCCCGGCCCGGCCCGCTCGGCCCGCTCGGCACGCAGCATCCGGGCCGCCCCGACCCGGGTCCGCCAGCACAGCCACGACGCGATCCGGTCCCGCCCCGGCCGGCAGCGGGCGAGCGCGACCAAGAACGCGGTGAGCGCCTCTGCGTCGAGCTCGTCGAACTCTTGGGGGCACGCTTCGAACAGCGGCCAGATCGCCCGGCGCAGGCCTGGCAGCAGCACGCCGGCGAGGCCGACGGTCCAGCGGCCGCCTTCTGCCTGGGCCAACTCGACGAGCGCGCGGAGCGCGGCGTCGCGCACCGAGAAGGCGACCGATGGGTGCAAGAGCATCGCCCGCAGCTCTCGGAGGGGGATCTCCCGGTCGGGCAGGCCCGCGATGGCGCTGCCGTCGAGGGCGATCGGGCGGGGGCCGTCGGACAGCAGCCGGAAGGTCTCTTCCAAGGCGTCGAACGGGGAGAGCGTGGGGGTGTCGTCGGTGGGGTCCATGGGACAGCTCCTCTCATCGGGGAGCTGTCATCGGGCCACGGCGACTACCCCGCTTTTCCCCCGGATCCGGGGGATCCGCCGACTACCCCGCGGCGAGCCCGGCGCGGGGTAGTCGCGGGGTGCTCGACGCGCGCCGACACGTTCGGGCAGCTCAGCGCCGCGGGGTAGTGGTCGGTGCCCGCCCGGTGTTCGACGCCGGGGCGCCGCCGGGCGCGGTCGAAGAAATTCTTCGGCGGCCCGGTGCGCGGTCACGCGGGGTAGTCGCCACACGGACTACCCCGCGGCAGGAAGCCGACTACCCCGCGGCAGGAAGCCGACTGCCCCGCGCCCGAGACGGCCACTACCCCGCGCCAGGTGGCGAGCGGGGTCGTGGCGGTATGACGCCTCTCGGGCCGGTGCCCCCAGGCGACTGCGTCTGTCGGGGAGGATCAGCTCGCGATGCGGTAGCGGCGCGGCTTGTCGGCGACGAGGACCACCTCGCCACGCTCAGCCATCGCCGAGAGCGCGTTGGAGACCGCACCCTGGGAGCGGCCGAGCGCTTTGCCGAGCCCAGCGGGCCCGAACGCGTCGGCGGGCCGGGCGGCGAGGTAGTCGCGCACCAGCGCCCCCAGGGCGCCGCGCCCGAGCCGCCCCAATGGGGCTTCGCTTCCCGGTCCCTCGGCGGCCGTCTCCACCGGGCTGGGCTCGGCCGTGCGCAGCACGCTCCAGTGGTCCGGGGCCCGGACGCCTTCGACCCGGCCGCCGGGCGTCCGGCGCACCGCCCCGGTCGCCTCCAGTGAAGCGAGGCGCTTGGCGGCGGTGGACTGGCCGACGCCGAGGAGCTTCGAGAGGTCCGCGGCGGTCGAGCCGGGGCGGTCGGCGAGGGCGGCGGTGAGCGCCTCGTCGCTGAGCTTGGGGGGTCGTGCCATGGTGGCTCCTTCCGGGTCGAGCTGGCTCGTCACGGAAGGCCCTACCTCGACCTCGCCACCCACCTCAAGGCCGAAGTCCGCCCGACCGGAGCCAACCCCGGCCGGGGTCGAACGCAGGATTTCCGGACCGATTTTGTTGAAAACGGTGTCCCTGCCCCATGTTCTTTAGGTGACGCTTGCCCGGTCGTGGGCCGCCCATGACCATCACTGCCAATCCCGGCAGCTTCCAGCACTCCGACCGCCACGTCCGAAGGCGGTGTTGGGCACGATGAGTGGCGCCCCACGTCGCCCGAGCCGGCCTGGGGCCGCGCTCGTCGTACATCCGGCCCATCACCTTCCGATGGACGAGGCACGCCGTACCCGCGCTGTCGCCTCTCTCACCGCTCTTCTCGCCGCGCGCCTTCAGGAGCGAGCGTTGGGCTCGCATGTCCTTGACGACACGGGCCTGACGGAGGTCTCGTCTGTCTCGGAGACGAGCCCGGCAGCAGGAGGTGTGTATGGCAAGTAGCCCACGACGACGGACGGCGACGTCGAGAAGTCCCGTCGGAGATAGCAGCGGAACGACCAGGGTCGCCATCGTGACCCGGATCTCCACCGACGAGGTCAACCAGCCCTACTCGCTCGAGGCCCAGACCAAGGGCCTCGAAGCCTTCGTGTCCTCCCAGCCCGGCCAGGTCATCACGCACCGCTTCGTCGACCAGGCCTCCGGCGCCACCCTGGAGCGCCCCGGCCTCCAGGCGGCACTCGCCGCGGCCAAGGCGGGCGAGTTCGACGTGCTGCTCGTGTACCGGATCGACCGGCTCACCCGCTCGATCGTCGGCCTGATGACCATCGTCGAGACGCTCGACGCCGCCGGGGTGGCGTTGCGTTCGGCCACCGAGCCGATCGACACCCAGGGGCCGGTCGGCCGCATGCTGCTCCAGCTGCTCGGGATCTTCGCCGAGTTCGAGCGTGGCCTGCTCATCGACCGCATCACCAAAGGCTTCGAGCGCAAGGCGGCGAGAGGGGAGTGGCTGGGGGGTCCGGGACCATTCGGCTACCACGTCGACCCGGCGACCAAGACCCTCGTACTCGACCCCAAAGAAGCAGCGACCGTCCAGAAGATCTTCTCCGCCTACGCCGACGAGCACCTCGGCGCGACTGGCCTAGCGAACCGCCTCAACGGCGCTGGTCTACGCAACCGCGGCGACCGGCTCTGGAGCAACCAGACCGTCCTCCGGGTGCTGCGCAACCCGGTCTACGTCGGCAAGATCTCCCACGGCGACGAGGTCTACGAGGGCAAGCACCCGTCGATCATCGAGGGCGACCTGTTCGCCCGGGCCCGAGCGCTCCTCGACGAGCGAGCCGCGCTGGTCGAGAACCGGGCGCCGAACACGTCGGAGTACCTGCTGACCGGACTGCTCCGGTGCCGGGCGTGCGGAGGCGCCTACTTCGGGGCTGGCACCAAGGGCCGCAACGGCTTCTACCGCTACTACGCCTGCCGGAACCGCCAGACCAAGGGCACCTACGGCTGCCAGAGCACGCGCATCCCTGCCGAAGACCTGGAGGCCGCCGTCATCGACGACCTGATCCGCACCCTCTCCCGGTCGGACCTGTTCGAGCAGGCCATCACCGCGGCGATCGCGGAAGTGGCGGACAACCGTCCCAGCCTCGAAGCCGAGCTGGCCCGTACGGAGGCCCAGCTACGCGACACCGAGACCGGACTCAACCACTACTTGCGAGCCTTCGAGACCGGCGAGATGCCGGCGGCAATCTGCTCACCCCGGGTCACCGAGTTGACCCAACGCCGCGACGAGCTGGCCGCCCATCGCAAGAAGCTGACCGCCCGGCTGAAGGACGCCACGCCCCAGCTCCCCACCCCCGAGCAGCTCCGATCCCTCTGCGCCGAGATTCGTCGGACCATCGACAGCGGCAACCCCGACGCCGTCAAGCAGCTGCTTCGCGAGCTGGTCGACCGTGTCGAGATCACCCCCGACCGCCATGCGTACCCCTACTTCTGGGTGCCGGCGGGCTGCGAGACCGGCACTCCGAGCGGCAAACCCGGCCCGGACGCGCCACCGGTGCCCGCCCATCAGGGGGACACCGGTTGGCTTTTCATGGCAAATCGTGGAGGTGGCGGGAATCGAACCCGCGTCCTCCGGCTTCTCACTGGGCCTTCTC
>JBMFXC010000118.1:0-4940 GCA_049964655.1 Acidimicrobiales bacterium
GCCGGTGGGGCCGGTGGGGCCGGTGGGGCCGGTGCGCCGGGAGCGGCGTCGAGGTCGGCGACCTGGGCCTTGCCCCGCATCGGCATGGCCGAGCCGAGGCCGGGGATGCCGCGCCCGGGAAGCAGGAAGTGCCAGTAAAACCACTGGAACTCGACCTTGGCCAGGTGGCTGAGGCGCGAGTCCTTCAGGAGCGGTAGGCCGACGGCGGTCGGGAAGTGGCCGGGCAGGGGCTGAGTGGTGTAGTTCGAGTCGAGCAGCATGGCCTTGTGGAAGCCCGTCTCGATGAAGCCGGTGCCGTGCCCGTCGTAGGAGGCGTCGGGTAGCTGGCCGGCGAGGAACCGGCGGACGTTGTGGACGACCACCTCGCCTTCGAAGTGGGCCACCGAGCCGGTCTTGGAGGTGGGGAGGTCGGCGGCGTCCCCGATGGCGAAGACCTCCGGGTGCGCGGGCGACTGCAGGGTCTTCGTGTCCACCTCGATGAAGTTCCGGTCGTTGCCGAGCCCGGGGGAACGTCCGATGTAGGCGGAGCCCCGGAACGACGGCACGACGACCGCCAGGTCGAAGCCGACCTCCCGGCCGTCCTGGGCGCTGATGCGCCCGCTCGCCCCGTCGACCTCGGAGATGTGGAACCCGGTCCTCCGGTCGACCCGCTTGTCGGCGAAGAGCTGCTCGACGCTCTCGTCGGCGATCGGCGCGGCGAAGAGACTGGGCAGCGGGCTCAAGAAGGTGATCTCGATGTGGTCGCGCACGTGGCGCTCGGTGAAGTACCAGTCGGCCAAGAGGCAGAACTCGAGCGGGGCGACCGGGCACTTGATCGGCATGTCGACCACGCCGACCACCAGTCGTCCCTTGTCGAAGCGCTCGAGGGCTGCCGACAGGGCGGCGGCACCCTCCAGGTCGTAGAAGGTGTGCACCGTGTCCATCCAGCCCGGGCCGGTGAGGCCGGGCGTGGCTTCGGGGGCGAGACTTGCCCCGGTGGCGACCACCAGGACGTCGTAGTCGAGGATGGTGCCCTCTGCCAGGTGGACCCGGTGCTCGTCGAGATCGACGTGGTCGATCTCGATCTCGTGGAAGTCGACACCGGCCCGGAGCTGACGGCTCCTCGACCGCACGATGTCCTTGGGCTGGCTGATGCCGAAGGCGACGGGGACCTGACCGGGCTGGTAGATGTGGCGGTCGTCGCGGTCGACCACTGCGATGGTCGCCTCGCGCCGGGGATAGGCCCGCCGCAGACGGTTGGCCGTCAAGGTCCCTCCCGTCCCGCCCCCGAGGATCACGATCTGCTTGGGCACCGGCATACCTCCCGACGGACGCCAGCCCCCGAGCCGGGTCCGACTGCGGGCAGCTTGCGCTCTTGGAGAACCTCCGAACAGGGCCGTTCGTCCCCTCCTTCCTCGTCGACCGGCTTCCGTGGAGGTTGGCGCAGAGGGCAGGGGACCTTCGGCCCTGGCCACCCCGGGGTTGGTGGTGCACGCTGACCGGGACGGTCCGAGCGTCGGGGCCACGAGGTGAGAGATGAACGGCGTCACCGATGGCGCAGGAGCGACAGAAAAGGACGCGATGTGCCAGGACCGGAACCGGAGCTCGAGCCCCGACCCCACGGGCCGATGGCCCCGTCGCCATCTCGGCCTGGTCCTCTGTCCCCTGCGTCGCCGGTCGGAACGGTCCCCATCACCTCACCATCACCCCCCCCGCCGACAGAGGAGAGCGACGACATGCGTGACAACGACGAGTGGTCCCCCGACGAGCCGTTGGGAGCCGAGGCGTTCGAACCGGGCGACGAGGCGTTGGGCGAACGCATCATCTTCGACCCCGAGCTGGACGAAGTGATCCAGGTCGATCCATCCCTCGATCCGACCCTGCAGGTAGACGAGCGCGAGCTCGAGGAGGTCGGAGCCGACTTCGACGACCCTGAAGCGATGGTCACCCTCGACGGCGGTGGCGACGATCCCGATGGCTTGGGAGAGCCCGCCGGTCGAGCGGCCGCCCGGCGCGACGACGGCGAGGGTTGGGGCCTCGAAGAACCGGGTCCGGATTCGGACGATCCTGACGTCGAACCCGACGCCTGAAGACCCCGTGGGCGTCGCCACGGTCGTCGGCGCCACGGTAGATGGAGACCGTTCCCCCTCCGGCAGCCTGCCGGCATGCGGTCGCGGCGGTGGGGCGGTGAGCTGACGTGGGACCGGGCACCGCCACGCTTCGGGGCATCTTCCGGCCCCCGTGGGTGAACCGGACGCTCACGCTTGTCTGGACTGCCAGGGTGTCGATGAGCGCGGGGCGGTCGCTCGCCGGGGTGGTGGCGCCGCTCTACCTGGCTGCCTTGGGCTTCGGGGGGTTGGAGCTTGGCGAGCTCTTCGTCGGCGTCGCTCTGGCGTCCGCTGTGCTCTCGTCGGCCGTGGGTCTTCTCTCGGACCGTCTCGGGCGCAAGCCGTTCCTGATCGTGTTCCCGGTGCTCACTGCCGGCGCGGCAGTCGTCTTCGCCAGCGTTCGCTCGGTGCCGGTTCTCTTCGTCGCCGCCGCCCTCGGTAGTTTCGGCCGCGGATCCGGTGCCGGCGCTGGGGCGATCGGCCCCTACCAGCCGGCGGAGTCGGCTCTCGTGACCGAGGACACGCCGGCCGAGTGGCGCAACAGTGCTTTCGGCCGCTTGCAGTTCGGGTCGTCGTTCGGAGCGCTGGCGGGATCGCTGCTCGCCATGCTCGCCGGCAGCCGTCACGTACGCTCCGAGGCGGCGCTCGCCACCTTCCGATCGTCCTTCGTGGCCATCGCCGCAGTGTCGCTGGTCGCCGGCGTGCTCGCCCTGTGGATGACCGAGCCCGAACGCCCGGCCAGCAGCCAGCGGACTGGGTGGCGTCCCCGTCTGCCGGTCCGGTCGCGGGGCCTGCTCGTGCGGCTGGCGGCGACCAACTCGGTCAACGGTCTGGCTGTCGGCATGATCGGGCCGTTCCTCACCTACTGGTTCTACCGGCGCTTCGGAGTCGGTGCCGGGGAGATCGGCCTGCTCTACGCCGTGGTGAACGCCGTGAGCATGAGCTCGGCCCTCTCCGCGTCGGGGCTCGCCAGACGGTGGGGCCTGGTGCGGACGGTCGCGGTGGTCCGGGCGTTGACCGCTTTGCTGGTCCTGCCGCTCGTGCTGGCGCCGAGCTTCGTGCTCGCCGGGGTCGCCTACGCGTTGCGCATGGTCGTTCAGCGGGCCGGCATGCCGCTCCGACAGTCCTACGTCGTCGCCATGGCCGACCCCGAGGAGCGGTCGTCGGTGGCTGCGTTGTCGAACTTGCCGAGCCAAGTGCTGATGGGCTTCAGCCCGCTCGCCTCGGGGTACCTCCTCGACGACGTGAGCCTCAGCCTTCCCTTCGAGCTCGCCGGCCTCCTCCAGCTCGTCAACGCCGCGATGTACTGGTACTTCTTCCGTCAACTGCCTCCGGCGGAGGAGGTCGCCCAGCGCGCCGGGGACCCCGTGGCGGACCACGTGGACGGACCGTAGGTCGTTCGGCCCTGGTGCCGTCGGTTCGCCGGGGAGACGCTGGTTGTCGACTAGAGGGATGGCCCACGAGACGTGGGCGGTCACAGACGAGAGGAGACCACCATGTTGCTGAGGTTCGATCCGTTCCGGGGGTTCGACGATCTTGCCGACCAGCTGCGGGACGCCAGGCAGACACGTTCCATGCCGCTCGACGCCTATCGGATCGGTGACGTGTTCCACGTCGACCTCGACTTGCCGGGCATGCGGACCGACTCGATCGAGGTGACGGTCGAGAAGAACGTGCTCAGTGTGAAGGCAGAGCGTCAGTGGAAGACCGAAGGCGTCGAGACTGTGGTGTGCGAACGGCCGACGGGCACGTTCTCGAGAGAGCTCTTCCTCGGCGACAACCTCGACGCCGAGCGGATCGCCGCTTCCTACGAGAACGGCGTGCTCCGGATCACCATCCCCGTTGCCGAGGAGGCCAAGGTCCGGCGGATCGAGGTGAGCACGTCGAAGGCGAGGGAGGAGATCGCAACGACGACCGCCGGTTGATCGGAAAGGTGGTCGCTCCAGGCTGCGGCAGGAACGCCTGACCTGCCGAGCCTGACGAGGGAGAGCCGGTCCCTCCGGTCCCACCCGCCTCTACCCGATGGGACCGGAAGGCTGGACCCCTCGGGCCTGGTCGGGCCTGGTCGATGTTCTCGAGGTGCCGGTTGGCGACCGGTGGCCGAGACGACCTGGCTTCCCCCGGTCCCCGTCCTCGGCTACGGCCCCGATGCCCCGGCTTTCATGGTGTTGCCTTCCTGTCGGGCACGGTGTCGGAGCGGATGGTGGCGAGGAGGGGAGCCTTGGCGACGTCGAGGATGGCGGTGGCCACGAGCACGCAGCCGAGGAGCACGCCGACGTCGACCAGTGGGACGGAGGCCATCAGGATGCCCCGGGTGGCCAGCACCGTGACGACCGCCAAGTCGGCGACGGTGGCCCCGAGCATCCACCAGCTCGGACGCGACGACCACAGGTGACGCCGCTCGCGCACCAGGTAGATGGTGGCCTGGCCTGTCGCCACCAGCATCACGAACACCAGGGTCTGGGTGGAGGCGAGATCGAGCCCGAGGACGTGACGTCCGACGAGGAAGGTGCCGAAGGCGAAGGCGAGCCAGGGGATCGCGACACCGAGCGCGGCGACAGACAGCGCGGGGACCTGCCAACGGTCAGGACGGGAGGAGAACCCGACGAGGTCGGTGGCAAGCGACATCGTGACGAAGTCGTTGGCGAACAGGAGCAGCAGGACGAGCCGGGGGGTGGTGACGAAGGCGCCGGTGACAAGCAGCCCCAGCCCGAGGAACAGCGACACCTGGAAGGTCTTGGCGATCTTGTTCAACGTGTAGGTCAGCATCCGTTGGTAGACGCGACGACCGGTCTCGACGGCGGCCACGACGTTGCCGAGCCCTTCGTCGGTGAGGACGAGGCTGGCCGCCCC
>JBMFXC010000119.1:0-4879 GCA_049964655.1 Acidimicrobiales bacterium
CGTCAGGCGGCATGATCAACACAACCAACCTGTCCGTCAAAGCGCGCCAACCCCAGTGAACCGGTGGTCGGCTGTCGCGGACTGCCGGGCAAGGAGGCGCCGTGCCTGCAGTCACCGTCGAGGACACCTTGGAGCTGCCCCGAGTGGACGCCACTCGGTCGGCGGCGCGAACCGCGCGCCCGGTCGTCTCGGTCACCACGGCACCGCCCGGGCTCGAAGGCGAGGGGTTCCCGGTGCGCCGGGCCTTTGCCGGGGTCGACCATGCCGCCCTCGACCCCTTCGTCCACATGGACCAGATGGGAGAGGTCGAGTACGCCCCGGGCGAGCCCAAGGGGACCCCGTGGCATCCACACCGTGGGTTCGAGACGGTCACCTACATGATCGACGGCACCTTCCGCCACCAGGACTCCATCGGCGGAGGCGGGCTCATCACCAACGGCGACACCCAGTGGATGACCGCCGGCGCGGGCATCCTCCACATCGAGGCCCCGCCCGAACAGCTCGTGGCCGAAGGCGGCCTGTTCCACGGCATCCAGTTGTGGGTGAACCTCCCGCGGGCGGACAAGCTCGTCACCCCTCGCTACCAGGACATCCGGGCCGATCGTGTCCGCTTGCTCACGACTCCTGACGGTGGGGCGCTGTTGCGGCTCATCGCTGGCGACCTCGGAGACCACCGGGGACCCGGCGTGACGCACACGCCGATCACCCTCGTCCACGCGACCGTCAGCCCCGGTGCAGAGGTGGTGCTCCCGTGGTCGTCACCGCTGAACGCGCTCGCCTACGTGCTCGGTGGTGATGGCGTGGTCGGAGCCGAGGGCCGCCCGGTGCACACCGGTCAGTTGGCCGTCTACGGGTCGGGGGACACCCTCGTGCTGCGAGCTTCCCCGCGTCAGGAGTCGCGGACCCCGGTCCTCGACGTCCTGCTCCTCGGCGGACAACCGATTCGTGAGCCCGTCTTCGCCTACGGGCCCTTCGTCATGAACACCCGCGCCGAGGTGGCCCAAGCCTTCGAGGACTACCAGGCCGGGAGCTTCGGCCAGGTCCCCGCCGAACGGCTCACTCGCTGAGGCTGCCCTAAGGCTCGGAGCACGTGTGGTCGAGTGCCGCCGACGCGGGTCGGCCAGCGGCGTCTGCACCGCCCGGGTACGGAGGCGGAGTCAGGGCCCCTCGCCTCCCGACGGGGTGCACGACCGGGGGTCCCACGGCTTGAGTGGGGTGACGGCCGGTGTCGGCGACGAGAACGTGGGCGGAAGGCTGGTCGAGGTCGTGGTGGAACCCGAGCTCGAGCTCGTGGGGGTGGTGGTGGCCGGAGCGGACGATGCCGTTGACGAGGAGCTAGACGTGCCACCGGTGGAGGAGGTGGGCGGGGGGTTGACGCTGAATTGCGAACCGGTCACCACCGTCACCTGGGCGCCGTCGGCCACCAGCTTGGGGTTGTAGTCCATGATGACCGCCCCGCTCATCGACCGGGTCACCGCCTGGGCCGCCGCCTCGACGGCTGGGGTCTTCTGGCCGTACGCCACGAGGGTCTCGGAGATGGGGCCGGTCGGTGTTGCGTTGCCGATGCCGGCGATGTGGAAGCCCAGCGCCGAGAGCGCGTTCGCCGTGTCGGCTGCCTGGTTGTAGACGCCGGTGCCGTTGAGCACCGAGACGGTCACCGAGCTGGGGCTCGGCAGAGCCTTGCCGGTCAGCGTGTTGGTGGACGCCGACACGCCGAGGAACTGGTCGACGATCTGTTGGTCGGGCGTCGTCGCCGGAAACTCGACGTTGCCGTAGTCGCCGCCTTTGTAGGCGTAGGTGAGCGAGGAGCTGGGCTCTACGGGCAGCGTGTACTGAGGAGCCTTGGCCGCGTTCACGCTGTGGAAGGTGAGCACGAGGTGGATCATGTCGGTGGTCGAGAACGACTTGTCCACCGTCAGGTACGGCGCCACCGACGAGACCATCTGCTCGTCGGTGATCGGGTTGCCGAGCCCCTTCTTCGAGACAGCAGTGGCGAGCACGCGGAGGAACTCGTGGTCTCGGCGGATGCGGGCCAGGTCGCTCTCGACCTCGTGTGGCCAGTAGGCGCGATCGGCGGTGACCCCTGCCGGCCGGTACTGCAGGTGACGGGCCCGGACGACCTGGAGCGCCCGGTAGCCGTCGAGGTGGATGCACCCAGGGGTGGGCACGTACAGCTGCGAGTAGGCGTCGAAGACGGGCATCGGGAAGTACATGTTGATGCCGCCTAGGGCGTTCACCACGCTGGCGAAGGTGTCGAAGTTGAGCACTACGTAGTGCTGGATCGGGATCCCGAAGTCCTCTTTGATGGAGGCGACGAGCTGGCTCGGGCCGTCGTAGAGACCGGCGTCGATCTTGTTGGCCGAGGTGATGCCCTGCTTCAGGTCACGCACCCGGGCGTTCGGGATGAACAGGTCGCGCGGCAGCGACAGGATGGAGAGCGAACGGGTGGACGGGTTCAAGTGGAGGATCATGATGACGTCGCTGTTGACGCCGGTGACCCCCTGCGAGCACAGGCCGTAGGCCGCGTTCTGGTGGGCCAGACCGCACCGGGTGGTCGATCCCACCATCAGGATGTTCTCGGTGCCGGCGTCCGCCCCCGACGTCGGGGACACGGCGAGCCCGCGCACGTCGACGCGATGGATCTCGCTGTTCAGGTAGTAGGCGTAGCCGCCTCCGGCCAGGATGAGCAGCAGGACCACGAGCCCGGAGACGAGCACAGCCCGCTTGGTGTGCTTGCGCCGACGCGACTGGGTGCGGGCGCGGCGGCGTTGGGTGCGACTGGACGACGCGGTCGGACGACCACGAGGCCCGACATCCGGATCGTCGTACCCGGAGCGCGGCGCTCCCTGGTGGCTGTTCGACCGGCCGTTGGACCGCCCGTTGGAACGGCCGTTGGAACGGCCGTTGGAACGGCCGCCGCGACCGTTGATGACCTCTCCGAGGGCGCGCAGCCCTTCTTCGTTGGGCACGGAGCCGCGCCGCCCGGCGCGTGACGGGTCGAGCGACGGCCCCCCGGGACCGGTTCGAGCCATGGACGGAGACGCTAGCAAGGAGTCCCCCTCCGGTGGCATCGGGCTCCCGTTTGGGCGGAGCGCGGTGCGAGCCGGGGAGGACGCGCGCTGGTGTGCGAGCTGACGGAGGACCGGCTACCGGCGGCCCGGCGCCGCCGGACCTCCCCGGCGCCCGTGCGACGCCGGTCGGGCGGGGATGGGAGATCCCTGCCGGATGTCCGGCGTCTCCGAGGTACTGGTGACCAGCCAGTCGCCACGGCGCAGCCGCAGGGTGTCGAGCCAGTAGCGGAACGTCCACGTGGGCCAGTTGTTGGTCACCCGGCCCGACGCGTCCTTGTACCAGCTGTGGCACGCCGCCACCCACGCCGTGTTCGCCATCAGGCGCTGGACCCGCTCGTCGTGGCGGGCGTCAGGGCCCTTGCCGACCTCCATGGTCGCCCCCGGGCCCGCCGCAGCACCGGCACGTCGCCGCACCAGTGTGGCCACGGCCTGCAGTACCAGGTTCACCTGACGTTCGACCATGAAGAGGATCGAGTTGTGGCCGAGGTTGGTGTTCGGCCCGTAGAGGAGGAAGCAGTTGGGGAAGTCGGGCACGGCGACACCCAGGTAGGCGTGCGCCCCGCCCGACCACGCCTGGGCGAGGGTTCGGCCCCCCCGTCCCACCACCGGGACGTGGCCGAGGAAGTCGGTGGTCTCGAAGCCGGTCCCGAACACGATGACGTCGGCGTCGTAGTGCGTGCCCGACGCGGTGACCGGTCCGTCGGCGTCGACCCGGACGATCGGCTCGTCCACCACCGTCACGTTGGGCCGGAGCAGTGTCGGGTACCACTCGTTCGAGATGAGGATGCGCTTGCAGCCGATCGGGTAGTCGGGAACCACGGCGTGCTCGGGGAGGGACTCCGAGACGACGTTCGCCCGCAGCTGCGCGGCGAACAGCGCGGCCAGGCGTCGGCCCAGCCAGCTCCCCTCACGGAAGGCGAGCCACCGGGCTTCCATCGCCCAGTAGGTCCACCACCGCAGGGCCCGCTCGGCGGCCGGCACCCTGGACAGCACCTGCCGCTTCAGGCCCTCGTAGGGGTGGTCGCGCTTGGGGGCCACGTAGCTCGGGGTGCGCTGGAAGACGGTGACCGAAGCCGCCTGCCGGGCGAGCGGTGGGACGAACTGGATGGCGCTCGCCCCGCTGCCGACGACGGCGACCCGTTTGCCGGTGACGTCGACCGAGTGGTCCCAGCGCGCCGAGTGCCACCAGGTGCCGGCGAACCGCTCCAGGCCCTCGAGGCGCGGCACGTAGGGGCGGTTGAGCTGGCCGCAGGCGAAGACGACGACCGAGGCCTCGAGCGTGCCGGGCGTGCCGTCGGGGCCCAGCACGTCGACGTTCCAGAGGCCCCGGTCCTCGTCGAGATCGACTCGGACGACGGTGGTCGACACCAGGAGGTGGTCGCGCAGCCCGAACCGTTCGGCGAAGGCACGGGCGTAGGCAAGGATCTCGGGTTGCTCGGCGTAGCGACGCGACCAGTCGCGCTTGGGCCAGAAGGAGAACGAGTAGAGGTGGGACGGCACGTCGCACCCGGCGCCCGGGTACGTGTTGTCGCGCCACGTGCCGCCGACCTCGTCTGCCTGCTCGACGATGGTGAAGCGGTCGAAGCCGGCCCGCACCAGCTGGGCCCCCATGGCGAGCCCCGACAGGCCGGCGCCGACGATCACCACCGGCGGGAGGTCGCGCCCCTCCTCGCCGGCCTGTCGCACCGCCTGTGCCAGCTGGCGTCGTCCCAGCTCCAGTGCCATGGGGTTCCCCCCTCCGTGACCCGCCTGTTCGCTTGCTCCCTCGAGCGGCTCGTTGGCCTCGCCCCAGGTTACGAGGTGGCCTG
>JBMFXC010000120.1:0-4646 GCA_049964655.1 Acidimicrobiales bacterium
CGACCACCGGTGCGGGGTGGACCACAGGTATGGAGGCGGCGGTGTCCCGAGAGCCCGCTCGAGGAACGTGACGAACAGCAGCTCACCGGGCGCCCGTTCCGCTCAGACGTCGCCGGGCAGGGCTCGCGCCATGGCGGCGGACGGCGACGCTCACCACCGGCGTCAGGGAAGGAGCCCGGGTCGACTGGCCGGCTTGGACGGCCTACGCGCCCTGGCCATCCTCGCCGTGATGGGCTACCACTTCGGGCTCGGTGCGCTCCCTGGTGGGTTCCTCGGCGTGGACCTGTTCTTCGCGCTCTCGGGCTACCTCATCACCACGCTGCTGCTGGCCGAGCACCGTCGAGCCGGGCGCATCGGACTGCGGGCGTTCTGGGCCCGCCGCGCCCGCCGGCTGCTACCGTGCCTCGTCCTGGTCGTCGTGGCGGCAAGCGCCTACGTACGCTTCATCGCCCCACCAGGGGCCTACCCCGAGTTCCGCCTCGAAGCGCTCTCGGCACTCGGCTTCGTCTCGAACTGGTACCAGATCGCCGCCAGTACGCACTACTTCGTCGCCACTGGCGTACGCTCGCCGCTCACCCAGACGTGGACGCTGGCGATCGAGGAGCAGTTCTACCTGGTCTGGCCGATCGTCACGGTGCTCGTACTGCGCTTCGTGCGGCGTGGCCGCCGGGCTGTCGTGGTCCTCGGTTCGCTCGCCGGCCTCGGCGCACTGGCCTCGGCCATCGAGATGGCCGTTCGGTTCCGTCCGCAAACGTCGACGACCCGCCTGTACTTCGGTACCGACACCCATGCCCAGAGCCTGCTCGTCGGAGTTGCCCTGGCCTGCCTGTTCGCTTGTTCACCCCAGGTCGTCAAAAAGGCCCGCGCCCTGGCCCCTCGCGCCAGGAGCACCGCCGGCACCTGGGTCGCCACCGCTCTCGGGGTCGCCATCCTCGTCGGGCTCGCCTTGTTGGTGCACTCGGTCAACGGGCAGTCACCCTTCCTCTACCAAGGGGGGTTCCTCCTCGTCTCCGTAGCCGCGACCTGCCTGGTAGCAGCCGTGGTCGTCGCTCCAAACGGACCTCTGACCTGGCTGCTCGAACGCCGCCTGATCCGCTGGGTCGGGACCATCTCCTACGGCCTCTACCTCTGGCACATCCTGGTGCTCCTACTGCTCACGCCGGCCCGGACTGGGGTCTCCGGTTGGCCCCTCGACCTCCTTCGCCTCGGCGCCTCGCTGGCTGTCGCCTCGGCGAGCTACCTGCTCATCGAGCGCCCCGTGCTGAGGCGCACGTTCTGGCGTACGGTCCGGGCGCTGGGGTCAGGCGCCGTCGCTATCGGCATGACCGTGGCCGTCCTCCTGCTCTCCACGGCACCCGCTTCGGCGGCGGTTCCGGCTCGACGGTTCGCGCCGCGGCACGCCGTCCCACCGCCGCCCGAGGTGGTCGTCCTGGGGGACTCGACCGCCCTCACCCTCGGGTACGCCCTCCAAGCGACCGCCCCGACCGGCACGGTCGTCGTCAACGGCGGGCTCTTCGGCTGCGGCCTGGCCATCGGAACGTCGGCAACGGGCACCCTGGGGACGCCGGGACTGCCGATGTTCCCAGCCTGCAACTCGGCGACCCCGCCGGATGAGCAGTGGCCGGCCCTCGACCAGCGTCGGCTGGCAGGGACGCGACCAGGCGACCAGGTGCTCTTCCTGGCCGGGCACTGGGAGACCCAGTACCTGTTGATCAACGGGCGCTGGCGCGACATCCTGCAGTCGGGCTTCCAGCGGTACGAAGTGGACCAGCTCGACCGGGTGGTCGCCCTCGGCACGGCGCACGGTGCCCATGTGGACCTCTTGACGATGCCGTGCATGGACCAGAACTTCCCCTACGGCAAACCACCGGCCCCCTCCGACTCGGCACGTCGACGGTCCATCTACAACGGGCTTCTCGAGCAGGTGGCACGCGAGCACCCACGCTCGGTGAGCGTCATCCCCTACGGCTCGATGATCTGCCCCACCGGCAGGTTCACCGAGTACGTGGACGGGGTCCAGGTCCGGACCGCCGACGGCGTGCACACACCGTCGTACGCTCCCGGCAACGTCTTCGCCGGCAATGCCACCGAAGCCGTCGCCGAACGCTTCTACACCTGGCTCGCCCCGCGGTTGTGGCCGCTCATCATCCAGCCTCCGGCCACGAAACCTCGACACGGTACGAGCTGAACCCCACGCCGAGCGGGCCGAGCCGCCGACAACCCCCAGTGAGGTTGGCCCGGTCGAGCTGACCCGGTGGGGTTGGGGATCGGTGGCCCGACCGGCCTCAGGGCGCAGCAGGCTCGGCACCCACCACGGCGGCCGCCAGCTCGCCGAGCAGCTCGGGGGTCGCTGCGGCCACCGGCGTGCGGCGCTCGCCGTGCTCGAGCGTCACGAGGGCGCGGCCAGAGAGCTCGGACACCGACGCGCCGGCCTCGGTGCACACGAGCATGCCGCCCAGGTAGTCCCAACTGCCCAGGGCCGAGCCACCCACCACGACGTAGGCGTCGAGCGCACCGTCCGCCACCGCGCACAGGTCGAGGGCGGCGGCTCCCAGGCTCCGGTACTGCGACCAGCCGAGGTAGCGGCGGGGATAGCCGGACATGCCGACGATGGCTTGACCGAGGGTGTCACACCCCGATGGCCGGATGGGCGACCCGTCACGAGCAGCCCCTGCTCCGCGCACCGCCTCGTACCGCACCCCCAAAGCCTGGTTCACCACGACCGCCACCCGGGGACCGTCCTCGTCCACCGCGCACAGGCTGGTCGCGTACCATGGCAGGTGCCGCGACGCGTTGGTCGATCCGTCCACCGGGTCGACGACGACGACGAGCCGCCCACCAGCGCCCACTGCCCTCCTCGCCGGCTCGGTCAGCCCCGACTCCTCGGACAGCACGGCGAGCCCGGCTCGGGTGAGCACGTCCACCGCGGCACGGTCAGCAGCCAGGTCCGAGCGGTACTGGCCGGCCCGCGTGCCGGCGAGTCCCCAGTCGTCCAACGCCGCCAACGCCTGGCCGACCGCGCCGGCCGCGTCCCGCAGCACCTCGAGCAGCTCGTCGTCTCCCATCGACGAGACCCTAACCGTCGGGGCCATCCCCCGAGCAGGAGCATCGCCTGCAGGGGGAAGTCCCCCCGAGCGGAGCGATCACCGGAGGGTGCGCCGAGCCGTCCGCTGCCAACTTGGACGGAGCTCAGGGCCACGCCGGGCCACGCCGGCGGCACCCAGGGCCACGCCGGCGGCACCCAGGGCCACGCCGGGCCACCCGGGCGGAACGCCCGAGCCAGATGCCACCTGAGCCGGCCTGTCCCGATGAGCGATAGGCTCCCTCCCCTGTGGCAGTCATCGACGTCGCCGGTTACGTGGCCGACCTGAAGGACCACTCGGTCGACCACGGGTTCCACGTGCATGACGAACGGCACTTCGTCGAGACGTACTCCCTGCGCCAGGTGTGGGAAGTCGACCTTCACCCCGAAGACGGTTGCGGTGGACCGCTCGATCTCCACCTCGCCCTCGAGGTCGACCCGCGCACCCTGCTCTCGTTCGAGGACGTCGTCTTCGCCCTCAGGGATGACGAGGACCCTCCTGACGAGTTCCACTTCCCCCTGACGTTCACCTGGGCGCTCCCCCCCCTGCCCAACGGGCCCGACCTCCTTCGTCTGGCCATCGACCTGGCGGGGGTGGGCGGGATCGAGCTCCCACTCGAAGTGTCCGCCATCGACTCCTACGCCTCGGCCACCGACGCCGCCGAACGTCGCCTCACCATCGTCGCCCGGTCACCCGTCTCGCTCGCCCGGATCCTCGCTGGCGAGGAGATGCTCTGCGAGGTCTTCGACCGCTGCCTGGCCGTCAGCCGCTACCTGCTCGACTCGGCCAGCAGCTGGCTCGGCTGACCGGGTGCGACCGCGCCGGCGGCCAAGGCGCGTCGCGGCCGGGCTGAGCCTCGTCGTCGCGCTCGGTGCCGGGCTCACCGCCTGCGGCCAGTCGGGGGGCACCGTCCAGGCCAGGCAGGCCTGTGCGTACATCGGCACGTCGCTCTCCCTCCTCCAGCAGGCGGCGCGCTCCGACGGGTCAGTGGCCACCTCCTTGCGCGAGCGGGCCTACCTCCAGCTCCGCGAAGCACTGCCACTGGCTGCCGAAGCGGCCGACGCCAATGGCCAGTGGCAGGCACTGATGACCACGGTGTCGGAGAGCAACCGCGTGCCCGAGCAGTACCTCGTCACGGCCCTCCGGGCCCAGTGCGCCGTCGCCAACGCATCGGTCGGTGGCGAACCACCACCGCCGTCCTCGGCTCCACCCCCGGCGCCCGTCTCGTCGAGACCCTGACCTCGACCTCGGCCGGCCCGTGACGGACCGGCCGTGCCGATCTGGGCTCGACCTGGGCGCGACGAAGGGCCGATCGGTTCTCTCGACCCGACCCGACAGCGTTCACCCGGTCGAGGCGGCGGCGTGCACGGGGAGGTGGCCGGCGACGAAGTGCCCACCGTCCTGCTGCAACCGCCCCACCTCCACGATCTCGGGCAGGAGGCGCTCGGCCAGCCACTGGCCGGCGGCCGGCGTCGGCACGATGTGGACGCCGTCGCCATCTCGGATCTGGACCCCGTCCACCGTGGTGGCGAAGTGCCCGCCGGGGCAGACCTGGGCGCCGAA
>JBMFXC010000121.1:0-4316 GCA_049964655.1 Acidimicrobiales bacterium
CCGAGTGATCGATAGTGAGCGTCACTCATGCCGCACCCCTTCTCGGGGTTCCCTTGCGGGTTCTGGCCTCACTGGGGGCGGCCTTCCGAGACTGTGAAGGTCTTACGCTCCCTCCTCCGGTGCCGGATGGTCCGACATCAGAGCCGAGTCCCCCGCCGCTGCCGGCGGGACTGCTGGGCTTCGGGGCCGCAGCTCCAACTGAGCTGCAACTGGCAATGTCCGGCCAGTCGCGGAGGTTCAACGCTGCATTGATGTCCCGGTCGACCAACTCGCCGGTGATGGCACAGACGAGCTGCTTGGCCAGCTTCCTCGGCTCGATCAAGCGGCACCCACAGCCGTGATGGACCTGCGACGAGGCGAACCAACGGTCAGCGACCGTGGGGGTCGTTCCTCTCCATTCCATCTTGTAGGTGAGCTGTGGCCTGATCTGGCCGAGCGCAGCATCGGACACGGAGCGCCGGAAGGCCCGGCGCCCCATGCTCTTTTTCATGGCAGCGAGGTCGAGGTCTTCGATGACCACCTCGCTGTAGGTGCCCGCCAGCCAGCTCGTGAGCTGGTGGGCGGCTTCCCGACGCAGGTGCACGACTCGGCGGTCCAATCGGACAAGCTTGGCTTTCGCCGCCCGATGGCCGTTCGAGCCGGGGATGCGTCGGGAGAGCTGTCGCCCCACCCGACGGCGCTCGGTGAGCGTCGCCCGCAGTGGGGTGGGGTTCTCGACTTCGGTGATGTCGCCGTTCGAGTCGGCAACAGTGGCGAGCACCCGGAGCCCCAGATCAACGCCGGCCCGGCCACCCTTGGTCGGAGCCGGGCGTGGGTGGTCCTTGACGAGACAGGAGAACGAGACGAACAGCCGTCCCCATCTCTCTTTGAGGGTGGCATTGAGGATTCGGGCCTTGCCCGAGTGGACCAGGCGTTCGAGGCGGCGGGTGTTCTCCATCGACCGGAGAGCGCCCACCACCGGCAAGGTGATGGTCCGCCGATCCGGTTCAACCCGCATGACCCCGGTGGTGAAACGCACCCTGGCCTGGTCTTTCCTGCGGGACCGGAACTTCGGGAACCCGACCTTTCTGCCCTTGCCCTTGCGCTTGCCAGATTTTGAGTCGGACCAGTTCTTCAGGGCGACACACAGGTCGGCGATCCCCGTGGAGTACGCCTCTTTGGAGTTGGCCTCCCACCACGGGGCGATGGTCGGCTTCTCTGCGTTGAACCGCTTGCGCAGTGCATAGAGGTTCCACGGCACCGATGCGTGGGAGGGATCGATCTTCTTCGCATCCATGTCGGCCTTCACTTGGGCGAGTGCCCAGTTGTAGGCGAACCGGCGACCACCGAACTGGGACCGGATGCTGGAGGCTGACTCGGGGTCGTCCGGCCAGGAGACCTCGAACATGAATCCGCGAGCGATCCAGCCGTCGGGTATCTCGAACTTCGTCCTCGGAGCCCGTTTCTTCTCGGACACCTCTGCCGCTGGATCTGCGACCGCCGACTCAACCATTGGAACCGCCGCCGGCCCCAGCCCCGGCGGTCACGGCCTCGATAGCTCTGGCTGCCCGATGGGCGGCCGACCGTCGGCCATAGAGCCGAGCGCAGAGTGAGGTCATCAACTCGGTCATGTCTCGCACTAAGTCGTCGTCTACCTCTGCGTCGTCGACTACCACGATGCGGCGATGCTCGGCATCGAGAGCAGCGGCCACATACTCGGCTCCGAATCTGGCGAACCGGTCCCGGTGCTCGACGATGATCGTGGTCACGTCCGAGTCCCGAAGAAGGGCGAGAAACTTCCGCCGCTTCCCGTTGAGAGCAGAACCGACTTCGGTCACTACCGAGTCGACGGAGCACCCGTTGGATGTGGCCCAGGTGGTGACCCTTGCCACCTGCCGATCGAGGTCGGACTTTTGGTCAGCGGAGGAGACACGAGCGTAGATCGCCGTCTTGCCTCCCTGAGCGGAGGCGCACTTGGTGAGGTCCCCAACCACAATGAGGCCGCCGACCCGTTGGGCCGGCACCGGCAGCTTGCCCTCCCGGAACCACCGGTAGGCCGTCTGTGGATGGATATGTTGGGACTCGGCCCACTCACGTAAGTTCATTACTGGTCACTATGACGTAAGGGTGTAACAACAGTTCCCAACCCCTCCTTCTCCGCGTCGATCGTCGTCGAAGCGTCGCCCGAGGTCGTCTACGACCTGGTAGCCGACGTCACCCGTATGGGCGAGTGGAGCCCGGTATGCAAGGCGTGCTGGTGGGACGAGGGCACGAGCGCGACGCCCGGAGCCTGGTTCACCGGGCGCAACGTGACGTCCGAACGGACCTGGGAGACGCGCTCGCAGGTCGTGGCGGCCGAGCGCGGTCGCGAGTTCGCCTTTGTGGTCGGGGGGTCGTTCGTCCGGTGGGGCTACACGTTCGCTCCGGTCGAGGGTGGGACCGAGGTGACCGAGTCGTGGGAGTTCCTCCCCGACGGGCTCGCCTGGTTCGGCGAGCGCTTCGGCGACGACGCGCCCGCCGAGATCGCCGCCCGCGAGGAGGCCGCCCGGACCGGCGTCCCGCAGACCCTGGCGGCCCTCAAGGCGGCAGCCGAGTCGGTCTGAGCCTGGGGCTCCGACCGGCATCCCGCACTCCGGCGAGGGAGCTTGCCGGCGCCGGGTCCCTGGGGGCCCGGGTCGCCGCTAGTCGGTCTTGACGACGAGGACCGCGCACTCGGCTCCGTGGCACACCGAGTTGGGCACGCTGCCGAGGAAGCGACGGGCCCCGCGCATGCCGCGGCTCCCGACGACGATGAGGTCGGCACCGACCCCCTGGGCGGTGCCCAGGATGGCGTCAGCGGCGTCCTCGCCGACGGCGTGCGCCTGGGCGGACAGACCACCACACCACCGGTCCACCGCGTCACGGGCGATCTTGTTGGCTGCCTCCTCCTTCAGCAACCGGTCGGCACCGGCGTCGGCCAGCGCCGCGCCGGCAAAGCCGGCCATGCCGGGATCCGACGGGCGGTAGGCGGTGACGACATGGATCGACGACCGCCACGACCGGGCGATGTCGGCCGCCGTCTCGACGGCCTTGCCGGCCGACTCGGAACCGTCGGTCCCGACCACGATGCGCTGGTACATCGGCACTCCCTTGCTCGTTCGTCTCGGCGGTGCGGCCACCGTCCCCCTCGTGCCCGCCCGGACGTCGACGGGGTCCACGTCCGCACTCCGGATGGTAGAGCGTCGAGGGCGACAGCGCACTGGTCTGGTGTCGAACGCCATCCAGCAGCCACGCTGTGCGCGCGTGCCGGCACGGCGACGTGGCTGCTGACCACTCGCCGCCAACGCGACGACCGCTCTACGAGCAAGCGAGGGTGGCTTCCACTACAATCCGCCGGCGATGGGGTCTCAGGGGGTAGACCCGGGCGAGTGGCACTTCGGTGCCTGTGCGCAGCGCGTCCAGCACGTTCGGGTCGACAACGGGGGTGGTCGTCGTCGTCGCTTTGCGCACCGTGTAGCCACGGCGGTGCGCGGCGTGGTGCGGCACGCGTCGCAGCGAGTGTCGCGTGGCGTGGCGCTTGCCGCCCGGAGCGGTGCCACTGCCGTTGCTCGCTGGTCGGGGCGGGCCTGGGGCACCCTGGCCGTCGCCACCCTCGTCGCCGTGGCCGCCGTCGTGCCCCCGCTGTCGACCCCACCCGGCGCTCCGTCCGTTCCACCCGCTCCGCCGGCCCTTGCCGGTCCGCCGAGCGCCCGCACGGCCGCCGCCGTGTCGACGCACCCAGGGTGCGGCACGAACCAGCCCGCCACCGAGGTCGTCTGCACGTATGGACCGGGAACCCACACGGTGACCTTGCCCCCGTACATCTCGACGTCGACGTCCACCGTGTCGGTCACCCTCGACGGCGCCGGCGGTGCCTCAGGAGGTGCCGGCGGGCAGGTCTCCGGCGTCCTCACCGGGGTCCCCGGCGGCTCGTCGCTCACCGTGGTGGTGGGGGGAGCTGGCAGCGGTCAGAGCGGTGGCTTCAACGGTGGCGGCAACGGCGGTGGCGGTGGCGGTGCCGGTGGGTCGTCGGGCGGCGGTGGCGGTGGCGGTACCTCGCTCGTCATCGGTGGAGCGACGGTCGCCGAAGCCGGCGGCGGTGGTGGTGGTGGCGGCGGCGGTGCGTTGGGTGCCGGAGGCGGCGGCGGTGGCAGTGGTGGCAGTGGCGGCGGCGGCTCGGGCGGCAAGTACGTCTCGATCGACTGCAACGGCGGCGGCGGTGGCGGTGGCGTCGGATCGACCCCGGGCGGCGGGGGCAGCGGGTGCCCGGCGAGCTCGGGCGGCGGTGGTGGCTCCGGGTCGAACGGTGGCGGGGGTGG
>JBMFXC010000122.1:0-4294 GCA_049964655.1 Acidimicrobiales bacterium
CCAGGTGCTCCTCGGGCCGATGACCCCAGACGAGCTTCGTGACGCCGTCGAGGGGCCCGCGTTGCAAACCGGCATCGCCATCGAGGATGGGTTGGTGGACGTGATCCTCTCCGACCTCGCCCCGGGAAGCCCACCGGGGTTCGCCCACCCGCCCGGCGCCCTGCCCCTGCTCTCCTACGCCCTGCTGGCGACGTGGCAGCGTGGCGGGAGGAACCATCTGACCATCAACGACTACCTGGCGGTCGGAGGGATCCGCGGCGCTGTCCGCCAGGCCGCGGAGGAGCTCTACCGCCACCTGGACGACCGCGAACGCGAACTGGCTCGGCGAATCTTCTCCCGTCTGATCCGCGTCGACGCAGGCGGACCTCCCACGCGTCGCCGGGCACCACGCGCGGAGCTCTCTGACTTGGAGGCGCCACCGGGATCCGCCGCGAGTCCGTTGGTTCTGGAACGGTTCGTCGCCGCTCGGCTCCTGACCGTCGACGCCGACTGCGTCCAGATCAGTCACGACACCTTGCTCTCGGCCTGGCCCCGGCTGGCCGAGTGGGTCGACGCCGACCGAGACTGGCTTCGGCTCCACGCCCAACTGGCGGACGCCGCCCAGGCATGGGTCGACGCCGACCGCGACGAGTCGATGCTCCTGCGCGGCACCCGGCTCGACTCGGCCCTCGAGCAGGTGAGCGACCAGGATCACCGTGGCCAGCTCAATCACAGCGAGACCGAATTCCTCGAGGCTTGCCTCACCTCCCGAGACCAACAGGTGCGAGCGGCGCGGCGGCGCACCCGCATCACGCGCAGGCTCCACGGGGCCGTGACCTTGCTGGCCGCGGCGTCGACCGCCTTGGCCGTCCTCGCCGTCGAAGCCGACCACGCTGCCACCACGGCCCGCAACCAGGCGTTGTCGCGCCAGGTAGCTATCGAGGCCCAGCAGCTCCAACCGACCGACCCGTCCCTGGCGGCCCAGCTTGCCGTCGCCGCCTACCGGATCTCGCCAACCGTGCAGGCGCGCTCGACCCTCGTCGGCGCCACGTCGGGGGAGATCCCCACGCGGCTGCTCGGCCCGGTGGGGCCACAGTTCGTGTCACTTTCTTCCTCGGGCCACCTGCTCGCCGTCGCCCAATCGGCGACCGACACCGTCGCCCTCTATCGAATGAGCGGTTCGACACCCGCCAAAGCGGCCGTCGTCAACGCCGGGCCGCCCGCCGACCAGGACTTCGCCGTCGCGTTGAGCCCTGACGGTCGGCTCCTCGCCGCTGGCGGCACCGGGCACACGGTCAGTCTGTGGCAGCTGGGACCGTCGGGTCAGCCGCTCCAGAGGGCCGTTTTGGCCGGCTTCACTGGCACCGTCTACGCGACGGCGTTCTCCCCTGACGGTCGCATACTGGCCGCTACGGGAGCGGACGGCACCGTTCGGCGTTGGGACATCTCCAACCCCGTGCACCCAGTCGCCCTGGCGGTCCTGCACTCACCGGGTGGCGTGCCTTTCAAGACGGTCGCGTACAGCCCCGACGGCCGTCTCCTCGCGGCTGCGGGCGGAAACGGCGTCCTCGCCGTCTGGCCGTCGGGCGTCACCAGCCCCCAACTGGCCACCGGAGCGGGCACGGCGACGATCGAGACGCTCGCGTTCAGCCCGGACGGATCCACGATCGTCACCGGCGGCGACGACCTTGCCCTACGGGTATGGGACGTGTCGGCTGGCGGATCGGCGCGACCAGCCCGACCGGCGCTGAGCCCGGCGACGTCGCAACTGTTCAGCGTCGCCTTCAGTCCCCACGGTCACTTCCTCGCCGCCGGCTCCGCCGATGGGTCGATACACGTCTACAACACCACCACGTGGGCGCCCGCCGGCAACTTCGAGGCACCCAACCCGGTCACCGGCGTCGCCTTCGCACCCGGCGGCAACTACCTCCTCAGTGCCGACTCCGGTGGCGTCACGCGGCTGTGGTCTCTGCCCGACCCAGCCAGCTACACGGAGACAGGGCGGGTCTATTACTTGGGCTACGGCGCCGGGTCCACCCGTCTCGTCTCGGGGAGCAGCGGGCCACACGGCGACGCCACGATCTGGAACGCGGAGGGCCCCCTGCGCCTGTCCCAAGCCGGCCGAGTCACGCCCGCCGCAAGTTTCGGTCCCGTCGCCGGAGCCGTCACCTCGAGCCCCGACGGCAAGCTCGTCGCGGTCTCGAACGCGCAGGCGGAGATCCAAATCTACGACACGTCCGACCCGGCCGTGCCGAAGGTGCTCGGATCGCCGTTGACGGGCAACAAGCCGTTCATCGAGCAGCTCGGCTTCAGCCCGGACGGAAGGACCCTCGCCGCCAGCGACGACAGCGGTCAGGTACGCATGTGGAACGTGACCGACCCGTCCCGTCCGCTTCCCCTGCCGACCCTGACTGGCACCACCGGCGAGGTGCTCGGGTTCGCCTTCAGCAACGACGGGCGTCTGATCGCCACGGCCAGCACCGACGACAAGGTCCGCCTCTACGATCTCTCCGACCTCTCCCACCCGGTCCTGCTGGCCACCCTGGGCGGCTTCAGCGACTACGCGTATGACACTGCCTTCACCCCGAACGGGAAGACGTTGATCGCCTGCAGCGCCGACGGAACAGTTCGCCTCTGGAACATCGCTGACCCTCGCCATCCGGAGCTGCTCGGGCCGCCCCTCGCCGGCCCGACTGGCTACGTGTACGCCATCGCCGTCAGCCCCGATGGCAAGACGCTCGCCGCTGCGATCACGACCCATGCCGTGTGGCTGTGGAACATCTCCGACCCTGCCCGCCCCCGGCTCGAAGCCACCCTCGCCGCGGGTCAAGCCGAGGTCTTCGCGGTGGCGTTCAGCCCGGACGGAAGGACCCTCGTCGCTAGCGGTAGCGACGACACGCTGCACTTGTGGCAGTACCGTCCCACCAACGCCGAGCAGCTTGTCTGCTCACTCGTCGGGGATCCGATTACCCCCGCCGAGTGGTCGCGCTACATCCAAGCCCCCTACAACCCCCCTTGCAAACAGGGGCGCTCCTGACCCTGGCGTGAACCACGCAACCACCGGATCGCGCGAGTACTCGTGGGCTCGGTTCAGGTCGATCGGTCAGCTAGCGAGCATGACGAGGCGAGTGCCGCTTGAGCGGGAGAGGAGCCGTACGCTGGCAGGACGAGCAGGTGACCTTCGTGTTCGTCCCTTCGATGCGGCCGCAGGAGATCCCGGCTCCGACGGCGTCGACGGTGACGCCCTGCCGCTCGCCCATCGCGGTCGCCGCCTGCACGAAGAGCGCTCGCCTCAACCGGCTCGCCTTGACAAGCTGGTTCGCATCGTCGGGTCCCGCGGGTGGGACGCGACCCACTACCCCGACTGTCACCCGCTGACCTCCGGACCGATGGCGTCCCATTCCCGGTGGAAAATCGGCGACGGACGCGGGTTCCTGGTGGGTGTTAGGCGACGGCTGTAACGGGCTCGTCGAGCTGACCGGCAGGGTCTTCGGCGGTGGGCGGGTCGAGCAGCTGGCGGCGTAGCTCTTGGAGCTGTCGAACGGCGGTGGGGGTCATGGTGACGCCGCGCCAGCCTCGGCTGGCCCGGTCGAGCACGGCCCAGACCAGGCCGAGGCAGGAACGTTCGCCCGGCAGCCGACCGATGACCTTGACTCGCCTGCGGGTCTCCCCGAAGGTGCGCTCGATGAAGTTCGAGTGCCGGATGCGCTTGTGGTGCTCGACCGGAAAGCGCAGGTAGGCGAACAGGCTGGTCAGGTCGTCGTTGAGGCAGGCCACGGCGGAGGGGAAGCGGCGGCCGAACGTGGCGGAGAAGTCCGCCGCACGGCTGCGGGCGACGGCGATCGCCTCGTCGCCGGGCGGCTCCCCGGTGGGGTCGAACATGGCCCAGTAGGCGGCCTCGACCTCGGCTTGGTGCTCGACGGGCACCTTGGCCAGGATGTTGCGGCAGCGGTGGATGGCGCATCTCTGGCGCAAGCTGTGGGGGAACACGAGCTCGACCGCGCCGATCAGGCCGGGGGCGCCATCGGAGATCACCAGCAGCGGTGGCCGCAACCCGCGGGCGACCAGGCCGTCCAAGAAGCCCTTCCAGGCGTCGGTGGACTCGCTGGCGCCCGAGTCGAGACCGACCAGCACCGGACGTCCCTCGGTGGTGATCCCCCAGGCGGCGAGCACCGGTTCGGCCCGGGCGCCGTCATGCATCTTGAAGTGTGACCCGTGGGGTTGGCACGGTCTGACGGACATCCACCAAGAGGCGCGTGACGCCGGAGAGGATGTCCATCATGGAGACCACGGAGCGGAGCAAGCGCCGTGACCG
>JBMFXC010000123.1:0-4202 GCA_049964655.1 Acidimicrobiales bacterium
CCGACGACGCGGCGAGCCCGCTCACCAGCACCCGCTGCTCACCGGGGGCCGGCTCGGCGCGCCGGTGCAACGTGGTGATCGGCCGCGCCTGGACGAGGTAGGTGTGGTTGCCCGCCATGGCCCACTCGCAGTCCTGGGGAGCCCCGTAGTGACGTTCGACGGCCATCCCGAGCTTGGCCAGCTCGATGATCTCCTCGTTGGCCAGCACGCGCTGGGCACCCTCGTCGTCCGACAGGTCGACGCGCTCGTCGGCGCCGTCGGCACCCCGGACGATCTTGAAGGCCTGGTGGCCCAGACGGATGCTCTGGATGGTCGGCCCCTCCTTGCCCACCAGGTAGGTGTCCGGCTCGACCATGCCGGAGACGACGACCTCCCCCTGCCCGAAGGCGGCCTCGATGACGATGACGTCGGTGGCGTCTGTCGCCGGGTCGGCGGTGAAGAGCACGCCGGAGCGCTCGGAGGGGACCATCACCTGGACGACGACAGCCAGGCTTGGCTCGTCGGTGACACCCTCGGCGGCCCGGTAGGCGATCACCCGCCGACCGTAGGCGGATGCCCAGCAGTCGACGATGCGGGCCTGCAGCTCGTCGTCTCCGGCCACGTTGGTGAAGGTGGCGTTCATGCCGGCGAACGAGGTCCCCGCCGTGTCCTCGGCCGTGCCGGAGGACCGGACGGCGACCACACTGCCCGCACCGAGCTTGTGGTACGCGTCGAGGACGGCACTCGCCAGCTCGGGTGGGAGCGGCGTTGCCCGGATGAGCCCCTGGGCGCGCTCGGCGGCACGGGCCAACCCGTCGGCGTCGGTCGGATCGAGACCGGCCAGCACCTCGACGAGCTGGGAACGGGCTCCGCTGCGCTCGATGGCGTCGAGGTAGGCCTCGCTCGTCACGACAAAGCCCGGCGGCACCGGCAGCCCAGCCCCGGTCAGCTCCCCGAGGTTCGCCCCCTTGCCACCGGCGATCGCCGCGTCCCCGACACCCAGCTCTTCGAACCACGCCAGCAAGCGCATCGCCGACCTCCTCTCGTCGCCGGGCGTCCGAGGTCGGCGACCCCGCCCGCGCTGAACGGCTCTCACGGCCAGTGTGGGCGATCGGCGGCGAGCGTCCAAGGGCCCAACGGCCCTACTCGTCCCACCCGGGACAGACCATGCTGGGAGCACGGACCGGGGGGACAGGGCCGTCGGTCGGGTCGTGGGCGAGGAGGAGCGATGCACGCCAACGTCGGTGATCGGATCATCGTGAAGGGCCACCACATCGGCCAGGTCGAGCGCGAGTGCCTGGTGGTCGAGGTCCACGGCGCCGACGGCGCTCCGCCCTATCTCGTCCGGTGGAAGGACAGCGACCACGAGACGCTGTTCTTCCCCGGTCCCGACGCCGAGGTCCTCTCGGCCGACCAGCCGATGCGGTAAGAGCGAGGAGGAGCCATGAGGACGATCGACAACCTTCGGCGTTCGGGGATCGGCATCGAGCCCCACCAGGGCATCGTCGACGCGGCGCGCTCGATGGAGCACGCCGGGGTCGGCTGTCTGGCCGTCGTCGAGGGCGAGCACGTGATCGGCATGGTGACCGATCGCGACCTCGTCCGCCGAGGCCTCGCCCGGGGGCTTCCTCCGGACGCACGGGTCGACAGCGTCATGAGCACGCCGGTGGTGACCATCGACGCCGACGCCGACGTCCACAGCGCGTACGCGCTCTTCCGGTCGCATGCCGTCCGGCGCCTGGCGGTCGTCCGTGGGGACCGGTTCGTCGGCATCCTCAGCGTCGACGACCTGCTGGTCGACCTCACCTCGGACCTCGCGGACCTCACTCGGCCCGTGGAAGGAGAGGTCTTCTTTGCCCACCACGACGCCGCCGTCCCCGCCGAGCGCTGATGCGAGCGTGGGCGGTCCGCACCCCGGGCCCGATGGCCACGGCACCCCTCCACCTCGAGGAGCGGCCGGTGCCCGAACCGGGCGAGCACCAGGTACAGGTGGTGGTGTCGGTGTGCGGCGTGTGCCGGACCGACCTGCACCTGGCCGAAGGCGACCTGCCACCGAAACGACCCGGCGTGGTACCGGGCCACGAGGCCGTCGGAACGGTGTCGGCGGTCGGGCCTGGGTGTGAACGCTTCGCCGTCGGGGATCGGGTCGGCGTGGCCTGGCTGGCAGGAACGTGCGGAACCTGCCGGTTCTGCAGGTCGGGCAGGGAGAACCTCTGCCTCGATCCCACCTTCACCGGCTGGGACGTCGACGGCGGCTTCGCCGAGGTGCTCGTGGCCGACGAGCGCTACTGCTACCCGCTACCCGACGCCTTCTCCGACGAACAGGCGGCACCCCTGCTGTGCGCCGGGATCATCGGCTACCGGGCGCTGCGGCGGACGGAGCTCCCGCCGGGCGGCAGCCTCGGCATCTACGGCTTCGGCGCGTCTGCACACCTGACGGCCCAGGTGGCACTGTCCGAAGGTGCCCGCGTCCACGTCCTCACCCGCTCTGCCGACGCTCGACAGCTCGCCGTTCGGCTCGGGGCCGCCAGTGTGGGAGGGACAGCCGACCCGCCACCCGAGCCACTCGACGGCGCCATCCTCTTCGCTCCGGTCGGTGACCTCGTGCCCCCGGCACTCGCCGCCCTCGATCGGGGTGGCACGCTCGCCGTGGCGGGCATCCACCTCACCGACGTCCCACCGCTCGACTACGAGCACCACCTCTTCGAGGAGCGGACGCTCCGCAGCGTGACGGCCAACACCCGCGAAGACGGTCGGGCGTTCCTCGACGCGGCGGCCCGCATCCCCGTCGAAGTGGCGACCGTCCCCTACCCCTTCGAGCAGGCCGACCAGGCCTTGGCCGACATCGCCGCCGATCGGGTCACCGGCGTCGCCGTCCTGCGGGTCCAAGAGCCCTGAGCCCGACGACCCCCGGGTCGCATCTCACCGGCCAAGGACACGACCTGGCGGGCCGGCTACCGCCTACCGGTCTGCGCTCAGCGGACGTCGTCCTCGTCTTCCACCTCGACCACTGACTGCTCGAGCCAGTCAGCCTCCGGGACGTCGTCGGGTCGCTGGCGCTCGACGAAGGCTCGACGCTCGGCGACGACCTCCTCTTGTTCGAGAACGTCGGCCTCAGGGTCCTCCCCGGCCACGGCTCGCCGGCCGGGGCTGGTGACGGACCCGTCGGCGGCCGCCTCCTGCTCGGCAGCGTCAGCGTCGTCGGCCACGGGCACCAGTCGTTCCTCGCTGGCTTTGCTCATCGCGTCCTCCCGTCTGTCGCGGGGACCCCGCGTCGTTCTCTCGGTGCGGCATAGCCCTCGGCGCGCCGCACGCCCGGTTCGAACCGGGCACACATCCAGCCTAGGGAAACAACACCCACGGCCGACAGGGTCCGAAGTCACCCCAGCGAGCCTGCGCTCCTGACCTCCGAGGAGAGCGCACCCCGGTCTCGTGCCGTTCGACCCTAGCCACCCCGTGCCGTCTGGGTGCATGCTCCTGTCATGACCTGGTGGCCTGGCGACGAGCATTCGGGTGCCCAGCCCGGCACCCCAGGCCCTCCAGCACGACCGGGTCTTCCCCGGCACAGCATCCCGCTCGGGCGCGTCCTCGGCATCCCGTTGCGGATGCACTGGACGTTCCCCGTCCTGCTCGCCCTGGTGGCCGTGGTCGGGTGGAGCTCCGGAGCAGCCGCGGTCGTCACGGGGCTCGTCTGGATCGTGGCGCTGTTCGCCTTCGTCGTCGCCCACGAGCTCGCCCACTCGGTCGTCGCCCGGCGGCGGGGCTCGGTGGTAGTCGACATCCTGCTCCTCCCCATCGGGGGCATGTCCCAGCTCGAGTCGATGCCCGAGGACCCAACCGACGAGCTCGCGGTAGCCATCGCCGGCCCGCTCGCCAGCCTCGCCATCGGGGCGGTCCTGCTCGGGGCGGCTGCCGCCTTCGGATCGTCGCTCTGGCCACCCAGCCTGCTCGCCGGCAACTGGTTCGCCCGCTTCGGGTGGATGAACCTCGTCCTCGGTGCGTTCAACCTGGTGCCGGCCCTCCCCATGGACGGCGGGCGGGTCCTCCGTGCCCTGCTGGCGCGTCGGCAGGGTCGGGCCCGGGCCACCACCACCGCCGCCCGGATCGCCCGGGCCCTGGCCCTGGCCATGATCCTCGTCGGGCTCTTCTACGACCTGTGGCTCATCCTCATCGGGTTCTTCGTGCTCGTCGGCGCGGGTGCCGAGGAGACGGAGGCACGCACC
>JBMFXC010000124.1:0-4015 GCA_049964655.1 Acidimicrobiales bacterium
TGGGTGCTGTATCGGTGTTTCTCCTCGCCGGGTGCACTGCCACCGGGATGGCACACCAGTCTTCCAGCGTGGGGCTTGCTGCCGCCGTCGAGGTCCGGGCGGGACCACCGACGGTACTGACAGGACCGATCAACGGATCAAACCTGGACTGACCATCCCCCCGTTGGCCGGACACGTCAGCCAGTGCCCCGAACGCGACCGTTGGTGGGGCGGTATCGACCACCCGAGCCACCTCGTCCTCGTCAAGCGCCCCCGTGCCCACCTCGCCTGGCGCAACGCGAACGCGAAGCACCCCGACGTGCTGACCGCCCAGCGCAAGGAGCGGGCTGGCATCCGCTCCGAGCGACAGCTTCGCTGGGGACGACCCGACTACTGGCGCGACGGCCGCTCCCTGGGCACCGACCATCGCTCTCGGGGCTCTCTGTCAGGGCGAAGGAGCGCGAACCGTTGTGGTCGAGGCACTAGCCGACCCGGGCGACCAGGGCGTCCACCTCGGCGACCTCGGCAGGGGTGAGCACCCAGGCCCCGGCCGACGCATTGGCGGCCACCTGTCCGGGAGTGGTCGCACCGGCGATGACCGAGGCGACCGCCGTCTTGGCCGCCAACCACGCAAAGGCCAGGTCGACCAGCGGGTGCCCGTGCGCCGACGCCCAGGCCGTCAGTGCGTCGACGGTGTCAAAGGTGGTGTCGTCGAGCACGCTCGCCGCCCGCTCGCCCCACCGTTCGAGCCGCGTTCCCACTGGCGGCTGCTCGCCACGCCGGTACTTGCCGGTCAGCACGCCGCTCGCCAGTGGAAAGTACGGCAGGTAGGCGATGTCGAGCTCCTCGCACACCGGCAGCACCTCGGCCTCGTCGGCGCGGTGCACCAGGTTGAGGTGGTTCTGCACGCTCACGAACCGGGGCCCGGCGCCGGCGGCAGCGTGGGCCTCCCGGAGCTGCTCGGCGCTGAAGTTCGAACAGCCGATCTCGCGTACCTTGCCGGCATGGACCGCCTCGGCCAGGGCTCCGAGCGTGTCGGCGATCGGGGTCGACGGGTCCGGGCGGTGCAGCTGGTAGAGGTCGATGTGGTCGGTGCCGAGCCGCGTGAGGCTGGCGTCCACCGCACGGCGGACGTACTCGGGGCGCGCCCCGCCGGTCCCGTCCTCGCCCCGCACCGGGCTCCCGAACTTGGTGGCGATGACCACCTGGTCGCGCCGCCGCCCGAGGGCCGCACCGAGGCGCTCCTCGCTCTCGCCATAGGAGTCGCTCGTGTCGAAGAAGTTGACGCCGGCGTCGAGGGCAGCGTCGACCACGCCAGGCACCGCCTCCGCCGTCATCCCCATGCCGAAGTTGTTGGTGCCGAGGCCGACGAGGGTGACCGACAGCGACCCGATGGCTCGTTGCTCCATGAGTCCTGCCTACCACGAGCATGGGCCCGCCCGCACCAGGCCACGCCTACGCTGCCCCGAACGCGCCCCTCCGGGCACACCTGCCAGCCAGATGCCTCGTCCTCGGCGACGGTGGCGCCGCCAAGAAGCCGCTCAGTGGCGACCACCCTCGACGACTCAGGCGGTCCGGTGGTCGTCAACCAGAGCGGCGCTCGACAACGGTCGGCGACGAGAGCGAACCGACGAGGAGAGCCGGCACGGCATCCGGCGCGCTGCTCGGCACCAGCACGACCGTGGTGGGCGGCGACGGTGCCCCCGGGCCGACCGACCTCGGGAACACGGTCACCGTGGTGGTGAAGGTCCTCACGGCGTCACAAGCGGTGCGAGCGATGGGGAAGGTGACGTCGACCTCGACGTGGTACACGCCCGTGCGGACGTTGCCGGAGGCGGACACCCCACTCAGTTGGGCGCACTGCGGAGCCTGGTAGCTCACGGTCGTGGTCGGCCCGGCCGGACCGAGCTGCCGCCACGGCACCGGCACGACAACCATGGCCGCCGACAGCGTCGGGGGCATGGGCGAGCCGCCGCACGGCGAGCTCCCACCGGTGTCGTAGACCACGGCGTCCCGGCCGTCCTGGCCGGTGAAGAGGACCGCTCGGTCCTCAGGCACCACCGGCCCACGGGGCACCGTCGCTCGCTCGGCCGGGCAGTTGTGCGCCCCTCCGTTGACACCGAGGACGATCCCCACCCACGCCGGGGTCCGTTGCACCACCGAGGTGCCCGCCGGTCGAGCAGCACCGCGGAGCGTCACCAAGCCGAAGCCCACCGTCACCTCGGGGTCAGGTGGTCCCAGAACGCCGATCCCGGCCGTGTAAGCGACCAGCCTGGCGGCGGCCGCCCGATCGAGGCCGAGCGGCGCCAGGGTCGTCTGCGCCGGAGCCGGGTCGACCGTCAACCCGCCTATGATCACCGGCGCCACGAACCTTGCGCCGGCCACCGCCGCCGTCACGGTCGCCAGGGCGGGCCGGTCGTTCGCCGGGAGCGCCGAGCTTCGACCCTGCCCCAGCGGGTGAGCATCCGATCTCGCCGGCGCCTCGGACAGCCCGAGCCCGAGGCCGAGGCCGGCTGCGGCACAAAGGACCGCCATGAGCAGCACCGGGATGCTTCGTCGCACCGTCACACTGTGACACGTCAGCCCGACAGAGCGGGGCTCGACCCTGTCGCTCCTGTGCCCTGCCTACGACCTGCGAACGAACGTCACAGCGTGCGACGCGGCAGATGCCGTCCCCCTGGCAGCAGGCCTGGGATGTGCAGTGCTGACGGCTGACGGCTGACCGGCGGCTGGCGCGCCCGGGCTGACGTGCATCGTGCGAGTGTTGTAGGCGCGCCTCGCGACCGCACGGCGCCTCGGGTCACAACACTCGCCGTGCATTCCGGAGTTGAAGGCGACCGGGAGAGCCCGTCCGGTTCGATTTCCGTTGTCTCTCGCCTTCCGCTGATGCCCTGACCGGCAGCTCCAGCACCACATTTCGAGAGCGGACGACGGGATTCGAACCCGCGACCCTCACCTTGGCAAGGTGATGCTCTACCAGCTGAGCCACGTCCGCGAAGGGCCCTACTGTAGCAGCCGGGCTGCCGGCGACCTGGTCGCTTCGGTCGGGGATCGAGCAGTGGCGGGCGGTCACGCCCCGGCCACGAGGTCGCGGTGCCACCACGGCACTGGGCGCTGTCGCAGCTCGGCGGCGGCGACCAGGCGGCTGAGGTCGCTGCGGATGCCCGCGGTCAGCCGCGCGACGTCCGGCACCAGCTCCCTGCACCCCACGACGCCGACGAACAGCGACTCGCCGTAGGAGAGGACGGTGACGTTCACCCCGATGCCGTGGGCGACTGGGCCGAGCGGATAGGCCGAGACGACCCGTGCCTCGCCCACCGACAGCCCGCCGGCCGGACCGGGGACGTTCGACACGACGAGGTTGGCGAACGGCGGGAGGTGGTCGAACGCCCGGAGGTCGGTGGCGAGCCGGGCCAGTGGAGCGGTGACCGCGGGGACGAACGCCTCGGCGAGGACGCCGAGGAGGTCCTCGCCCATCACGCGATGCTGGCGCTTGGCCGCCACCCCCTCCTCCCGCACGAGGCGCAGCCGGGCGACCGGGTCCTCGACGCCGGTCGGGAGGGACACGAGGACGGCCGAGAGCTGGTTGCCCAGCGTGTAGCCCTCATCGGGACCCTCCGGCGTCGAGCGCACCGACACCGGGACCATGGCCACCACCGACGCTTCGGGTGCCTCGCCGCGAGCCTCGAAGAGCGCCCGCAGGCCACCGGCCACGGTGGTGAGGAGGACGTCGTTCACCGTGCCGCCGTAGGCGCGCCGGACCCTGGCCACCTCCGCCATCGGCAGCTCGCCGAAGGCCACGGACCGCTCTGGAGACACTGCGCCGTTGAGGCTGGTGCGGGGAGCACGGAACGGCGAGGGTGGCAGCTCGCCGGCGACGTCGCGGTTGGCCCGGGTGAGGTCGCGGGCCGAGCGCACGCTGCGCACCACGGCACGGACCACGTTGCCCGCCTGGTCGGGCAGCCCGCAGGCGGTCTCGGCAAGCCGGGCGATCTCTCCGGCGAGGCAGCTCGGACCGTATCGGTGTCCGTCGGGC
>JBMFXC010000125.1:0-4013 GCA_049964655.1 Acidimicrobiales bacterium
GGCGGCGATGACCCCCGGCTGCACGGCCGAGAGCTGTCACTTTCGCGACCTCAAGGCGGAGTTCGAAGCCGTCGGGGCCCGGCGGATCGGCATCAGCGCCGACCCGGTGGAAAAGCAGAAGCGCTTCTCGGACAAGCACGCCTTCGACTTTCCCCTGCTCTCGGACCCGGACGGGGTGGTGGCGACCCAGTTCGGGGTGCGGCGGCGGATCACCGCCCTGTCCCCGACCAAGCGGACCACGTTCGTCATCGGCAGCGACCGTCGCATAAAGGCCGTCATCAGCAGCGAGGTGCGCATGCACCTCCACGCCGATCGGGCACTCGACGTCCTCGCCGGTCGTGGCACCTGACCTCCAGACCGGGGGTCCCTCTGCCGTCGGCGCACGGTGCACCGCCCGGGGCGACGTGGCCGACAAGGTGCCGCCCCGTTTCCTCTGGGGACCCCGTGCCCTCCTGAAACCCCGTGTCCTCGAGCAACAGTGAGTCGACTGTTCGACCCGCCTCCGTTGACGGTGGCGCCCGGTGCCGTCCACGTCCCCGGTTGGCTCGACGAGGAAGCGCAGCGGTCGCTGGCCCGGGCATGCACCCGCTGGGTGGCGGCGGCCGGTGGGGCGCGGCGGCCGGTGGTGCGTGGTGGCGCCGTGATGTCGGTGGGGATCGCCTGTCTCGGTTGGCACTGGAGCCCCTACCGCTACACGCGCACCCGGGTGGACGGTGACGGCGGAACGGCGCCGCCCCTGCCCGAGCGCCTTGCCGCGTTGGCGCGCCGGGCGGTCGGCGAGACGCTCGGGCCCGCCGCGTCGGCCGTCTTCGAACCCGACGTCGCCCTTGTCAACGAGTACGGCCCACGGTCGCGGATGGGGATGCACGCCGACCGAGAGGAGCGTGCCGATGCCCCGGTCGTCTCCCTCAGCCTGGGGGACACCGCGATCTTCCGCTTCGGGAACGTGTCGGGCCGCGCTCGTCCCTGGGTAGACGTCGAACTGCGCTCAGGGGACCTGTTCGTCTTCGGCGGGCCGTCGCGGCGCGCCTACCACGGCGTGCCGAAGGTGCTGCCGGGCACCGGACCAGCTGGCCTCGAGCTGCCGGTGTCGAGGGTCAACGTCACCGTCCGCCAGACCGGCCTCGTCGACTGAGCTCCCAAGCCGGGGCCGACCCGGAGCAGGAGCGCGGAGGCCACAGCCGGCGTTCAGGACGCAGCAGGTACGGCGGCGCTGTGGGGGGCCTCGTGGTCGCCGACGAGGATCGGATCGGCCAGGGCAGGCTCGCAGCGGCGGTCGTGCTTCGACCGGTACATCGCCTCGTCGGCTGCTGCGACCAGACGCTCGGGGTCGATGTCGGGATCGTCGGTCCAGGCGACGCCCACGCTCGCCCGGATGTCGAGCTCGAGCTCGCCGACGGTCGCCGGTTGGCACAGGTGGGTCGCCACGGCATCCCCGATGCGCACGGCGTCACCCGGGTAGCCGACCTTCGAGCAGATGACCAGAAACTCGTCGCCGCCGAGGCGGCCGACGATGTCGCTGGATCGCACCGACTGGCGGATCCGCTTGGCCGCCACCACGAGGAGGTCGTCGCCGGTGGCGTGCCCGTAGGTGTCGTTGACCGGCTTGAACTCGTCGAGGTCGACGTAGGCGATGGCTACTCCGACCGGGCCGTGCCCGCCGATCTGGTGGAGGACGGACTGCAGCGCCGCCAGCGACGACGCGCGGTTGTAGCACTCGGTGAGCGGGTCGAAGGTGGCTTGCACCTCGAGCCGTTGGCGCATCCGGACGCTGTCGGTCACGTCCTCGACACAGCCGATGACCCCGGTGACGACCTGGTCGTCGTTGACGAGCGGTCGGAGCCGCAGGGTGCAGTGACGCAGGGAGCCGATGGCCGACGGTACGCGCAGCTCGAGGTCGGCGCCCGTCTGGGTGTCCACTGTGGAGCGGACGGCGAGCGCCACGGCCTCGGCGTCCTCCGGCGCTACTGCGGCCACGAGGTCGTCGACCGACTCGATGCCGCCGGCACCGAGGATCTCTTCGAGGCGGTCGTTGGCGAAGAGGACCCGGCCCGACGGGTCGCTGTGGACGAGCCCGATGGGGATCGTCTGGGCCAGCTCGCGTAGGAGCTGCTCGCTGGCCCGGAGGGCTTCGTGGGTCGCCATCTCGTCCGAGATGTCGACCATCTCGGCAACCACGACAGGGTTGTCGGGGTCGTCCAGGCGATTGTCGTTCATGATCTCGAGCCAGACCCAGTGCCCGTCCTTGTGCTGGTGACGGAGACGGACCCGCCGACCGGGGCCGGGGTGCTCCAGCATGTCGACCCAGTTGGCGATGGCGAGGTCGTGGTCGTCCGGGTGGACGATCTGGAGGGCCCGCTCGCCGACGAGCTCGTCACGGTCCCAGCCGAGGATCTGGCAGAAGCCCTCGTCGAACGAGACGTAGACGGCCGACTCGTCCTTGACGGCCCGGGCGAGCCGTGGGGGCAGGTGCGGGGCGGTCCACTGGGCGACCAGGTCGTGCACGTCGTCGAGCTGCTCGCTGACGACGCCCACGATGACGCCGTACACCGACCGGCAGTCGACGAAGTGGGCGGTGACCGGCCGGTCGGGCTCGTCGACCAGGTGGACGGTCGCCGTGGCCAGGCCGGTGGCGCGGGCCTGGACGTAGAGGTTGACGATGACCGAGCGGTCCTGCGGGATGACGAACTCGATGGCCGAGCCCTCTTGGACGAGCCGGTGAGTCGAGGCGACCAGCACGCCCGGCGGGATGGCCACGAAGACGGCGTCCTCGTTGAGGGCGACGATCGTCCCTCGGGGGTGCTGGGCGAGCAACGTCGCCACCACGGCGTCGACTGCCTGTGTCGCCGTTCCCGCTCCGTCGTCGGATCCGGGTCCGGGCCCGGAGCGGCTGTCCGCTGCTGGTCCGACGTGGGCCGGTGCCCGTGTCTCCGGTGCCGGCTCCGCTGCTGGTTGCTCCCTGCCCAGGGTCATGGGGGTGGGATCGGCATGCTCCCGCTACTTCTGAAGCGTGCCAGCTCGAGCGGCCACCGGACGGCCCAGTCGGATCTTGGCTGGCGGAGCTCTGGCCGGCGAGGCCCCGGTGCCGTTGGCGGTTGATGATCGAGGCAACGTGGCCGGTGTGGGACCGGTGGCTGCCGACTCCCGCATGATCGTGGTCGGATCGCCTCTCACCTGCCGGGTGATCTCCTCCGCGTCGTGGACGCATCGTCGATCACCGGCACGGCGATCCCGTCGCGCTCGGGCAAGGGCGGCGGTGCCCGTTCGCAGGCTCCGACTCGGGGGCCGGCGTCGGCTGTCTGCGCTGGTCGCCATGATCAGGACCGAACACCTGCTACCGGAGCTAGCTGACCCTGGCACTCGCTCTGCTCCGGGCGGACTGGGCTGCGAGCGTCTGCTCGGCGACGTCGCGCTGGCGAGTCGCCCCGGCGCCGGTGCACGTCCGGCGATGACCAGTGCCACCCCGTCACAACGCAACCGCTTCAGGCGCCTCGTTCCCAGGCCAGCCGGCATCGGTTGGCTTTCGGCGACGACCGCCGTGCTCGACCGTCCACTCCGTCACGTCCACCGACCGGAACCCGTCAAGCCTCTTGAGACACGTTCCTATGACGCCTTCTGTGCGACATCCTCGTCGGGAACCGGTTCGTTGATCCATGCGTCGGTTGGCAGCTTTGGGGGCTCGGCACGGCTAACCTTTCCGCCGAATAGGTGTGGTCCCCGGGGCGCCTCCCGACCACTCCGCCAGCAACTGCGTCCCCGTGGACTCGCTGCTTGGCGAGGACGCCGAGCCCTTCGCCACCGCCACCTCGGCCCAGTGAGCCCCGAGCTCTTCGCCTCTACGTGGCGCACCCAGCCTCCCAGAATGCGAACCTCGAGCCCTTGATCGAGGGGCCGGCGATTCGCCTGGCGGCTCGGCACACCAAGGTCCGCCGTGACGGGTAGCGGCGATGATGATCTCAGCTTGCAATTAAACCCTGAACTCAGCCCGTCGGAGCTTCTGCGAGGCGGATCGC
>JBMFXC010000126.1:0-4000 GCA_049964655.1 Acidimicrobiales bacterium
AGCGGGACGACCGGTGGCCCGGCTGACGGCGACCGTGTCCGCGTGCTCAGCCTTCGCGCGCCCCGCACCGATCTTGAGCCGGACGGGATGGCCGTCGACTTCGACGGTCTCGAAGTGCCTGGCTGCTGCCCACCGTTCGACTGGGGTTCCCCGGACCCCGAAGGTCCCGGTCTCGGCGCGCAGCACGGCTCGGAGGCGGGCGACGTCGGCGACGTCGGCGAGCGCATGTACGACGGCGCCAGGTCGGCCTTTCTTCATGACCACAGGCGTGAGCCAGGCGTCGAAAGCACCGGCCTCGAGCAGGGCAACGACCGTCTGGGCGAGCTGTTCGCCGGTGACATCGTCCAGATTGGCTTCGAGGAGGTAGATCGGCTGCCCGGTCCCGCTTCCTGTCCCGAGGTCGACTCCGGGCGCCCTTGCCGTCCCCACGACGACCTGGACGACGTTCGGCAGCTCGTCCAGATCGCGTGATCCAGCGCCGAAACCGCTTGCCGCGATCCTCATCGATGGAAGTGGCCCGAAACGCTCTGCGATCGTTTTCACGATCGCTGCCCCCGTCGGCGTGGTCAGCTCGACGTCGAGGTCGCGGCCCCACGTCGGCACCCCTTCGAGCAGGGCGACGACGGCGGGAGCCGGATTGGGTAGGAGTCCGTGGGCGGCACTGACTGTGCCCAGGCCGACGGCGATCGGGCTCGCCTCCACGCGGTCGACCCCCAACACCTCGAGGGCCGCCATCGTGCCCACGATGTCGACCACGGTGTCGTGCCCGCCGAGCTCGTGGAGATGGACGTCGTCGATCGGAAGACCGTGCAGCCGCGCCTCCTCGGCGGCGACGGAGCGGAGCGTGGCGAGCGACCGGTCTCGTACCCGCTCGGGGAGCGTCGCCTGCTTCACCAAGGCGACCAGGTCACGATAGGGGCGGCTCTGGGTCGTGTCGGAGACCGATACGACGACCCTGGTTGCCGCCAGGCCGCCTCTGAGCACGTGCTCAACGTCAAGGCCCCAGCCGCCGAGGGGCAGGGTGCCAAGCAGCGTCCGTACCTCATCCACGTCGGCACCGGCGTCGAAGAGGCTGCCGAGGGCCATGTCGCCGGCGATGCCGGCAAAGCAGTGGAACCATGCCACGGTCTCGTTGCCCTGAGCGACCTGCCTCCCTGCTGCCTCCGCAGCAGGACGCGAGGCTCCCCTCACGGCAGCATGCGAGCCACGGCACAGGCGGCGCCGAAGCCGTTGTCGATGCCGACCACGGCAAGCCCGGCAGCACACGAAGCGTGCATGGCGAGGAGCGCCGTGATGCCCTCGAGGCCGGCGCCGTAACCGGTGCTGGTGGGGACGGCAACGACGGGAGCCGGGGTGATCCCGCCGACCAAGCTGGCCAGCGCGCCCTCCATGCCGGCGACCACGACCACCGCGTCGGCTTCGGCGAGCTCATCGACCGAAGCAAGCAGCCGGTGGACGCCGGCGACCCCGCAGTCCGCCAGCACGGTAGGCCGAATGCCGAGCGCCGTGAGGGTCGACGCGCACTCGCGCGCCACCGGAAGGTCGGAGGTGCCAGCGGTGACCACCAGCACGCGGGCCGGTCGCGGCGGAGCTGGTCGCCACACCACCGTCGAAAGCGTGCCCCGAAGCCGGTCGTCACCGGTGGCCCGGCCTGTCTCGGTCACCAAGCCACCAGGGTGATCGCTGCAGACGACCTCGACCTGCTCGGCATCGGCCCGAGTCAGGATGACCGGAGGGCCGGAGAAGCGAGGTACGTCCTCTCCGCTTGTCGGTTCGCGTCGCTGGTCGTTTGGTGGGCTCGCACCTCCGGACGAGTGTCGGTTCGAGCTGTGTGGCGACTCGCCGGGCAAACGGTCTGTCGGCCTGTCGCCTGCCGGTTCGGCGAGCAGCTCGCCGACGATGGCGGAGCACTGCTCGGCAGTCTTGCCTTGGGCGTAGACGGCTTCGGGAACGGACTGGCGGATACCGCGGTGGTGGTCGACACGGGCGAAGCCCAAATCGGCGAAGGGAAGGCGTCGCAGTCGCCGGAGGGCGTCCTCGGGTGAGCACGCACCCGAACGGATGTCTTCGATCAGCTGGATGATGGTCGGCTCGTCCATGACGCTCACTATCCTGCCCCTCTATGGTCGGCACCGCACCCTTGCGCATCGGATTCCTCGGGCCGACGGGAACGTTCACCGAGGAGGCCCTGCTGACACAGGCCGACTACGCCAGGTCCGAGCTCGTCGAGCTCGCGTCGCTCGCGGAGGTCCTCGACGCAACCGGACGGGGCGACATCGACCTCGGCTTCCTTCCGATCGAGAACGCCATCGAAGGGACGGTGCGCGACACGCTCGACAGCCTCGTCTTCGAGTCCGACCTCCTCATCCAGCGAGAGGTCGAGCTCGACATCCACCTGCACCTGATGGCTCGACCAGGATGCTCGCTCGACGACGTACGCGAGGTTGCCTCCATGCCGGTGGCCACTGCCCAGTGCCGCAAGTTCTTGGCTGCGACCTTGCCGAAGGCCGCACTTGTGGCCACGACGTCGACCGCTGAGGCGGCTCGGCGAGTAGGGACGGCGGGGGATGCACTGGCGTCCGGGGTGACAGCGGCTATTGCCCCGCGTCTCGCAGCCGACCTGTACGGACTCGAAATCCTGGTCGAGGACGTGGAGGACCATCCGGGCAACAAGACTCGGTTCGTTGCTGTGGCCACCCACGGTGTGCCCACGCCGACAGGGCACGACCGCACCACGATCGTCTGCTTCCAGCACGCGGATCGGCCCGGTAGCCTCCACGGCATCGTCGGGCAGTTCGCTGCTCGGAACATCAACCTGACCAAGGTCGAGTCGCGGCCGACCAAGCGGGCGCTCGGCGACTACTGCTTCGTGTTCGACCTCGACGGTCACGTCGCCGACGAGGTGGTGGCCGACTGCCTCCGGGCGCTCCACGCTGAGCAGGCCGACGTCAAGTTCCTCGGTTCGTACCCGGCGGCTGGGGAGGCCGGCCCGGCCAGGCGACGCGAGGCTGGTACGGCCTGGCGCGAGGCCGAAGCATGGATGGACAGCATCCGCTCGCAGATCGGGCATGGGGCGCACCTGAGCATCCAGACCTGAGCACCGAGGAATGAAGGGCCGGTTGGAGTGTCGACCGCGTCGGACGACGCGTCGGCAGTAGCTGCCGAGCGCAGGGCCAAGCAGGCGGTGGCATCCCTCCCGAGTACCCTGTCTCCGGCTGGGAGGGATGGCAGAGCGGACGAATGCACGGCTCTTGAAAAGCCGCGAGACCTCGGTCTCCGTGGGTTCGAATCCCACTCCCTCCGCAGGTCAGGGGCACTTTCTGGTTGAGCGCCCGGATGCGAAATTGGCCGCTGTCCATAATCTGTCCATAATTCCGTGGGCGAAACTATGCTCTGAGGCATGGCGGGAAGCATCAGGCAGCGGGGTCCAGGACGGTGGCAGGTGCGGGTGTCGGCGGGCCGTGATCCGGCCACCGGTCGCTACCGGTACGTGACCGCGTCCGTCGAGGGCGGCAAGCGCGACGCCCAGCGGGCGGCAGCGAAGCTCGAGCACGAGGTGCGCCAGGGTCGAGCGTCGGGGGAGCGGGGGACCGTGTCCGACCTCCTGGAGAAGTGGATGGCGCACCTCGAGGCCCAGGGGCGGGCGCCGACGACCATGGTGCGCTACCGGTCGGCCATCGACGTCCGCATCGCCCCCGCCCTCGGCCACCTGAAGGTGACCGACCTCACCGCTGCCGACCTCGACGCCTTCTATGCCGGGCTGTTGCGACAGGGGCTCCAGCCCCTATCCGTTCGCAAGTGCCACGCCGTGCTGTCTGCGGCGCTCCACCAGGCCGAGAAGTGGGGGTGGGTCGATCGCAATCCCATCGTCCGCTCGTCACCCCCGCCCGCTCGCCAGCGCGAGATCGTTCCACCGACGGTCGACGAGATCCGGCTCCTTCTTGCGGAAGCCGAGCGGATCAACCCCGACCTCGCCCGCCTCTTCTACGTCGCTGCCACC
>JBMFXC010000127.1:0-3590 GCA_049964655.1 Acidimicrobiales bacterium
AGGCCCCCGAAGGCGGCGGCTTCCGGCGAGCCGGCGAGCCAGGCGAGCGCGTTCTTCCTCCTGGGCACCGAGGAGTGCTGCCGCGTACGCCTGGACGTCGCGCCAGGCTCGCCGTTCGGCGGTGACGTCTTGGAGCAAGACCTGGAACTGAGCGTCTTCACCTCCGGCCGACACGCTGCTCAGGTAGCGGAACTCGGCCGGCTTGCCGTCCACGGTCAGCTCGATTCGCCCGGAGCTCGGCGTGCTGGCGAGCACCGCCGGGCTCAGCCCGAGAAGGCTCTGCACGGTTCCTTCGAGCACGGCGCTGCCGAAGACGGGCCAAGCGGCCGGGTTGGCGTCGAGCACGCGGCCGGCGGCGTCGAAGAGGAGGATCGGGGCTCGAGTGGCGGCAACAAGGTGCCGGTACCGGGCTTCTGTGGCGCGACGCCGAGCCTGGGCTTCGGCGGCCAGCGAACGGGCCATCCCCTCCCGTTCGATCCGCTGACCGACGATGACGGCAACGGTGTCGACGAGGATGAGGCTCACCAGATCGGAGGCAGGGTCGCCACGGTGGTGGGGGGTGACGAGGTCGGGGATCCACAGCACGGAGGCCCAGAGCGCGGTCGCTGCCGAGCCGTGGAGGCCGAACCGCAGGGCGGCATAGATGACGGGTACGAAAAGGGCGGCCACCGGCACGCTGGCGAGAGCTGGAGAGTCGACGATGCTCGTGTGGTCGAGGATGAGGTGGATGATGGTGAGGGCGACCACGCTCGCCTGCACCGCCCAGAACGCCGGGGTGGCAATGGGTGGGTGCAGGGCCCGGCGGAGCACGTCACCGACGGGGATCCGGGCCAGTGTCGCGTTCCATCCGGAGGTGTCGCCGACGGCGGGGCTCCCAACGGGAGATCCCTCGACGCCGGGTCCGCCGGTGCCGGTGCTGGTTGCCGGTCCTCGTTGGCCACGGGGTTTGCCGGCCGTTCCCCGGTTTCCCTGGCGGTCGTCGGCTCGTGATGCGTCGTTGCGCATGGCGGTCGAGTCGGGGTCGGTGGTGCTCACCGGCGGGGAGGAGTGGCCAGGCGAGGCCCGTTGCCGACGATCCGCTGTTCGTGTGCTCGCAGGGCCGCCTCGGTGCGGGAGCTCGCACCCAGCTTGGCCAGGATGTTGCTGACGTAGCCCTCGACCGTGCGGATCCCCAGGCCCAGTTCGGCGGCGATCTCCTTGTTGGCAGCGCCTCGGGCGACCAGTGACAGGACCTCGATCTCCCTCGGCGTGAGGGAGATGACCGGCTCGCGCTCGTCGCGCCACCTTCGCTGGAGGCGCTGAGCCACCTCACGGTCGAGCACCGTGGTGCCTTTCGAGACGGTCACGATCGCTTCGGCGAGCTCGGTCCGGTTGGCGGTCTTGAGCAGGTAGCCGGCCGCCGAGGCGTCGAGAGCTGCCGAGATGTACGCGTAGTCCGAGTACGCGCTCACCACCAGGCAGCGCGTGGTGGGGGCACGCTCGGCAGCTGCTTGCAGGACGGCGATGCCACCGTCGCCGGGCAGTTCGAGGTCGACGAGGGCGACCTGAGGCTGAAGGTTGGCGAGCATCTCGATAGCCGAATCGGTGTCGTCTGCCTCACCGATGACGCGCAGCCTCCGCTCGGACTCGACCAGCTCGCGCAGGCCGGCGCGCACGAGGGCGTGGTCTTCCACGATGCCGACGGTGATCGCCGGTTGGTCGTCGTCGAAGGCGTCCGGGGGTCCGTCGATGCCGGTCACGATGCAGCTCAGTCTACGCCCGGCCTCCCGGGAGGACCCTGGCCGGTAGGTAGTCGCTGGTGTCCGCACCCCCGGGCGACGTGGCGTGGTGGGAGGAGCGACGTGACGGGTTTGGTGGGAGACGGAGCCCGGGGACGACAACCAGCGGCAGGCGTGACACCAGACCCGGATGTCCGAATCGACTCGGTCTCGGCGTACCCCGCCACGTTCCCCAGGCGTCCTTCAGGCCAGTGGCGTGGTGGCCGATGCTCCCGGGGTGAGGACGCTGGTCTTGCGGAGGGATGACATCTGCGGGTCCTGCGGCAGACCTGTTGCCGCAGGCGAGCGGGCGGGGTGGGACAGCGAGGCGAAGGCGGTCACCTGCCTGTCGTGCCTGGGCGCAGCGAGGGCCGCGGCAGAGCCGCCCGATCTGGTCGCTCCGGAGCCGGCGTCACCGATATTCGACCGGGGGAGCGCTGGCCGATCGGTGACCCGTGAGGCCGAGAGGAGGTCCGCTCGCTACCAGAGGCAACAGGAGCACCGGATCGCCGCCGACCGGGCGTGGCAGTCGTAGGTCAAAGCCGAACACCCGATCGCTGGTCGCCTCGCCGCCGCCTTCACGCCGAAGGCCCAGGCCCAGCCCGCGCCACAATAGGTCCGGGCCTGGGTGACTGGTGCTCCCGGTGAGCGCAAGGTCGGCGAGGCGCTCGAGGCGATCCCGGGGATCATTGCCCTCCACGACCGGCACAAGCCCGGCAGCCGGAGCAACATCGACCCCATCGCCGCGACGCCGGCGGCAGTGTGGGTGATCGACGCGAAGGTTCGGGAAGGCAAGCGGCTCGAGTTCCGGAACAACGGCGGCCTCCTCGGTCGAGACGAACGCCTCTTCATCGGTGGCCGGGATGAGACCAACCTGGTCGCTGGCATGGCGTGGCAAGTCGAAACCGTCCAAGAGAGCTGTGCCGACCTGCTGAGCGGCGAGCTGGCCGTACGGCCGGCGCTGTGCTTCGTCGACGCGACGGTCGGCTGGCTCGACCGCCGACCATGGACGGTTCGAGGCGTGGTCGTGGGCTGGCGGGCCGTCCTGCCCGACCTCCTGTTCCGGCCTGGTCCGCTCGACGAACAGCGCATGGCCGAGCTCGCCGAGCGCATCGCGACGAGACTCCCGCCCGCCTGAGCCGGCGAGGCATCGCCAAGCTCGTTCAGGACCCGATGGCTGGATCCGAGCTGGGGGCAATCGACCGATCGCGTGAACCTGTCGATGCTCAGCTCGAGATCACGAGCTGAGCACGCCGAGGTACACGCTCGGATTCCCACCACGTGGCGGGGCTCTATCGTGATGACCCGAGCACTGCACCAGGTCTACTGGCTCCCGACCGGCATGAGCCCGCAGTTCGCTACCTGGCAGCGCGTGCTCGGTGCCAGCTCGGGGGACGTGCTCGTAGACCTCAAGCGGATGACGGACCTCATCCGGCGGGAAGCCGCTCACGTCAATCGGGCACAGGATCACTGGTGCCGCAAGCACCGTCCGGTGGACACGTACGGGAAGCTGTGCCGGCGCTATCGAGGGTCGTCGATCGCCGCCTTCGGGGAAGTGACGACTCAGTCCGCCGTCTGGCAGGCGATCGTCGCGACCGACGAGATCGCCCGGGTTCCCAGCATCCTCGCCGGATCGGTCACCGAAGTTGGACAGGTGACGTTCTCCCGGGAGGGATACCAGGCGATCGTCACCTCGCCGACGAAGCTCCGTGAGCTGAGCCAGGTCATCGCCTTCGACGACCGTGGCCAGTGGGGGGTCACCGAGGTGTCGAAACTCAGGGTCTCCTGACCTGAGTGTGGGCTGATTTCCTTCATCCTCCCTGGTCAGCCCGA
>JBMFXC010000128.1:0-3494 GCA_049964655.1 Acidimicrobiales bacterium
GAGATGATCCCCGGCCTCGCCCACGCGAGCGCCGCCGCGGTCGCCCCGCCGCCGGGAGTGCTGGCGGGTCCGTGGCGCCAGGACAGCACGGGATGGGAGGACGACGATGCGTACTTCTGAGATCGCCGGTGATGGAGCCGGGCTCCGGGTGCTCGGGGTCACCGAGGTCGGCCCCCGGCGTGCCGTCTGCCTCGGGGTCGAAGACGGCCGCTTCCACACCCACGTCATCGGTGCGACCGGATCGGGCAAGTCGACGCTGCTCGCCAACCTGGCGCTCGCCGACATGGCAGCCAGCCGTGGGGTGGTGGTCATCGACCCGAAGGGCGACCTCGTCGTCGACCTGCTCGCCCGGATCCCCAAGCGCGCCCTGAAGCGCCTGGTGTTGATCGACCCCGAGGAGACCGAGGCGCCACCGTCCCTGAACGTCCTCGGTGGCGAACCAGCAGAGGTGGCGGTCGACCACGTGGTGTCGGTGTTCGCCCGGATCTTCGCCGCCTACTGGGGACCGAGGACCGACGACGTGCTGCGCTCGGCGTGTGCCACCCTGCGCCGGCTCCCCGGTGCGACCCTGGCCGACGTCCCGGTGCTGCTCACCGACCGGCGCTTCCGGGCGCCCCTCGTGGCCGGGCTGTCGGAACGATCGGGACTGAAGGGCTTCTGGGACAGCTACGACGCCCTCTCTCCTGCCGGCCAGGCCCAGGTGATCGGCCCGGTCATGAACAAGCTGCGGGCCGTGCTCGCCCGGAGCTTCGCCCGGGACCTGCTCGGCTCGGCCACCTCCAGCTTCTCTATGGCCGACGTCCTCGACGGCGGCGTGCTCCTCGCCCGGCTCCCCAAGGGCCTCTTGGGCGAGGACACGGCGCGCCTGGTGGGCTCGCTGCTCGTCGCCCGGGTGTGGCAGGCGGCGACCGCCCGTGCCGGGCGGACGGTCCGCCACGACGCGTCGCTCTATGTCGACGAGTGCCAGAACTTCCTCGCCCTCCCCGGCGCGCTCGACGACGTGCTGGCCGAGGCCCGCGGCTACCACCTGTCGCTCACCTTGGCCCACCAGCACCTCGGCCAGCTGCCCCGCGACCTTGCCGAGGCCGCCTCGGCGAACGCCCGCAACAAGGTGTACTTCAACGTCTCGCCCGAAGACGCCCGGGTGCTCGCCCGCCACACCGAGCCCTACGTGAGCGCGTACGACCTCAGCCACCTCGGCGCCTACCAGGTCGCCTGCCGCCTGGTGGTCGGTGGCCAGGACCTGCACGCGTTCACGCTTCGGACCCGTCGATTGGCCCGTGCTGTCCCCGGCCGGGCGGCCGAGGCCCGGACGGCGGCCCGAGCCAACGCCGGGCGCACCCGAGACGAGCGTCGACACGAGCTGCTCGTGCGTCGACGCCAGCACCGCCGAAGTGACGGCAGCGGATCTGCCGGCGTCTCGACCGGCGTGCCTGGTGGCGTCCCGTCCGCCGTCCTTGAGACGCCGGGGTCGGAGGTGCAGAACCACCGGCACCGAGCCGCTCCCACCCCGGCGTCGGAGGACCCCGACTCGTGGAGCATGTCATGACTGCTTCTTCTCCTCTCCGGCGGGGCGCCGTGCCGGCACTCGACGCGCTCGGCCGGTTGACCGAACGCGACCGCCTCATCTGCCGGGTGCTGTGGGAGCACCGGATCCTCACCACCGAGCAGATCTGCGACCTCTGCTTCACGAGCCTCGTCTCGGCCCAGCATCGCCTCGTCACGCTGTGGCGCCTCGGGGTGCTCGATCGGTTCCGCTCCATCCGCCCGGTGGGTTCGGAGTCCTGGCGCTACACGTTGGGACCGCTCGGCGCTGCGGTGGTCGCAGCCGAACGCGGGGTGGATCCGCCGCGGGCCTCGGTGTTGCGCGACCGGGTGGTGGCGCTCGCGGCCGGGCAGCGAACCGCCCACACCCTCGGGGTGAACGGCTTCTTCTGCGCGCTCCACGCCGCGGCACGCTCCCTGCCCGACGCCACGCTCCGTGCGTGGTGGTCCGAGCGGCGGTGCGCGGCGGAGTGGGGGGACTTCGTGCGTCCCGACGCGTACGGGGTCTGGGAGGAGGGAGGCGACCGGGTCGAGTTCTTCGTCGAGCACGACACCGGCACCGAGACCCTCGCCCGGGTGGTAGCCAAGTTGGACGGCTATCGAGATCTCGCCGAGGCCGAGGGTGCGGCCCGGCCGGTGCTGTTCTGGCTGGCCCAGCCAGGCCGTGAGCCGGCGCTGCGCCGGGCACTCGAAGGGACCCCCCTGCCGGTCGCGACGGCCGCCGCCTGCACTGGCAGTCCCGCCGATGCGGTGTGGCTCGCGCTGGGCGAGGCGGCACCCCGGCGCCGGCTGATCGAGCGGGCCACGGTGCCGAGCCGATGACCAACAACCGCCCCCCGGCCACCAGTCATGGCGCCGAACTTGAGCATCGACACCGTCCCGCACGCCCCTCGCCTCCAGGGCCAGAGCCCGCCTCCGAACCAGGCCGGGGCGGGCACCCTCTGACGCTGCGTGGACAGCTTCGCCTCGTCGGTGGCGAGGCCGGCCGGGCACTGGCGGCGGTGCAGGGAAAGGCACTTGCCGCCCTGCTCGCTTCCCTCGGCGACGTGGAGGTAGGACAGGACGAGGAGGTCTCGCCATGACCACGCCCGCCGGTGAAAGTCCCCGCTACGCCTGGTACGGGAGGGTCTCGACCGAAGACGAACAGGACCCGACGCTCAGCTTCCCCCGCCAGCTGCAAAACGCCGAGCGACAGGTGGCCGAGGCCGGCGGGCGGATCGTCGCCCACTACTACGACATCGAGTCCGGCACTGGCTCCTACGCAGCACGTGGCTCTGGCGGCCTCGCCGGCTTCGACATCGCCATACCTCGGGACGGCGGGCTGAAGGATCTGCTCGCCGACGCGGGCCGCCGTCCGGGCCGCTTCGACCGCGTGATCGTGGAGTCGATCAGCCGCCTCAGCCGCAACTCCTCGGTCGCCTTCCGGGTCGAAGACGAGCTGCGAAGCGTTGGCGTCCGCCTCTGCGCGGCCGACGAGCCCCAAGAGGAGTCCTTCGGCACCATCGTGCTCCGCCACGTGAACATCGGCATCGCCCGGGGCTACCACCACGAGCTGATGGTGAAGTCCCGCCAGGGCCAGGAGACCTCGACCCGCCAGGGCTGGCACACCGGCGGCGTCGCCCTCTACGGCTATCGCTTCGTCACCCACGACCACCCCAACCCGCACAAGGCGAGCCGCGGGATCAACAAGCGCACCTTGGAGCTGGACCAGGTGAGGGCGCCGGTCGTCCGTGCCATCTATGACTGGTACCTGGGCGGCGGGATCGGGCTCCTCCAGATCCGCGACCGCCTGAACGCCGACCCCGACCGCTACCCGCCGCCCATTCCGGTCGACCCGACGACGGCGCGCGGTGCGTGGAGCAGGTCGTCGGTGTGGGAGGTGCTGCGCAACCCGAAGTACACCGGCTACCAGGTCTGGAACCGAAGGGCCCGAAAGAAGGGACACAACC
>JBMFXC010000129.1:0-3487 GCA_049964655.1 Acidimicrobiales bacterium
TAGGCCTGCTCGACGGGCTTGACGGCGACGAGCGCGGCGAACTGCTCGTCGTAGGTGTCCTGGCCTTCGATCGCCTTGGCGAAGATGGTCGGGTTGGAGGTCACGCCCCGGATGCCCTGGCCGACCAGCTGGGCGAGCGTGCCGTCACGCAGCCAGTCGCGGCGAAGGTTGTCGAGCCACGGGCTTTGCCCCTGGCGCTGGTAGAGGTCGTCGAGCGTGGTCATCGTGGTCCTTTCGTGGTGCCGCCCACGGCCGGCAGTGGTGGTTGCCGGGGCCCGGTGGCCTCCGGTTTCGTCCGGTCTGCCGGGGCGCCGGTCACCGATCGGCAGCCTGTGAGAGGAGTGCTCGGGCCCGCGAGGCGACGTGCTCGGGCGTGAACCCGAGCTCGGCGAGGACCCGTTCGCCCGGCGCCGACGCCCCGAAGCGGTCGACGGCGACGACGGCGTCGGCGTAGCGCTCCCAGCCGAAGGACGAGGCCGCCTCGACGGCGAGACGGGGCACGCCGTCGGGCAGCACCTGGCGACGGTAGGGCTCCTCTTGGTCGGCGAAGAGCTCCCACGACGGCAGGGAGACGACTCGGGTCGCCACGCCGGTTGCCGACAGCAGGTCGGCGGCGGCCAGGCACAGCGCCACCTCGCTGCCCGTCCCGATGAGGACGAGGTCGAGGTCGTGCTGTCCGTCGGGCGTGGGCGAGCTGTCTGGTCCGGTCGAGAACGACGCCGGCTCGGCCAGCACGTAGCCACCGCGGGGGACACCCTCGGGGGCCAACCGGGCCGTGGCTTCGAGGACGGGCAGCTTCTGCCGGCTGAGGACGAGCGCGGTCGGACCGTCCAGCTCGACGGCGAGGCGCCACGCCTGGGCGGTCTCGTTGGCGTCGGCCGGGCGGATCACTCGTAGTCCGGGCATGGCCCGCATGGCGGCGAGTTGCTCGACGGGCTGGTGCGTCGGGCCGTCCTCGCCGAGCCCGACGGAGTCGTGGGTCCACGAGTACACGGCGTGAGCCTGTGACAAGGCAGCGACGCGCACGGCACCGCGCATGTAGTCGCTGAAGACGAAGAACGTCCCACCGACCGGCAGGACGCCTCCGTGCATGGCCAGTCCGGTCAGCACCGCACCCATGGCGTGCTCGCGCACGCCGTAGTGGACGAGGGCACCGTCGGGTCGCTCCGCCGACTGGGCCACGAAGCCCTCGACTGCCATGCCGGTGTTGCCGGTCAGGTCGGCGCTGCCGACCACCAGCCCGGGCAAGACCTCGGAGGTCGCGTCGAGCGCGGCCTTGATGGCTTGCCGGGTGGCCATCGGGCCGTCGTCCGGGGTGAACACGGGGAGCTTGTCCGCCCAGCCGGCCAGCCCGCGGCCGGCCTGGGCCGCGTCCCAGCGGGCCCGGTCGCCACCCCAGCCTGCGAACCGTGCCTCCCAGGCGGCTCGGAAGGCCTGTCCCCGCGGGATGCAGGCCCGGTAGAGGTCGAGGACGGCGTCAGGGACCCAGAAGGCCTCGTCGGGAGGGAGCCCGAGCAGCTCTTTCGTGCGGCGGATTTCCTCGGGGGGGAAGGGGTCTCCGTGGGCCTTGGCCGTGTCGGTGAGCTCGGGAGAGGGGTAGCCGATGTGGCTGCGCACGATGACGAGCGACGGACGGTCCTCGTCGGCGCGTGCCCGGAGCAGCGCGGCTTCGAGGACGTCTAAGTCGTTGGCGGCCTCGCCGAGGTTGTCGACGCCCCATCCGTAGGCGGCGAACCGTTCCGGCACGTTGTCGTTGTAGGCGAGCTCGGTCGGCCCGTCGATGGAGATGTGGTTGTCGTCGTAGATGTAGACGAGCCGTCCGAGGCGCAGGTGCCCGGCCAGCGAAGCGGCCTCGTGGGAGATGCCCTCCTCGAGGCACCCATCGCCGGCGACGACGTAGGTGTGGTGGTCGCACGCCTCGGGCGAGAACCGCGACCGCAGCCAGCGCTCGGCGATCCCCAGGCCGACGCCGTTGGCAAAGCCCTGGCCCAAGGGTCCGGTCGTCACCTCGACGCCGACGGTGTGCCCGGCTTCAGGATGGCCCGGCGTGAGGCTGCCCCACTGACGGAAGGCGCGCAGGTCGTCGAGGGAGAGCCCGTAGCCCGTCAGGTAGAGCATGGCGTAGAGGAGGATCGAGGCGTGGCCGTTGGAGAGCACGAACCGGTCGCGATCGGGCCAGTGGGGCTCGGACGGGTCGTGGCGCAGGACCCGGGTGAACAGCACGTGGGCGAGGGGGGCAAGGGCCATGGCCGTCCCCGGGTGCCCGGCGTTGGCCGCCCGGGGTGCGTCCATGGCGAGGCCGCGGATGACGTCGACGCCGAGCTGCTCGAGCGCAGCGTCGCGCGGGACCTCAGGGATGTCGTGGAAGTGGCCGCTCATCGGGGCCACCCTACCGGGCGTCCTTCGGATGCGCCGGTACCCCGCGAGTCGTCCTCGACGCGGGCTCAGGCGGACGACGGCCCGAAGCGGACGTCGAGGGAGCGCAGGTAAGCGTGGAGCCCGGCGTCCTGGACGGGCAGGAGGTGGGCCGGCGTCGTCGACTCGTTGTGGTGGCTGTGCCAGGCGCCCGGCGGGGTGACGAAGGCGCTCCCCGGCTGCCAGTCGACCCGTCGGGGGTCGACGATGGCGCCGGAGGGGTCGAGCTCGTCGCCGACCAGGGAGTAGCAGCCGGGCTCGCAGTCGACGACGAGGTCGAGGGCCACGCTCTGGTGGCGGTGGGGCCGCTGGACGCGTCCGGGTGGCAGCACGCCGAGCATGGCCCACAGGGTGTGGGTGGCCGTGAGCGTCTGCGGCGTCGCTGCGTTGCCGAGCAGGACGCTGACCCGGTTGCGGGCATCCGCGTCGGGGTGGGCGGCGACCTCGGCCAGGCGGGCACGTGTCGTCGTGCCGTCGAAGCGGGTGGGCCGGAACCGGGCCTCCCAGGGGCGCACGCCGAGATAGTGGAGGAGCGGGGCGTCGGTGACCCGGTAGAGGACGGCGGCGTGGTCGTCGTCGGCGTCGCCGGGATCGGCGCAGTGCACCGTGGTGCAACGTGCCGGGAGGACGAAGAGGTCGCCCGAGCGCCACGGCATCGTCCCGGAGGACAGGTCGTCGCCGCTCGCCGCGGTCTCGAAGTCGCTATGGCCCGAGCCGCTCAGGCAGTAGTAGAGCTCGCTCGTCCCGTCGGGGGCGGTGGCGACCATCTCGCCGGGCCGGACGACGATGTAGGACGCCAACAGCGCAGGGCTGGTCGCCGTGTAGGGGACGCCCAAGGCGTCGGAGCAGTCGAGTGGGACGATCCGGGTCGGCCCACCCTGGTGGAGCTCGGGACCGAAGAGCTCGGGGGTGACCGGGGTGATGGTCCCGCCGCGCAGCGGGTCGACGGCCTCGGTGTACTCGAAGAAGCGGGCGTCCCCGGTCCAGTCCTCGATGGGCTCGCCCACGAGGACGAACGGCTCGTCAGCGGAGGAGCGATCGGGCCCGGTCTCGGCAGAGGTCATCCCCTAAG
>JBMFXC010000130.1:0-3357 GCA_049964655.1 Acidimicrobiales bacterium
CGGGGCTGCGCCAGGGGCTCGGCGAGCTCCTCCGGCACCACCGGGGACGCCTCGCGCTCGGGGCATTGCTCGACCTCGCCGAGGCATTTGGATACTACGGGATCTTCGCCCTCTTGTCGGTGGTCGTCTTGCACCAGGTCCACATCTCCGACCGGGCGATCCCGTTCTTCTACATCATCGGCAACGTCGGCGGCCTCGCCGGCGGGCTGTCCATGGCGGCCGTGTTCGACCGGGTTGGGCACCGCCTGACCGTCGGCGTCACCTACCTGGCCGCGGCGGGGGGGATCGGCCTGCTCGCCCTGGCCACCGCCAGCCGCAGCGCCGTACTGGTGACTGTCGCCTTCGTCGTCGCCAACGCCGCGGGCACCGCCGCGTGGACCTCCGCCTATCCCACCTTCACCGAGCTGTTCCCGACGCATCTGCGCGGGGCGGGCGTCGGCGCCTCGGTCGCCGTCGGCCGCGTCGGTGCCATCGTCGGCACCCTCGCCCTCCCCACCATCGCCACCCACCTCGGTGCGACCGCCTCCTACCTGCTCGTGATCGGCTTCTGGCTCGCCGGGGTGGCCGCCATCGCCGTCTACTCCGGTCGGGGAGGCGTGGAGCCGGCCTGTCAGCCCTTGGAGCTCGTCGCCCGGGCGGCTCCGGCCCCGGTGCCCGCAGAGGTGCCGGCGTGAGATCCGTCGGCACAGCTCCTCTTGCCGAGACCGACGTGGGCCGCCGGTCCGGAGATGTGGGAACCGAGCGGCCGCAACGGATCGCGGTCTGCGGCGGCCCGTACGCCAACCCCTACGCGCTCTCCGCCTTCGTCACCGACGCCCACCGGCGCGGCTGCGAGCAGCTCTACTGCCTGGGCGATCTCGGTGGCTTCGGCGCCGAGATCGACGCACTGTGGCCGATCCTCCAAGCAGCCGACATCACCTGTGTGGCGGGAAACTACGACGTGGCCATCGCCCGAGGCGACCCCGACTGCGGGTGCGGGTACCGCGACCCCCGGGACAACGAGTACGCACAGCTCATCTACGACCACACCCGCACCCATACCAGCCCCGGCTTCGCGGCGTGGATGGGTCGCCTCCCGACCGAGCGCCGAGAACGCATCGGTGGCAGCGACATCCACCTCGTCCACGGCTCGCCGCTCGCGCTCAACGACTTCTGGTGGGAGTCGCTCCCCGAAGACGAGCACCGGCTCCGGGTCGCCGCCAGCGGCGCCAACGTGATCTGCTGCACCCACTCGGGCCTGCCCTGGCAGCGGCGGATCGCCGGCACCCTCGTGGTCAACGTCGGGGTGCTCGGCAAACCGGCCAACGACGGCCGGCGCGAGGTGTGGTACTCGATCATCGAGGTCGGCGGCGGGCTGGCGGAGGCCGAGCTGGTACCGCTCGCCTACGACTGGGAGGCGCAGGCCCGTTCGATGCGGGCTGCTCGAATCCCTGAATCCTTCGTCGAGACCATCGAGACCGGCTGGTGGACGACCTGTCTCGAGGTGCTCCCCCCCGCCGAACGGGCCCGGGGCCGCTACCACCTCTACCGCTCCTCCCTGCCCACCGCCTTCACCCCCACCGGCGGCACGTGGAGCGACGACAGCGACGATCGTCGCAGCAACCGGGCCGGTGCCGATCCCCACGTCGACGAAAAGGAGATCGGCGACGCCGGAAGCGAGGACCTCCCGGTGGCGCCGCTGTTCGGCACCGCCTACTTCCCCCGCCGACTCTGGGTGTACACGAACTTCCACTGCAACCTGGCCTGTGACTACTGCGCGGTCGGCTCCTCGCCGCGCGCCCTTCCACGGCTCCTTTCCGCCGAGCGCTTCCGTGCCCTCGTCGACGAGGCCGTCGCCGAGGGCTTCACCGAGCTCTACCTCACCGGCGGCGAGCCGCTCCTGCACCCCGACATCGCCGAGGTCCTCGCCTACGCCAGCGCAGCGCTGCCCACCGTGCTGCTCACCAACGCCACCGTGCTGCGCGCCACCCGCCTGGAGCGGCTCCGCGCACTGGCCGGCGACCCACACCTGGTCGTGCAGACTTCACTCGACGGTGCACGCCCCGCCACCCACGACGCCCATCGGGGCGCGGGTACGTGGACCCGGACGATGGACGGCATCGCCACCCTCGTCGAGCTGGGACTGGCGGTGCGGGTGGCGATGACCGAGACGCCGGAGAACACCGGCGAGGTCTCCGAGGTCGCCGCCCTGCTCGCCGACTCGGGTGTCCCAGCCGACAGCTTCGTCGTACGCCCGCTCCTGCGCCGGGGGCTCTCCGACTCCGGCGTCGACATCACCGAGACCAGCACCGTGCCCGAGCTGACCGTGGCAGCCGACGGGCTCTACTGGCATCCCGCCGGCGCCGATCGCCGCTCCAGTCCCGACATGCGCATCGCGGAGGCCGAGTGCACCCTTGCCCAGGCCAAGCAGCTCGTCGTCCAACGGTTCCTCGCCGCGCGGCTCGGAGACGGGAGCATGCCCCGCCCCTACCGCTGCGCCGTATGAGTGCCATCCAAGCCTGCCGGCAACGCCCGACCGGGCCGGACACTCGGCCCGGATCGCCGTGTGCATCAACGGAATGGATCTGGACCACCCCGGGTTCCCTGCCCGTGACAACTCGGACCAGGCGGCATCCCAGATGATGGAACAGCCAGCCTCGAGGATCGAGGACTACGCGATCATCGGCGACGGGCACAGTGCGGCGCTCGTCGCCACGTCCGGGTCGATCGACTGGCTCTGCCTGCCCCGCTTCGACTCGGGCGCGTGCTTCGCCGCGCTGCTCGGCGGCGCCGAGCACGGCTATTGGAAGCTCGCACCTATCGCCTCTCCCCGTCGGGTGATGCGCCGCTATCGCGACGCCACGCTCGTGTTGGAGACCGACATCCACACCGATGACGGGGTGGTCCGGATCGTCGACTGCATGCCCGCCCGCTCCGACCACGCGAGCGTCGTCCGGGTCGTCGAGGGCATCGCCGGACGGGTCCCGATGCGGATGGAGCTCGTCGTCCGCTTCGACTACGGGTGGGTCGTGCCGTGGATGCAGCGCGCCGGCGACCACCTCCACGGCATCGCCGGCCCCGACGCCATCTGTCTCGCCACCCCGGTCGCCACGAGCGGTGAGAACTTCTCCACGGTCGCCACATTCAGCGTCGCGGCGGGCGAGCGGGTCCCGTTCGTGCTGTCGTGGCACCCGCAGTTCGCCGAGGGCCGCTGCGGCGGTGACGCCGACGAAGCGATCCGCGACACCGAGTCCTGGTGGGAAGCCTTCAGCGCGTCGTGCACCTACAACGGCCCGCATCGCAAAGCCGTGGTGCGCTCCCTTGTCACCTTGAAGGCCCTCACCTACGCACCGACCGGCGGCATCGTCGCCGCCGCCA
>JBMFXC010000131.1:0-3172 GCA_049964655.1 Acidimicrobiales bacterium
TACGTGAGGCAATGAATGGGTCTACGCGGAGGTTTTAGATGAGTCAACGCGGGCCTGGGCGGAGGGGCTGGCGCCAGGGTGTACCCTTGGAGGTCCCGTCCGCTGGTCTCGGCGTGCCAGACCGCCCACGACCGGGGCCCACCGCCAGGAGGCTCGGTGTTCGACATCGGTGACAAGGTCGTCTATCCGCACCACGGCGCGGCTGTGGTCGAACGGCGCGAGACCAAAGAGGCCTTCGGCAAGAAGCAGGAGTACCTGGTGCTCCGGCTCGCCTACGGCGATCTCACCTTGATGGTGCCGGCTGACAACACCGAGGGTGTCGGCTTGCGTGAAGTCATCAACGACGAGGAAGTCGAGGAGGTCTTCGCCGTCCTTCGCAAGAAGGAAGCGCGGATGCCGACCAACTGGTCGCGGCGGTACAAGAACCACTCGGAAAAGCTCCGGTCGGGCGACATCTACCAGGTGGCCGAGGTGGTGCGGAACCTGTCGATCCGCGACAAGGACAAGGGGCTCTCGGCCGGCGAGAAGCGCATGCTGAGCCGGGCTCGGCAGATCTTGGTGTCGGAGCTCACCTTCGCGCTCGGCGTGGACGAGGAGGCAGCCGAGCAACGGCTCGACGAGGCCCTGCCCTGACTGTCTCCGGTCCGGTGTGGACCGTGGTGGTCGCCGGCGGCTCGGGACGTCGCTTCGGAGGTCTCAAGCAGTTCGCCACCGTGGGGGACCGACCGCTCGTCTCGTGGTCGATCGCTGCCGCCCGGTCGATCTCCGAAGGGGTCGTGGTGGTCGTCCCTGCGCAGGCTCACCACGCCGCTACCGGGTGGACTGACGCCCTTGTCGACGCCGACGCCGTGGTTACCGGAGGAGCGACACGTGCCGGATCGGTGCGGGCCGGGCTCGCAGCCGTTCCCGACGAGGCAGCCGTCGTCCTGGTGCACGACGGTGCCCGACCCCTTGCCACCCCCGACCTGTTCCGCGCCGTGCTGGACGCCCTCGAGGACGCCGACGGTGCTGTACCGGTGGTGCCGGTGGCCGACACCCTGCGCCGGCGAGCTGGCGCAGCCCTCGCCGACGCCGTCGATCGCACCGGGCTCGTAGCCGTGCAGACACCGCAGGGGTTCCGGGCGGGCATCCTGCGTCGAGCCCATGCCGGCGACCCCGAAGCGACCGACGACGCCGCACTGGTCGAACGAGTCGGTGGGTCGGTGGTCGTCGTCCCAGGTGAACCGACCAACCTGAAGGTGACCAGCCCGGACGACCTCGCCATCGTCTCGGCCCTCCTGGCGGTGGTCCGGTGAGGGCCGAGGGTCCGAGCCGGTTGGGGGGACGCCGATGAGCCCCCGCGGCGCAGGTGAGGTGCCGTCCGTCCCGGCGCTCCGGGTGGGCCAGGGCTTCGACGTCCATCCGTTCTCCGACGATCCCGGCCGTCGTCTCCGCCTGGGTGGCGTCGACGTGGACGGCCCCGGAGCGCGTGGGCTCGTCGGGCACAGCGATGCCGACGCCGTCGCCCACGCCTTGGCCGATGCCGTGCTCGGGGCCGCCGGCCTGGGCGATCTCGGGCGGCACGCTCCCGACACCGACGAGCGGTGGGCGGGCGCCGACTCGATGGCCATCCTCGCCATGGTGGTCGAGCGAGCGCGCCAGGCGGGTTGGGTGGTGGTGAATGGCGACTGCACGGTGGTGGCCGAGCGTCCCCGGCTGGCCGACTTCGTCGACGCGATGGCGGAGCGTCTCACCGCCGTCCTCGGGGCGCCGGTGAACGTCAAGGCGACCCGCGCCGAGGGGCTGGGAGCGATCGGACGGGGCGAGGGGATCGCGTGCACGGCGGTCGTGCTGCTCTCGGCGGCCGGCAGAACGTCGGCGACCGAGCCGCTTGGTGCCTCGCAGGGAGCGTCGTGAGCCCGGGCCGGGCGCGGCAACCGGGTGGGCCGTCCGACCACTCGGGGCGTGGCGGCGGTCGTCCGGGCGGTCGTCCTGGCAGTGGCCATAGTGGTGCAGGTCGTCCCGGCAGCGGCCGGGGTAGTGGCGGTCGTCCTGGCACGGGCCGGGCACGTGGAGTCACCGGGCGGGAACCGTCGAGCCGGGGGGTTGCCCCGCCCCGGCGGCGAGACACCGAGCGTGCCGGGCTCGGCGGCGACCAGGTCGAAGGCCGGCAGGCCGTACGAGAGCTGCTCGCCGCCGGCGTCCGACCGGTTCGTGTGGTCTACCTCGCCGAAGGGATGGAGCCTTCGCCCGTGCTCGATGACATCGAAGCGCTGGCTCGGCGGCGGAAGGTCCGCCTCGAGGTGGTCCCCCGCCGGCGCCTCGACGCGCTTGCCCGGACCGACGGTCCCCAGGGTGTGGTCGCCCAGGCGGTCCCGGTCGGTGAGGTGCCCCTCGACGACCTGTGTGGCCCGACGCGGCGTGGCCGGGTGCCGTTCCTGGTCGTCCTCGATGGCGTGACCGATCCCACCAACCTCGGGGCGGTGCTGCGCAGCGCCGAGTGCGCAGGCGTGACCGGTGTCGTCCTGCCACGTCACCGTGCCGTCCACCTGACGCCGACGGTGGCCAAGGTGGCAGCCGGGGCGATCGAGCACCTGCCGATGGCCGTGGTGCCCGGCGTGCCCGCCGCGTTGCGCCGCCTCGCTGCCCTCGGGGTGTGGACGGTCGGCCTCGACCAGGGGGCATCTCGGTCGATCTACGAGCTGGCGGTGGGGGACCAGTCGGTCGCTCTCGTCCTCGGCTCGGAAGGATCGGGGCTGGCTCCGCTCACTCGGGCGCGATGCGACGAGCTCGTCGCCATCCCGCAGCATGGGGCGCTTGCATCGCTCAACGTGGCCACCGCCGGTGCCATCGCCTGCTTCGAGCTGGCCCGGGTTCGTGCCGCCGGAGGACGCTCCCCGGCGTGAAGCCCGGGCGGTTCGCCCGGGCTCGGGCCTGCCCCGGGCCTGCGGGCCGGGCGGCCATACCGTGCCGTGCTCGTGGCCCGCTCCCCCGACGACCCGCTCGAGCCGGTCGTCTCGGAGCCGTTCGATCGAGCGCGCACCTCGCCGTGCCCTGCTCGTCGGCGACGGGAGAACGGCCGGTCGCTGGCCCGGGCGATTGGGGGTGGCGTGCCGAGAGCTGCGGCCTCCTCCTGTGCTCTAACTCGAGTGGAAAATCGGAACGCGATATCGACGACCGATATCCATCATCG
>JBMFXC010000132.1:0-2965 GCA_049964655.1 Acidimicrobiales bacterium
CCATCACCAGCGGAGCCGCTCCGTCACGCCGCTTGGCGGCGCGCACGGCTGGAACGGTCTGGCGTCGAGGCTGGGCCGGGGTGTCCGTGGCAGCTGATGACGGTGACCCCGGATGGACCGCCTTTGGCGGGGTGGCGCGCTCGTCGGACATGGCGCTCCTTTCGATCGGCCGTCCAGCGCCAGGGGCTGCCGGCGGCATCCGGCCGCTGGCCGGTTCGACGCACCGGGCAAACCGGCCCGGTCGACAGTGAGCTTACCGCCGGACCGACGGCTGGGCCCGGGTGGTCACCGGGGTGCCGACGGTTTCGCCCGGCGACGGGTCGGACGCGCCGGGCTTCCTGCCACACCGGCACCGGCGGGGTACATGCGGACGAGGTGGTTCCAGGCGCACTGGGGGCACACTTCGATCACGTAGCAGACGACCGGGTCCTTGCGTCGGTGGTACCGGGCCAACTCGGCCGACGAGGCGACGCACCGTCCTCCGGCGGGCAGGCGGGCACCGAAAACGAAGGTGACGTCGACCATCGACTCGGCGTCGCACACCGGGCAGGCCTCCTCGGCCGCGGCACCGACGTTCCGAGCCGCCCGCAGCAGCTCGGGGTGGGCGTCGCACACGTCGAGCCGAGACAGACGACCTTTGCGGAACTGGGAGACGACGGCGTTGCGGGCCAGCCGGTACTCCACCCAACCCCCGGTCGGGGACGTCTGGGCCCCGCGGGGGACCCCGGGCACGAAGCTCACGGCACTCAGGGTAACCCTCCGGCCACACCGACACGCCGCCGCGAGGCGAGCACCCAGGCAGGCGGGCACCACACCGCCGTCGAGCGACCCCCGGCGGCAGCCCGCGTCGTCACCGCGCCCTCCATTCGAGCAGCGATCGCGCAACCCTCCGGCAACTCCCGGGCGCCGGCGACGCGGCCTCCACCCGAGCACTGGCAGCACAGGCAGCACAGGCAGCACTGGCACCAGCCCGGTCGTCGCCACCTCGATACGTTGCGTCGATATATCGATGTGATATATCGTTCGCTCGTGCGATCCTCGTCACCAAGGCAGGCCGATCGGGCCGGGTGCGTCGTCAGGTGCGCCGCCAAGCCTCCGGTGCCACCCAGGACCGGGGAGCGCTGACGTGCTGGATCTCGCCATCCTCGGGCTCCTCGCCGAGCAGGAGCTGCACGGCTACGAGATCCGTCGCCGTCTGCGCGACGAGCTCGGGCTCTTCGTCAACATCTCCTTCGGGTCCCTCTACCCCGCCCTTTCGCGCCTCGAGGCAGCGGGTGCGGTGACCGCAGTAGCGGTGGCGGCCGATGTCGCCATCCCCGCCACCGGCTCCCTGGGCGGTGAGCGAGCTGTGCTGCGGGCCCGGCGTGCCACTACTGGACGCTCGACCAAGCGCTCGCGCAAGGTCTATCGGATCACCGACGCCGGCCTCGCCCTCTTCGAACGCCTGCTCGAGGACGACGGGGCCAGCACCGACGACGCTCGCTCCTTCGGGCTGCGCCTGGCCTTCGCCCACCACCTGGCTCCCCAGGCGCGTCTCCGGCTGCTCGAGCGGCGTCGGGCCCAGCTCGTCCGGCGCCTGGCCTCTGACCGCGCCCGGGTGGCCGGTACCGCGCTCGACGTCTACGTGCGCTCCTTGGCCGAGCACAGCACCGAGGCCACCGAGCACGACATCTCGTGGCTCGATCGGCTGATCGAGTCCGAGCGCCGCGCGCTCGCCGCCACGGCACCCACCACCCCGTCCGACCATCGGCTCGACCGACATCCAGCCACACACTGAAGGGACCCGATCCATGAGCACCATCCGTGTCGCCATCGCCGGCGTGGGCAACTGCGCCAGCTCGCTCGTCCAGGGCGTCTCCTACTACGAAGGAGCGGACCCTTCGGACACCGTGCCCGGGCTCATGCATGTGGTGCTCGGCGGGTACCACGTCTCGGACCTCGAGTTCGTGGCCGCCTTCGACGTCGACGCCGCCAAGGTCGGTGCCGACCTCGGTAAGGCGATCTTCGCCGGCCAGAACAACACGATCCGCTTTGCTTCGGTCGGCGACCTCGGGGTCACCGTCCAGCGGGGCCCCACCCTCGACGGCCTCGGCACGTACTACCGCGACACGGTGGAAGAGTCACCGGCCGAACCGGTCGACGTGGCTGCCGCCCTGCGCGAAGCCCGGGCCGACGTGCTGGTGAGCTACCTGCCCGTCGGGTCCGAGGAGGCCCAGCGCTCCTACGCCAGCGCCTGCCTCGAGGCCGGTGTCGCCTTCGTGAACGCCATCCCCGTCTTCATCGCCTCGGACCCCGAGTGGGCCCGGCGGTTCCGTGACGCGGGCGTCCCGATCGTCGGCGACGACATCAAGAGCCAGGTCGGCTCGACCATCGTCCACCGGATCCTGACCCGGCTCTTCGAGGACCGCGGCCTCGCCCTCGACCACACCTACCAGCTCAACGTGGGCGGCAACATGGACTTCAAGAACATGCTCGAGCGCGCTCGCCTCGAGTCGAAGAAGATCTCGAAGACCCAGGCGGTCACCAGCCAGATCGAGCACGGGGCACTGTCCGACGAGGACGTCCACATCGGACCCTCCGACCACGTGCCGTGGCTCAAGGACCGCAAGTGGGCGTACATCCGGATGGAGGGTCGCAACTTCGGCGACGTCCCCCTCAACCTCGAGCTCAAGCTCGAAGTGTGGGACTCGCCCAACTCGGCGGGCGTCATCATCGACGCCGTCCGGTGCGCCAAGCTCGCCCTCGACCGAGGCATCGGCGGACCCCTGGTCGGCCCCTCGGCGTACTTCATGAAGTCGCCGCCGGTGCAGTTCCACGACGACGAGGCTCACCAGCTCGTCGAGGCCTTCGCCGCCGGCACGCCCGGGCCGAGCTGGCCGGAAGACTGACCTTCGTCTTGCTCCGTTGCAGCCGAGTGATCGATAGTGAGCGTCACTCATGCCGCACCCCTTCTCGGGGTTCCCTT
>JBMFXC010000133.1:0-2627 GCA_049964655.1 Acidimicrobiales bacterium
GCACGCTGGAAAGCTCAATCTTGGCCTTCTCCGCCGCCTCCTTCAGGCGCTGCATCGCCATCTTGTCGCCCGAGAGGTCCACGCCCTCGGTGTCCTTGAAGGTCTTGACGAGCCAGTCGATGACCCGCTGGTCCCAGTCGTCACCACCGAGGTGCGAGTCGCCGCTCGTCGACTTCACCTCGAAAACACCCTCGCCGATGTCGAGGATCGAGACGTCGAAGGTGCCACCGCCGAGGTCGAAGACGAGCACGGTCTGTTCCGCGCCCTCCTTGTCGAGGCCGTAGGCGAGCGCGGCGGCGGTCGGCTCGTTGATGATCCGCAGCACCTCGAGCCCGGCGATCTGCCCGGCCTCCTTGGTCGCGGTGCGCTGCGCGTCGTCGAAGTACGCGGGGACGGTGATGACCGCCTGGTTCACGGTGTCACCCAGGTAGGCCTCGGCGTCACGCTTCAGCTTGCCCAGGATCCGGGCGGAGATCTCCTGGGCGGTGTACGCCTTGCCGTCGATTGTGATCGTCCACTTCGTGCCCATGTGGCGCTTCACCGACCGGATGGTGCGGTCGGGGTTGGTGATCGCCTGGCGCTTGGCGACCTCCCCGACCAGCACCTCGCCGCTCTTCGAGAAGCCCACGACCGACGGGGTCGTCCTCGACCCCTCCGCATTCGGGATCACGACGGGCTCGCCCGCCTCCAGCACGCTCACCACGGAGTTCGTGGTGCCGAGGTCGATTCCGACCGCCTTGGCCATCGCACTACCTACCTCTCTCGCGCCCGAGGCGCGCCGACGTTCTCGACTGCCAGCTCACGACTGGCAGCTCTTCCTCACTTCCAGACTGCCCGATGCCTTACAGGAGAGAGTATAGCTAAGTTGAGTCTCAGTACGGCAAGATTTTTGATTTGCGTGACCGAAGCATCGGGCGGTTCGTGCCTACGGCCTGCCCTGGGTACGATCACTGCGTGCTCGACCTGGTCCTGCTCCGGCACGGAGAGTCCGAGTGGAACGCGCAGAACCTGTTCACCGGCTGGACCGACGTCGACCTCACCCCTTCGGGGGAGCAGGAGGCCCTCCGCGCCGGCGAGCTGCTCGCCGCCGAGGGGTCACTCGACCTGCGCATCGTCCACACCTCGGTGCTCACCAGGGCCATCCGCACCGCCAACCTCACCTTGGACGCCGCGGGGCGACCGTGGCTCCCCGTCCGCCGCCACTGGCGGCTGAACGAGCGCCACTACGGCGACCTCCAGGGCCTCGACAAGAAAGAGACGGCCAGCCGGTTCGGGCTCGACCAGGTGACGCTGTGGCGCCGCAGCTACGACGTGCCTCCGCCGCCGCTCCCGCCCGGCGACCCCCGCCACCCTGCGGGCGACCCCCGCTACCGCGACGTCCCCTCCCACGTGCTGCCGGCCACCGAGTGCCTCGCGGACGTGGTCGTACGCGTCCTGCCCTACTGGGACGACGTGATCGTCCCCGACCTCCGCACGGCCGGCGCCAGGGGTGGTGCGGTGCTCGTGGTGGCCCACGGCAACAGCATCCGCGCGCTTCGCAAGCATCTCGACGCCGTCTCCGACGCCGACATCCCCGGTCTCGAGATCCCCACCGGGATCCCCTTCCGGTACCGTTTCGACGACGACCTCGCGGTGCACGACGCGGGGTACCTCGGCGACCCCGACGCAGCGCGGCGGGCAGCCGAGGCGGTCGCCAGGCAGGCGGGCTGACCGCTCAGCCGCTGCCGCCGGTCGCCACCTCGCCGTCGGCGCGGGGGGCAGCTCGGGCAGCTCGGGCGTTCGCCGCCGCGCCGACGATGGCGTCGACCACCTCGGCCAGCTGCTCCTCGGAGAGCCGCTGGACGGCGGCCAGTCCCCGCTGGTGGTCCACCTGCTCGTCGTGCAGGGCGAAGTCCCCCACCTCGAGCAGCTCGTCGCGCTCGCGCAGGCCCCGACAGACGAGCCGCACCGCAGCGAGGAGGAGCGCGGTCATCGCCGCGGTGAAGCAGACGACCCAGACGGCCGCGACGAGCTGCTCCCACTCCTGGTGCCACGAGCCCGTGTAGAGCAGCCCGCCGACCCCGACGGCCCCCTTGCCGGCATAGTGCGCGCCGGTCACCCCGTACTCGATCATCGCTGGGTTGGCCAGGATGCCCACGAGGAGCCCGCCGCACAGGCCGGCGATGCCGTGCGTGTACACGACGCCGAGCGCGTCGTCGACCGTCGAGAACGGCCGCACCTTCGGCAGCACGGCCATGGCCACCCACACCAGCGACGAGCACAGGACCCCGATCGCAAGCGCCCCGTACCCGTCGACCCACCCCGCTGCCGGCGTGATGCCGACGAGCCCGCAGATCATCCCGTTCACCGCTCCTGCGAAGGTCGGCTTGCGCTTCTTGCCCACGGTCATGTCGGCGGCCATCCAGGTGAGCAGCGCCGCGGCGGTGGCAACGTTCGTGTTCAGCACCGCAGACGCGGCATCGACCCCGGCGTAGAACGGATCGCCACCGTTGAAGCCGTTCCATCCGAGCCACAGGATCCCCGCGCCCACAGCCACGAGCAGCATGTTGTGGGGGCTCGTCGAGCCGCGATCTCCCCGGGCCCTCGGTCCGACCATCGCGGCGGCGACGAACCCAGCGACCCCCGCC